>CBFHXS010000011.1:315-41186 GCA_965659845.1 Brumimicrobium sp.
CCGCCTTTTACAGATGCTTGATTTACAACTGCCTTACTCTCAAATTTCTTTAGATTTTTCATAATTTTTTCTACTTCATTAGAATAATTATAAATTTAAGTTGCAAATTATGCATTCACGAAGGTAAATATGTGAATCCTAAGTTTGAGTTTCTGAAAAGTCTAAATGAACTTCTAAGTTAAGTAATTCAATCTCATTTAACTTCAATAAACTCAGCATGCAACAATTAGAATTATAGATTTTATTTTCTATTAACTTAGTGGTTCTATATGTCGAGTAAAATATGAAGTCCAATTCTCAAAAATTCATCACTCTTTTTAGAAGGATTCTTCCAAGCCCTTTTACGATAGCTATTCTATTGACATTACTGACAATAGGCTTGGCAATGATATTGACGAAGCCAGATGAATCGTCTAACGGAGAATATTTGAAACACCTCTTTTCTTCTTGGGAAGATGGTCTTTGGGATAACAGTGCAGGCGGATTATATTTTGCCTTTCAAATGATGCTGATCTTAGTGTTGGGACATGTGCTAGCTCTCACAAAACCCGTAGACAATTTGATTCAAGCCTTGTTGCATTATTGTAAATCGACTGCATCAAGTGTTTTTGTTGTTGCAATCGGTTCAATAATCATGGGGCTTTTCAATTGGGGTTTGGGATTGATCTTTGGTGCAATTTTAGCCAGAAAAGTAGGGGAGAAATTTTCACATTCTGGCGTTTCACTCAATTACGGGATGGTCGGCGCTGCTGCCTACTCAACCATGATGGTATGGCACGGGGGATTATCGGGTAGCGCAACAACAAAAGCCATGGAAGAAGGCTATATTCCTAAAATGATGGAAGGAATGGGGAGCAATGGGGCCTATCCCTCTTCTCTTCCCTTTGAATCAACTATTGGGTCAGGAATGAATATTCTTGTTGCTGTTTTGTGCATATTGATTATTCCTGCATTTTTATATTTTCTTGCTAGAAAAACCAAAGTAAATGATGTTCCAAAGTTCAAAAATCAATTTGGCAGTAAAGCGGAAGTCTCTGTTCATAAAGTAAAAGGTGCGGAACGTTTGGACTATAGCAAACTTGTCGGTACGCTTTTAGGGTTAGGGATTCTTATTCTTGTCACTCTAAAAGCTCTGAACTATCAGGGTGAAAGTACTTTTGGGTTTATTAATCTTAATTTCATCAATCTGAGCTTGCTAGGTCTTTCCATATTTTTTCATAGATCTATTAACAATTTCATCAATGCCGTGCAGGTTTCAATAAGTGACATTTCTGGTATTCTTATTCAATTCCCACTTTACTTCGGGATTCTAGGTATTATGAAAAGTAGCGGATTGATTACGATATTCTCTGATTCAATAATTGCAATTGCGAACGACTATACTTTACCCGTTTACACATTCATAAGTGCAGGTGTAGTAAACTTCTTTGTTCCTAGCGGAGGAGGGCAATGGGCTATCCAAGGTCCTATTTTAATCGAAGCTGCTACACAGCTCAATGCAAACTTACCAAAAACCGTTATGGCGATGACTTATGGAGATCAATTGACCAATATGTTACAACCTTTTTGGGCATTACCACTGTTAGGAATAACTAAACTAAAACCCTATCAGATCTTGCCATACACCTTTTTACTCTTTATTCTTGGGTGTATCTTGTTTGGGTCGGTACTTCTAATTTTTTAAGAAAATTATATTTTTCTTCCTTTCCAAATGGGCTTATAAAATATTGAACCAAAAATTACAACTGTATAAATAAGAGGGTAAACAAGCTGAAATAAAGGTAGCATGAAAACGTATTTGCCTTTCCTCATTCGAAAGACGTAAATAAGAAATATCAAGCTATCTAGAATAAAGCGTGTCAAAAAAATGGCTATGATACTTTGATAGTCATCTTGAAGTAAACTATACAGACATATAACGAATCCAGCAATTAAGTAAAGCGTTATATAAATTCCAAAAACAACTTCTTTTAAATAGGTTTTCTTCAATGTTTTGCCTAACCATCGCATTCTTTGATTGAAATACGCCTTAAAATCCGAAGCAGCTTCAGTGTGTACTATTCTTAATGGATCATTTACGGTTGCAATTTGTAATCCTTTAGATTGAAAATTTCTCAAAAGAAAATGATCATCACCAGATGGTATTTCTTCATGGTATTTCAGGTCATTGTTTTCTATGTAACTTTCCCGACTGAACATTAGGTTAGCTCCACTAGCGCTTAACGTATAAAAGGGAGAAATCAAGTAATTAAAACTATTGAAAAACAAATGTTCAATACTGAAAAACAATTGAGTAAGACCGTTAGATTCTAAAATTACAGGTCCACATATCATACTCAGGTCATCAGAGAAAACAGTAGACTCAAGAAACTTCGAATCAAACCAAGTATCTGCGTCCAGGGTTAATATGTTTGCTGTAGTGGTATTCTTCACTCCTATCTCAATAGCTTTCTTCTTTCCGAATTGTTCTTCTTGAAGGTGCAACAATGATCCTATATCATTCCGGGCACACCACTCTCTAATAATTTCGACTCCATTATCACTTGAATGATCATTGACGAAAACAATTCTATTTGGAAGAACAGTTTGAGCATCAATAGACTCTATCAATCTTTTCAAATTTTGATACTCATTTCTAAAAGGAATGATAACTGTCAATTCTTCCAAGTTAAGCACCAATTCTAGTTTTTTCTTTGACAATGCATAACTGCGCGCAGTTAAGAAAGCAACCGTTGAGATTAGAATAAAAGCTATGTACAGGTCAGTCCACATCTACGATTCTCTTTTTAAGAATAAAGTAAAGACCTATCAAAGAAGGAAAACCAAGGTTGATTGCCCATAATGTCAAAGAAGAAACTACAATGATTGCATTATTAGGAATGAAGCTTCCTAATATTAATAGTGCTACAGTTTCTCGAATCACCAGTTTACCCATGATTAACGAAGGAAGAATTGAAATAATCAAGAAATGTAAATACAAAGCTGATATTAAATCTTCTGAATAACTGGCTCCAAACGCCAATAACAAGAATCCAAACTGGGAAATAAAGACTAAATACCTCAATAAGCTTAATAGCAGTAAAATAAAGCTGACATGCTTTAGTTGTCCTTGAAGGATATCAACAGTATTCTGATATTTCCGATACATAAACTTGAAGAGTTCGGGGCCAAATGCAAAAATAATATATAGAAAAAAGGACAAGCAAAGTCCAACTATTAAAGCAGTCTTGAGAAGATAATGATTGTACTCCCCTATCAGTTGATCTCCTAATGAATAGAATCCCAACGCACCAAATATTAACGTGGCTAAAAACTGTGCTAAATTGGCATATAAAGTTCCAAAAGCGGCTAGTATTCTCTTTTTCCCTTTGAAGTATAACATTCTTCCAAGAAAGTTACCCAATCTATTCGGTGTAACAATACCTGTAGCTATTCCAGCAAATAATGATTTTATCAAAGTTAATCGGCTCTTTTCCTTGCTAATTGGTTTTATGATAATCATCCATTTTATAAGTTCAACACCCCAATTCAGCAGAACTAAAGACACAGCCAAAATTAAATACCACCAATTTGAAACATGCAGAGTCTGAAAGTCAGACAACGACAACTTAGATAACTGCAAATACAAAGCATAGCAAATCCCGATAAAAACTATGCCTTTAATTAGCGCACCGAAAGACTTTCGTATCTTTATATTCTCAAACACAGCGTTGAATTGAAAGTTGAAGATAAAATAATTCTAGGAATAGACCCCGGAACTTCCATAATGGGGTATGGTTTAATTCATGTCAAGAAGAATAAACTATTCTTAATCAATTATGGAGTAATCCATTTGAGTAAGTTAGGTAATCACCCAGACAAGCTGAAAAGAATATTTGAGCGTGTAGATGAGATCATCAAGGAATATAAACCAGACGAAATGGCCATTGAAGCTCCTTTCTTTGGTAAGAATGTTCAATCAATGCTAAAATTAGGGCGTGCACAGGGCGTTTGTATTGCAGCTTCTTTGAATCGAAACGTACCATTTGAGGAATACTCACCCAGACGTATAAAACAGGCAATAACAGGCAAAGGAGGGGCCAGTAAAGAGCAAGTGGCAAGTATGCTACAAAGTTTATTAAAGCTAGAAGAGTTACCAAAGCACCTGGACGCAACAGACGGACTAGCCGCAGCAGTTTGTCATTTTTACTCAAAGGGTAAAGGAGAACATAATAAAACGAAAGCCACAAATTGGAAGGCATACATCAAAGAAAATCCTAAAAGGAACGTTTCTGGTAAAAAAGATTAAGCTTCACGAATAGCTTTCGCAATACTTTCCATTTCTTCTGTTGGAAAAGATAGTTTCGATTTTCGAAAATCCATATCTGTTAATCCGTTGATTGGAATAAGATGAATATGCGTATGCGGAACTTCCAAACCAATTACTGTGACACCAATTCTTTTGCAATCAAAAACCTTATCCATTTTTTTAGCGATAGACTTGGCAAAAGTCATTAGATCGGCAAGACGTTCATCATCAAGGTCAAAAATATAATCAACTTCGATCTTTGGAACTACAAGCACATGTCCTTTACTTACTGGCTCAATATCTAAGAAAGCATAACACGTTTCACTCTCAGCAACTTTATAGGAAGGAATATCGCCATTAATAATCTTTGTAAAAATAGAAGACATTATCTCGAAATTTCAAGGATTTCAAATTGTATAATACCCCCTGGGGTTTGCACATCGGCAATATCACCAACTGATTTACCCAACAGACCTTTCCCTATAGGAGATTCTACTGAAATCTTCTTTGCTTTAAGATCAGCCTCATTTTCAGCCACTAAAGTATATTCTACTTCAGCATTATTCTTGAGATTCTTTATCTTCACCTTAGATAAGATCAACGCTTTAGAGGCATCAATTTCTGAATCATCAATCACTCTTGCATTAGAAATAACCTCTTTCAATTTAGAGATTCTCATTTCAAGAATTCCTTGTGCTTCTTTTGCAGCATCGTATTCAGCATTTTCTGATAAATCGCCCTTATCTCTAGCTTCACCGATTTGTTGCGAAATCTTAGGACGTTCAACTCGTTCCATTTGATGAAGGTCATCCTTCAGTTTCTGAAGTCCTTCTTTGGTATAGTAACTTAATTGTGACATAATCCAAAATGTTATTAAACAAAAACAAGAGAGCCAACTGACTCTCCTGTTCCTACAAAGATATAGTATTTTTTTCTATTTCAAGCTCAAGGTTACTCCGAATGAATGAATTAAACCAAATGGGTTTGACATTCTCATCGAATATTCAAATCCAATCGGCATCTTATTTTCACCTAACAAGGCATCAACTGAGAATCCAGCTGCAAGACCTGTTAAACTGCTTGTAGATGTTTCTCTGTTCCAAACATCTTTTTCTAGAACATAACCGGCTCTCACATTAAAAGCAGCTTTTTCTAAAGACATTCCATAATCAAGTCCAATATTGAATTGATCATTTGTAAACGAATTTGCATGGAAGGCAAAGGCTGCAGTTAGCTTACTTGACTCACTAAAGATGAAATCATAAGCACCTCCGATTGCCAAAAGTGAAGGCATTTCAAAGGTAGCAGAACGCTGTTCTAATGTAGCATTACCTCCTGTCGATTGATAAAATATTTCTTGACCAAGACCATCTCCTTGAAAAGTCATAGGAGTACCTACGTTTTTCAGCGTAATCCCGAACTTAACGTGATCTTGTTCACCTGTTACGTAACGAACACCCGCATCAAAAGCAACACCAGTAGCTCTCATGTTAGAAATATTCTCATTGACAACTTTCATATTTAATCCAGCGTAAATAGAATTCGAGAACTCTCTCGCATATCCTAAGTTAATAATGTTCTTTCTAGGTGAGAACTGACCAATACCCCCTTCTGGTAAGTCGACAGTAGTGATATCAATATCTCCAAACCCAAACGCCTGAATACTCAAAGCAATTACACTTTGATCTCCAATACGCTGAGCGATACCAGCTGAATTCAAAGAAATGTTTGCGCTACCTAACCAGTTTGTGTAATTAAACTTTATTTGTGTACGGTCCGTAAAAGCGAGACCAGCAATATTTGTAAACTGAGCCTCTAACCCATTCACTGCTGCTACTCCTGCTGTCCCCCATGCTGAAGAACGAGCCCAAGGATTTACCAATACCTCACTAGCTCCGGCTGAACCGATACGATCTTCATTTCCAGCATAGGATGGCATTGCCATAGCTAACGCACCTATTATCATCGAACCTTTAATTATAGATCTTATCATATCTGTAAATTTCTATATAATTTAAATATCTTATTTCTACAAATTCTCAAGATCTGGTTGACGCAGACCACCAAAGAATTTAACAACTGTTTCACCAATTTCAGGTATATCCACATGGATGAGATAAACACCACCAGATACCGGAATATTATCAGAGTTTTTAAGATCCCAATCTATCGATGTGATTGGACTATCCTTATCGAAAGCTCTAATAAGTTTACCAGACACATCGTATATACGTACTTTACAACGTTCAGGAAGATTAGTAATCTTAACCCTTGTGTCAAGCTTACTTCTTTCGTAAGATGAATAGGCGTAATAAGGGTTTGGTACAACGTTAATAATTTCAAGTGCTTCAGCTAACGCCTCATCACTTCCTTTCTGTGTACCATTCTCATCGATATTCCACTCGTATGTTGGACGACCTCCGTTAACACCTGTTTGAGTATATTCTTTATACTCTTTATTGATGCGAAGTCTTATTCTTACATCAGTTGAAAGTAACTCTTGACCTGGAGCAAGCATAGGCTGCATAACCCATGACAACGTTTGGTAAACATCTCTAAACTCCGATTGTCCTTCGGCAGCTAGCTGTGTATGAATAAATTCACCAAAGTCATAATTCGGCATATCATGCTCTTCACTACCGAAAACATATACAGTATGTTGACCTCCAAGTAATGGACTTCCTACTGAATTAAAAAACTCAGAAGTTGGATTCCAAATCATATCAGCACCATTTTGTCCTGCCAAGAATGAATTCTCACCATAAGCCATATTCAGACGACGACCTGTCTCAACATCGATCGCATATCCAGGGAACCAGCCCATACCCGAACTAGAAACAAGGTCTCCTTCAGCGGCATTGTAACCTGGATCACCGGCTTGATTACCATTCTTATCAATTGATGGACTCTGACGCAATAGACCTGGTCTTCCTCCGTTAACCGATAGATTTTGATCGTTGTTTAATTCAATAACCGCACATCTCGTCCAAAGTGACTTATCTGAAGTTACAACTATATCTACACCTGGTTGGAATACAGAACCCATTCTACTCACAGCAAATGACTCATAGAAACTAACCGTAGTCAATGGAGTCGGAACACCAATTGGATTATAACCACAACCGTCATAACGAGCCAACTGACCTAATGTAGCTGTTCCATTCAACAATGACGAAAATAACTCATCTGGATCGACCTCAGTCAAATCAGGATAACAACATGGATCATTTAACCCTTGATCTGGCAAACAATCATCAGGATCAGTAGGAGAATAATCTCCAGACGTGATCCAGTTCTGAGGAGAATAAGAATCAACATCAGGAACACCGATTAACCACCGCTTCGAACTATCCGCAAATTCAATTGTACTCTCTATTGGTTCTGCAATTCGATTACGGAATGGACAGTTTGCATTATCTGGATCAGGACAGAAATAATTACTCTGGAAGATACTTACTGAAATACCCCAATCTGGCACTAACTGTTCATTGTCAGCAGAAATTGTTCTATCTGATGTAATACTATCTAAAAGATTACCTCCCTTGTTATCATAACGGAAAAGAGTCCAGCTAGCTGTGTCTATAGCAGAATAATCGTTAAACTCTAATCTAAAATAACCGTCTACCAAATTCAATGGATCAATTACCTTGATATCAATTGGTCCGGCACCTTCTCGATACGTAGGAGCATCAATTGAACCATTTGCTATAATGAAATTCTCTGATGCAGACGTAAGATCAACAGACCTGTTACCGTTTCCAGTTCCATCCAATGTAGTTATCTCTGGGCTACTTCCATAAGGCAATCCTGCATATGTACCATCGAACCTAGGGATTGGAGTATGAGGGATACCAGCGACTGCTTTAATCGCAGTTCCGTCCGCCGCCAAACGTGAACTAATGTAAGGTATTTTCTGACCGTCTAACAATTGAGGATCAGTTGGATCATACTCCTTAAAGTTATTGTATGCATACGCAATCGCAATGTAATAATACGTTTTGTGATTTACTAGCCCAGGAGTACCCGTTGCAAAAGCGTCTTCAGTTATCTGGAAAGAGTGACGAATCCCTCGATCCTCCCCGTTTACTTTTTCCACAGGAACTGCAAATCCTAGTTGCTCATCAAATTCAAAATTTATGATTCTTCCAATGTCATTTTTAACATCACACTGAGCTACCAATCTAGCTTTGTCTATATCCCCGATATCTCCAACTCCAGCTTCAGCATCACTCATTTGATAAATCTGATAACCTTCGAAGTCATAAACTTTATCAATTGTAGAGCCATCTAATGGATCTACAATGTTTATATTATCTTCTTCGGCGTAAGACTCATCAATATTATTACCAATTGGGTTATCAATTAAAAGAACTAATTCATTCTCTAGCTCTACAATTTCCAATGTAGGAGCGTTCGGAGGATCAAGAATTTCGAAACAGTTATCGAATAGTGCCTGAGCCTTTGTATCGTTTTGTCTCAATACTTCAACAGAAGCAAACGAGTTACCCTCGAAAGCACGACCGTATACAACTCCAACAGTTAAGTTATTAATTGCACCTGGTGTTAATGTAAACGGACCTGCTGACTGAAGGAAACGTCTATCACCAATATCATTCGAATTACCATTACCATCAGTATCTTGTTCAGTCCAATTCCAGCCCATATCTTGACCGTTAGTACCAAAATGAAGTGGATCCGTATCACCCGGATAAGTATAGGACGCTTCTACATTAGTTAGCCCTGCACTTCCAGTATAACCATTACCACCATAATAAATTGGTGAGTTATCTCTCCAAAATCCAGTCATATAATTATAGAAACCTGTTGGAGCACTTGGATCGTGTGTTGCTGGCGCACCGACATCTGGACGGTTGAAGTAGTTGAATCGTCTCATACCGAAACGCTCATTATCTACTATACCATCTGAATAACCAATACCAATTCCATCATACACAATACCTCCATTTGACAGCGCCTCACTTACGGTTGGTACAACTAGTTCAAAACTACCATCTGTTTGCTCCTCTAAACGCGGACCTACATTATCAATGTTATCTGCATCCTGATAAGGACCTTCGAAATAATCTACACCAACAGCTGGAGGATTATCTCCATAACCAGGAGCACCATTACCACCTGGATCATTGTTTGTTCCATTATATGCATATCCTAAACCTCTAGAAACATCACATCCAACATAATCATCATCCGCGAATCCAACATCAGCATCCACATATTGCGTGAAATATGTATCAAACAATGTTTGTGTACTTCTGTTAATCATTTCATAGTTATAGAAAGTCATTCGGTTCACTTCGTCATTTGTTGCAAATGAGAAAGCTTGTGCACGAATCTCCATTCCAATTGGATCTGCACCTGTTTCTGTGTGAATATTTCCTTTATCATTAAACACCCACCAGTTCGTTTCATCTCCAAATAGAGTTACACGACGATCAGTACCACATTCAACGTCATCACGACCTAAAATATCATCGAACCAAGGAGTATCACCTTGAGAAGGGTCATAGACACCATCTCCTGAACTATTTTCGCCTGGGTTGTCATAGAAAGGCGCTAAGTAAAAATCTTGACCTCTGGAAACATCACCATGTGCTGGCCAGTTATTAATTCTATTTAATGCATCATTCGAAATATCGAAAACATCATTACATGTTGGGTCAAGATTACATTCGTATTGTAAAGTGTATGCAATAACTTCTGACTTAGAGATCGTATAAAACTCATCGTAATCAGAACAAACATCAGGATCAATCGTTGCTGCACCAAAATCACGAGTTGCATTAAAACCTACTGGTTGTGACGGATCATACGAACCAGAACCCACAGTTTGAGACAATGGACCTGCCCAGAAATCGTTACCTTGACGGAATAATATCGCAGCTAATTTCAACTGTCCATTAACATCCAATCCTGCCATCCAAATCGAACCTGAATAGATCACATGGTTTCCACCTCCGGTTGGAACTTCATAAGAAGCTGCTCCCGTTTGACGATTTTGCCATAATGAACCACCCACCTCAACAAGGGCTTTAACATCGTTAAACTCCATGAATAATCGAGCATTTGACGGAGGACAATTCGCCTTCAAGTACTGGTCATTATTGTTCTCGTTCATGCCCGTCTCGCCTTCACCGGGAAGCCTTCTAGCATTCACCTGAAATATAGAAGTGACAACGATTAGTACAACTAAAAATATTCTCATAATAACACTAATTTATACTATTAAAAATCAAATTTAACGCCTAAACGAATCGTTCGTGGCTGGCTAACATTAAATGGATTTGCCATAAACATACTGTAAAGATCACGGTAAGACTGCTCGTCTAACTGGTTCTGAATAGTAGTTTGCCACTGTGCCGCTGCCAAGAAACCATCATCGTCTGGAACTCCTGTTGCACGGTACACATTAATTACGTTTAACTGATTGAATACGTTGGTCACACGCACATAAACATTCAAGAATGCACGCTTTTTCTTTTCATTTTCTTTACCAAATTCTAAGTTGAAAGTTCTATCAATCTGCAAATCTGAACGGTATGTCCAAGGTAATCTAGATCCGTTAAGACCACCGATTAACTGAGGAGTACCAGAACCTACAGCAGCAGCAGTAATATTCTTTTGTCTTGAGTAAGGAGAACCCGAATTAACCAAAGTGATTAAGTTTAATCCTGTATTCTCTAGGATGTTGATATCCTTAATAACTGGTCCGTTGTAATCTTTTCCTGACCCATAACGGTAATCAAAAGTAACAGAGAACGCATGACGCTGATCATAAGAGAACGGATAAACAGTTCTTAAATCAGGTTGGTTAGAGTTCACAAAGCTCAATGCCGAGTTAGGATCTGAACCAGTACCATTCGCAAACTGAAGTGTGTAGTTAGCAGTCATTCTGATATTACCTGTTCTACGCAAATCATACTCTATAGTAAGCCCCTTAACAGTACCAAAATCACGGTTACCATAAGTTCGGTAAGTGGAAGGATAAGCTTCAAATATATTTCTAACCTGAACCATATCTCTCAACTCTCTGTAGAAAGCATTGAACTTAATAGAAGATGTACGTGTAAGAACTTGCTGGAATCCAAAAGAATAATCGATCGTTTTCTCTGGACGTAAATTCGCATTGTTAATGATGTTGCTTCTGTTTTGAACGAACTGATAATCTAACGGATCAAAACGGAGACCTGATGTCGGACGTTTCGTCAAGATATCATAATTCGCAAAGAAACTTGCTTCATCAGAAATCGGAAATGAGAAAGCTATACGCGGCATTACATTAATAGCAACATCATAATCCTTAAATGCGTCAGCTGAAGGAGTCTCTTGTCCAGGATTCAACAACCATGGAGCGATACCTGCACTACCTGTTAATGTAGATGGGTCTTGCGTTTCAATACCTTGAGCATCAAACCAAGTTTCATCATTTCTAAATCCATTAATCTCGGTAGGATTATTGATATCGTTTACATAAACTACGTAATCGTCACCAATATTCTCTGGGATATTCACCCAACTATAAGTATTTGGATCATCAGCTTTCAACGCTTGTGCTTCAGCTGCAGAACGTGCATTGAAGAACAAATGTTCATCTTTCAGAACAGGCTGGTTCGCATCAAACACATCAACACGAAGACCAACGTTAAAAATGATATCATCAAACGAGAACTTATCCATTATATACCCCGCAACATATGTAGGTTGGAAAGCTCCAATAAAACGTTGATAATTTCCATTTTCATCAAAGTCATTGAAATATCCATTAATATCAGTATTACCCGTTACTCTTTCTCCAGTATGATCATATCCGTAATAACTCACGAAATTTTGTCCTTGGTTAAACAACTCATCCGGTGAGAACATATCTAAAGAGAAGATATTTGGATCATATGAATCAATATCAACAAAATCGTTACCTGCTGGATCTAGTCCAATTGCTTGTCTGAAGTTATAATCAAAGAACAACTGCTCATCACCTTCAGCAGCACCACCATATGTTCCATTACCTGCATTTGCAGCATAACCAGTATTTAACCTGTCATATGTTACTCGTGGGAAAGTACCGAAATAATCAAACTCTACATCATTTACATCAAGCTCAGTTATGTGAGCATTCATATACTGACGGGCAACTTCCCAGATTCCAATTGGACCTAAGTTACCAGATCCCCATCCTCTATCCCAACGTTGTTCGTATTCAACACCGAGTGAAATATTGTGACCTCCTATTACGATAGAAGCAGAACCTGTAATACGTAATTGTTCAGCTTCAGATTTAAAGAATTGGTTGAATGGTGTTCCTAGGTTCCCCCATATACTGTAAACACTACTTGGAGCATCACCATTTCTCAATGCATTACCTTGAAGTATTTGTGTAAGGTTCTCATATCTTCCACCCGGATTACCTTCATTCAATCTATAATACTGGCTTGTAATAGCTGCTAAAGACGGGTTAATATTAGAAGGTGTATAATCAACTACAACATCTCTAAAACCATCGTGAATCAAACTATCACCTGCAGGACTAAAACTATATGTTGGACGACGTGTCGTTTCGTAATATCCTACGTGACCATAGTTAAAGATGTTAAACTCATGATCTTCATCAAATACTTCTCTAGTCGACCTAGAGTAATCTACCATTAAATTGTAATAAAAACTCTTAACATTTGAACTGCTGCTTTCGTCAGTATTTCTGAACCTTTGAGTCAAGCGACCATATACACGCCAGTCTAATGCGTTATTTGTACCAAAGTTCTCGAAGTTCAATAATGAGTTTCCATAACTGTAAGCTTTACCAAAGTTATAGTTCATTGAACCTCCAAAAGTCAGGTTTACTGACGGTCCAGTATTAACATCTAATTTACCGGCTGCGGTCACAGAAGTTCTTCTTGCGTTCATTCTCCATGGTGTTTGTTCAAAATCATCCATAGTTAAAAAACTTGCATTATTAAAGTTACCTTCACCTCCTGCTGAAGGTCTTAATGGGTTTTCCAATAAATCCGCACGAACATCTTTTTTAACTCTCCATGCACCTCCAGCAAAAGGACGTGGGTCAAGTCTATCAGTAACAGTACCTGAAATCAAAAATCCTAAGATCGGCTCAGTTTTGTTACCTGCAGAATCTTTGCGCATCAACAATGGTCCTGAAAGCATCCCCTCAAAAAGGTTGTACCCATAGTTATCTAAACCATAAACTTGACCGTCGTATCCTAAAGAATCTTCACCTTTAATATAGAAACCAGAAGTTACTACCTCAGCACTACCAAAGTATTTCGCAGAAGGACCTCTAGTTGTTACAGAAATAATTCCACCTGTTGCATCACCGTAATTAGCAGGCACTCCCCCTGTAATAACCTGCACCTCTTCAAGAGCTGATTTGGGAAGGTTAGAAGACCCTCTCACCTTAATCCCATCTATAAAGTAATAAGATGCTCCCTCACGAGAACCTCTTACACTTATACCTCCTGAACCTTCAGATTGATTTACACCACCAACAGTCGAAGCAACTCCAGACGCACTTCGAACAGGAAGCTTAGATATATCTTCTCTTGTAATAGTTTGCCCCTGAGCACCACCATCTTTGTTTATTAAAGGAACTTTATAAGCTACGATCTCAACCTCTTCCATCTCTTGGACATCTTCAGGTTTAGAAAGCTCTACTTTATCTAGGAATGTAATTTTCTCTGCAGATACTGCAACGTTTTCCATTCTTTTCGGTTTATACTCTTGAGATCTAAACTCAACATCATACTGCCCCGAAGTAATAGATGGAAATTGAAATTTTCCATCAAAATCTGATTCAGTACCACCTTTTATGATACCACCCTGATAAAGCACAACTTTAACAAAGGGAATAGGCTCACCCGATCCTGCATCTAAAACCGAACCTTTAATAGATCCGTTACCTGCCTGACCATAGGAATAACCAGCGGCTAGAAGCAGGCTAAATAAAACAAAGTAGAGTTTTCGTAACATAAGATTTTATTAATTAATTCTTACAAATAATTCGAAGACCGTAAATATAGAAAATATCTTTTAGAAATTTTAACAACTCTTAAAATTGTATTCATATTGACTAAATCCTTCTCAACAAATATAATTCTTATCTTAAAGTTTAATTTTTGTTAAAGAAATAGATTTTACATAAACTTTACACGTCTACTTATTTTCGAACCAACTGGAGTACATTTTATAGCTGCTCGCTATTCGCTCAACACTGTCCTTAAACACCTCTGGACTAAGCGATTTTACTTTTTTAGCTGGAACACCTGCATAGATTGAATTGGAGTCAAGTACAGAGTTTTCCAGTACAACTGCTCCTGCTGCGATAATAACATTTTCAGGAATTTCAGCGTTGTCCATCACAATTGAACCCATACCTATTAGAACATTTGACGAAACTTTACACCCATGAACAATTGCGTTATGTCCTATAGAAACGTTATCCCCAACTATAGTTTGAGACCTCTTGTAGGTACAATGCAAAACAGCACCATCTTGAACATTAACATTTTTACCCAAGACAATCTTATTAACATCTCCTCGTACTACTGCTGAAAACCAAACAGAACATCCCTCTCCCATTGTTACATCTCCTACCACAGTTGCATTCTCGGCCAACCAAACAGATTCGTGTAAATCAGGCGATTTACCGTTGACTCCTCTTAATAATGTCATAATCCTAAATTTTTATGTGATTAGCTGATAATTGCATTCCAAAAATGTGAGCTACACTCTCCTGAAAAACATCAATTTCTTCTGTAGTTAAATAATTTACGCTTCCGCCTGTACGTAAACGTTTAACCAACCAGGAATGCCGAGAAAGATAATTCTTCAAAGATTCTGCAACAATAGTACCTTGACTCACAATCAATACATCATCATTTGTGTACTTCTTTATACTCTTATAAAGTATAGGGTAATGCGTGCAGGCAAGCAAATAAACGTCTGCACTTGGGAACTCATTCTTAACATTATTAAGGTCCCTATTGATGATAGACTGACCTTCTTTGGTAGTAAACTCTCCACTTTCAACCAAAGGCACCCACATGGGACACGCGTATTGATGGATTGTTGTAGCTGGGCTAAACTTTTTGAACTCGAGCAAATATGAATCTGACTGGACTGTTCCTTGCGTAGCCAATACCACTATCTCGTTAGATTTGCTAAACTGCCCTACCTTTTCTGCACTAGGACGTATAACTCCCAATACACGTCGCCCAGGGTAATCAAGCAATTCTTTCTGTTGAATGCTCCTTAAGGCTTTCGCTGAAGCCGTATTACATGCAACAATAACAAGCTCACAACCTTCGTCAAACAATCTTTTTACACATTGCCATGTATACTCATAAACAACTTCAAAAGATCTGGTGCCATATGGAGCCCTAGCGTTATCTCCCAAATAAAGATAATCGTAATCAGGTAAAGCCGTACGAACCTCATTGAGAATTGTTAATCCCCCATAACCCGAATCAAAAAATCCTATTGGTCCTTTCTTTGGCATACAATCAAAATTAACAAAAAAGTCGCTATGCTAATGCATAACGACTTTTCAAAGAATTTTCTTTTGAGCTATTAGTTGTTATCCTCAGACATTGTTCCATTTGTGTTTCCGGAAGTATTCTCCATTTTAAGAACTTCCTTAATCACTAAGTTCGTAATGTCAGTTCCATTGCTATACAACAACGAAGACTGATCAATAACGTAATCAATCTTTTGTTTTTCGCAAACAGCTTTAACTGCCTTTTGAACTTTTTCCAAAATAGGAGCATTCAGATCCTGGTTAAGAATTTGAATCTGCTGATCTAATTCTTGCTGACGGGTTTGAAACTCTTGAGATTTTTTCATTAATCTATCTTCTTCAAACTTGTAAGCCGTAGGACTCATTGTTGCTTTATTTTGTTGAAGCTTCTGATAATCTGATTGCAATTTTTGCTGAGTTTCCTGAAGCTCCTTCACTGCTCTTTGTTCAAAATTCTGCAATTCTTTTTCAGCAGCCTTCCTAGAAGGCATTGTATCTAGTACTTTTTGTGAATTAACGTGTGCAACTGTAGACTGACTGTAAGAAATTAATGTTGTTACAATCATTACTAATAATAAAACTCCTTTTTTCATATTCTGTTTTCTATTTTTCAAATTAATCATTTTGGCGTAATGCCTAATTCACGAAGCACCATCTTACTAATATCGAACTTCGAATCGGCAAATATAAGATTTGATTGGTTTGCTTTGTCAAAAACAAACGCGAAATTCCTATTACTCGCCACTTTCTTTAATGCTTCAAAGACTTTATCCTGAATAGGTTCTATCAATTCTTTTCGTTTTGCAAATAAATCTCCACTTACCCCAAAGCGCAGTTGCTGCATTTCAAGAGCCTCTGACTCCATTTTTTCAATTTCCTCTTTACGTTTTTCTCTTTCCTCGTCTGGAAGGATTGCCTCTACGCGTAAAAACTCTTCTTTTCTTTTTTTTATTTGCTTATACCTGTCCTCAATATCTTTTTGCCATCTTTCAGCAAACTTATCCAATTCTGCTTTTGCATCATTATACTCTGGCATACTTTCAAGGATATAATCAGAATCGATATAAGCATACTTCTGACCTATCGAAGCAAAGGTCGTACCAAAGATGACTGCAAGTATTAAAAAGAGTTTATTCATAACGCGTGGTTTTATAATTAGCCTATTCAAATTCAAGGATATTAACTCAAATCAAACATAAATATTATAGATCTCCAAGATTTGCTCCGATTATAAATTGAAAGGCTCCTACTGGAGAACCTCCTACACGTGAAGCATCATTACCAGACCCGAACCCTTGACTATGCGGATCTAAAGGATCGAATCCCCAACCATAATCAAAGCCCAGAAGTCCAAACATCGGAAGGAATACGCGTATACCTCCTCCAAGACTTCTTTTGACATTAAAGGGGTTAAATGTGTCAAACCCGGTATATGTATTCCCTGCTTCTGCAAACAAAAGAGCAAAGAAGGTCGCTGAAGGATTCAGTGAAATTGGATAACGCAACTCTAGACTATATCTCGAAATGATAGGATCACCTAAACTAGAAGAAACTTCTTGTTCCTCGTACCCACGTAAAGAAATTAACTCTCGTCCATCGAGCTGTGCAACCCCCGTCAACGCATTACCACCTAAGTAAAAACGTTCGAAGGGTGAGAGACCTTTATCACTTGAATAAGCTCCCATGAATCCAAACCCTACCTTAGGCATCAAGATTAACTTTTTATCCGGTGTTAATGGCAAGTACCATTCCCCTGTAAACTTAATCTTATAATATTCAGCATATTTATTTCGAGCTTGCTCATCCAGTGCAGAATAGTCACTTATTCCATCGAATGATGAATATGGAAGTGTCGCTTTAGTTGTAAGTGATATTTTCGAACCACTTTTAGGATAAATTGGAGCATCAATTGAATTTCTCGACAATACATATTTGAAGGCAATATTATTCGAGAAACCATTGTCAAAATCGAATACTGCACCATAATCTATAACATCATAGTAGTTGTATGATGCTTCATAATATGCACTGAAAAAGTCATCTGGAATCTTTTTACGTCTTTGTAGACCAACACCAAGACCGGTAATCGACACGCCAGAGTATTCTGGATCAGTTCTGCTGAAATTATTTCCAAACTGAGAATGATTCATCCAAACTGAAAAAGCATTTGGTTTTTTACCCCCCAACCATGGCTCCGTAAAAGAGAAGTTATAAGATTGAAAGAATCTTCCATTCGTTTGGGCTCTTAAGGACAAGGTCTGTCCGTCTCCAGCAGGTAGAGGCTGCCAAGCAGACTTATTAAACATATTCTGAATTGAGAAATTATTAAATGTCAACCCTAAAGTACCTATCAACCTTCCTGCACCATATCCTCCCGAAAGTTCAATTTGATCTGAAGACTTTTCTTGAACAATGTATTCAATATCTACTGTACCTTCTGCTGGATTTGGAATGGGATTTATTTGGAATGATTGCTCATCAAAATACCCTAACTGCGCAAGTTCTCGCTGTGTACGAATAATATCATTTCGATTGAACAAATCACCTGGTTTAGTTCTAATCTCACGACGGATAACATGATCATTTGTCTTATAGTTCCCCTTAATAATGATATCTTTTATTCGAGCCTCTTTACCCTCAATGATCCTCATTTCATAGTCTATATGATGATCCTCTACATTGACTTCAACTGGAGTTATCTGAAAAAATAAGTGACCTCTATCCATGTATAGAGATGTTATATCTCTTCCATCCATACTCTGGAACAACCGAGTTTCGAGTAAAGCTTGATTATAGGTTTCTCCATATTTGATCCCAAGAACGGTATCTAAGTATCCTGAACGATATTTTGAATTTCCAACCCAAGTAATATTACCGAAGTAGTACGTATCTCCCTCATCAATTTCAATATCGATTTGCAAATGCTTTTCATCAATGAGGTATACTGAATCTCTAACAATCTCTGCATCTCTCAATCCTATTTTATAGAATTCTTGCATCATTGCATCTTTATCTCTCTCATATGCAGAAATTGAAAACTTAGAACGCTTAAAGAATCGCCAAAATGCTTTCTCTTTAGTATCCTTCATTTTCCTACGAAGCTTACCATCCTTCACCGATTTAACCCCAATAAAATTAATCTCATTAATCTTTACTCTTTCTCCCTTATCAATATTAATGATGAAAATTTCCGAATTATTCATTAAGGAGTCATTGACACGATTGATATTAACCTCCGCATTGTAGTAACCCTTCTCCCGATAGAATCCCTTTACCTTTGACCGTGTTTGAAAAATTAAATTCTCAGTAATATTTTTACCGGAAAACAAGCCGATAGTTTCTCTGATCTTATCAGCATCTTTTTTTGTTGCTCCTCGAAAAGTAAACCTAGACAACTTAGGTCTAGGACTTAGATTAATAGAAAGGTAAGCTATATTCCCTACAACTTTATCGAGTTTTATCTGCACATCTGAAAACAGACCTTCCTCCCAAAGATTTCTGATTGCTTTTGTAATATCTTCACCAGGAATTGTAATATCATCACCTTGTCTGAATCCAGCGATTAACTTAATTGCTTGCGCATCAAAATTATCTACTCCATTCACACGAATCGGACCAATCTCATAAGTTTTCGGCTGCTCGTAATTTATTTCTTGAGCAATCCCGAAAGAGATTGAAAGCAATAATGAAAAAAGTAAGAATATATATTTCATATTAATTAATCAGTTGTTCAGAAACTTTTCCGAATCTACGTTCTCTATTTTGATAATCAATTATAGCCTTATAAAAATCTTCTTTATTGAAATCAGGCCATAGTTTATCTGTAAAATACAATTCAGCGTAAGCAATTTGCCAAAGCAGAAAATTGCTCAATCTATACTCACCAGATGTTCGTATAAGTAATTCCGGGTCAGGAGTTCCACTCAAGCTCAACTCATTCTCAAAAAAGTCGTCATCTACCTCGCTTGCCTTCACATCTCTGTTTTCAACTTTACTAGCAATATTCTTTACAGCATTCATGATTTCCCATCGAGCGCTATAATTAAGAGCTAGTATAAGATCTACCTGGTTGTTTCTCGAGGTAGCTTGCTTAGCTTTTGACAATTCATTGCGACATGCTTCAGGAAGCTTCGATTCATCCCCAATACTTCTAAGCCTTACGTTGCTTGAGTTAAGTTCATCTACTTCATTAGCAATTGTTTCGACCATCAAATTCATTAAGCCGTCCACTTCTTCTTTAGGCCTATTCCAATTTTCTGTTGAAAAAGCATATAAGGTTAAGTATCGTACACCTAGATCAACACAGCCTTTCAGCACCTCTCTTACTGCCTCTACACCGCTAGAGTGCCCGAATAATCGAACCTCTCCTTGTTTTTTAGCCCAGCGACCGTTACCGTCCATTATGATAGCAACATGGCTTGGAGTTTTTTTAAGATCTATTTTTGACAGTATTTCCATTTCTACAGATCGACGAATTTACAATATCTAACGCACATAAGCCTAAAAAATTGGCACAACCTTAACGTAGTTTAACAAAAAGAGGGAATTGCATTAAGCAACTCCCTCCAGTATCTATAAAACTATTCGGACTAATCCGCCAGAACCACGATCTTATCATTTCTCATTTCCATCACCCCTCCTTTGATTGAAAGACGGATAACTCTTGAGTTGGACGCATCTGATTCAAAAGAACCAGAAAACTCGTCAAAATCCTTATCGTCATTTGAAAGATCAACTTTAATTTTACCTTCTTTGAGTGAAGAGATAATCGGCGCATGCCCTTTCAAAACCTGAAATGCACCATCAATACCGGGAAAACGAACTGCTTCAGCTTCCCCTTCAAACATCTTCTTCTCAGGTGTAATAACCTCTAGTTTCATGCTCTATAATTTTTAAGCTTCGGCAAGCATTTTCTCACCTGCTTCTTTTACTTCGTTGATATCACCTTTCAGGTTAAATGCTGCCTCAGGATATTTATCTAGTTCACCATCAAGAATCATATTGAATCCTTTAATTGTTTCCTGAATATCAACAAGTACTCCTTTTAACCCTGTAAACTGCTCTGCAACGTGGAATGGTTGGGAAAGGAAACGTTGAACTCGACGTGCACGGTGCACAACTAGTTTATCTTCCTCTGACAATTCGTCCATACCTAGAATTGCAATAATATCTTGAAGTTCTTTATATCTCTGTAAAGTTGATTGAACTCTACGAGCACAATCATAATGCTCTTGGCCTACGATGTCTGGCGTAAGAATACGAGAAGTAGAATCCAAAGGATCTACCGCTGGATAAATACCTAGCTCGGCAATCTTTCTAGACAATACCGTCGTTGCATCAAGGTGAGCAAATGTGTTTGCTGGGGCAGGGTCAGTTAAATCATCCGCAGGAACGTATACAGCCTGTACAGAAGTAATAGATCCATTCTTAGTTGAAGTAATACGCTCTTGCATTGCACCCATTTCAGTAGCAAGTGTTGGCTGGTAACCAACGGCAGAAGGCATACGCCCTAAAAGTGCTGACACCTCAGAACCCGCTTGTGTAAATCGGAAGATGTTATCAACGAAGAATAGAATATCTTTCCCTGTTCCTTCACCATCACCATCACGGAAGTATTCAGCCAAAGTAAGACCTGATAATGCCACACGAGCACGCGCTCCAGGAGGTTCGTTCATCTGACCAAATACAAAGGCCGCTTTAGAGTCTTTCATTTGACTTTTATCAACCTTAGATAGGTCCCATCCTCCTTCTTCCATTGAATGCATGAAGTCGTCACCGTATTTGATAATACCAGACTCAAGCATTTCACGAAGAAGGTCATTCCCTTCACGTGTACGCTCTCCTACTCCAGCAAATACAGACAAACCCTCGTATGCTTTCGCAATATTATTAATCAACTCCTGAATCAATACTGTTTTACCAACACCAGCACCTCCGAAAAGACCGATCTTACCACCTTTTGCATATGGCTCGATAAGGTCAATTACTTTAATACCGGTAAACAATACTTCAGTCGCTGTAGATAAATCCTCAAATTTCGGAGCATCTCTGTGGATTGAAGCACCTTGCTCACGTCCTAAGTCCCCTAAACCATCGATAGAGTCACCCACCACATTAAACAATCTACCTTTAACCTGATCTCCTGTTGGCATTTGAATAGACTGACCTGTTGAAATAGCAGCCATTCCTCTTGTAAAACCATCCGTAGAATCCATTGAGATTGTACGCACAGCATTCTCACCAACGTGTGATTGCACTTCCAATACTACAATCGCACCGTCCTCTTTCTTTACCTCGAGTGCATCATAAATATTTGGAAGTTTTACTCCTTTCTCGAAGTTCACATCAACTACAGGCCCAATAACCTGTGATATTTTTCCTTTGATTTCCGACATTATCCTGCCTTTTTAAGTTCAATTTGGGCGCAAAGATAACTGAATTATTCCTTATCATTCATATATAAACGAATATTTTTCCACAAAAACACACGTTATGTTAGTAAGGTCAAAGAAACCATCCAAATTGCCTTCAAAGAATTACTCGTGTCCTCCTGGTTGACAGCATTTTGGCAACTCTGACTGAGCAGTTGAATTCGCCATCATATCATCTGCATTATATCCAATCTCAGAAATTCGCTTTCTAATCTCTTCTGGACCGGTTCTTTTGCTGTTATATTTAACGTTGACTTTTTTAGTTTCGAGATCTAGCTCTGCATAAACAATTCCTGTCATAAAATTTAACTCCTTTTCTATCCTCACTTTGCAGTCACCGCATTGAGCATTGGTTTGAATAGTCACCATTTGTTTAACCGGCTCACCGTCCTTCATTGTCCCACAACTCGCAAGAAGTGATACTAAACTTATTACTAAAAATACATTTTTCATTTTTTAACTCTTTTTGTAATTACTATTTATTCTTTCTCCTTTTTATTGATTGAAAGTCTTATTCCTGCATAAACATTTACTCCGAAAATAGGAGCATAAACTCTTGTAGCGTCAAATGTTCGATCAAAAGGATTTTCAACATTAATTATTGGATCCTTCAAACGATAATCCAACAAATTTTCTCCACCTACATAGAGTTCAAATTTCCTGAATCTTCGTGTAATCTGTCCAGACAACATTGGAACTATATCTGCAACATTATCATTAGATAAGGCCCCACTAGGTAGTTCTACTCGCGCTAATCTTCTCATTCCAAAAATAGACAATGTTGCATCATATTCCCATCGCGTGTTTCTTGTTTCATAAGATAAATTGATGAATCCTCGATGTTTAGGAACCATTAGTTGCTCTTCAAGCCTCCCCCCCATAGTGGCACGCACGTCCAAAAATTTATATGCGGTTTTAACTTCAAATCTCGGAAAAGGTTCGAGCTTCAAATCTGTCTGAAAAGCATTTGAAAAAGATTGACCGTTAAGATTTCGAATTACAATATATTCAGTACTCTCATCTCTATCGGCAATCAGTTGGTTTTCAAAAAACGTGTGATAAAAGTCTGCTGTCCAAGTCGCCTTTCGATCAAAAACCTCAAACTCTAAGAAATAACTTACACCAAAATTCCAAGACACCTCAGGATTTATTTCTTCATCAATTCTCCACGGAGTATTTGTTGCCATCAGGGAAAGGTTGTCCACGGCATAATTCGAAACTCTAAATCCTCTACCCCCTGTCAACCTAAAATCCATGTCTTCAGTAATAGAATATTTAAAATTTGCTCTTGGACAATGCTGAAAACCATATAGGTTGTGATAATCCGATCGCCAACCCAAAACGACTGTAGACAAAACACCTTGATAGGTATACTCGGCAAAAGTACCCGGAACCAACTCCGTACGATTTAATATTCTGGTGCTTGTATCGTTAGGCAGGACATCTGTCATTGTTTGACGAAGATCATCATATACGAAGCTAGCCCCTGCCTTCAACTTATGGTTGGTGTTTCCAAGAATAGTCTCATACATAAAATTCGTATAACCTCTGCGCTCTTCAGCTTCTAGCGACCGATTTCCAAACATTGTATTCGTCGTGCTATACTTGGCATAATAAACGACTCCAATCGAGCTAAATTCATTATCTCTGAAAAGGAAACCCGTTTTACCAAAAGCTTCAGCTCCTAAATTTCGAATAGCAACCCCATAAAGGCCTTGATCAGGAGTATACCTATTGTAACCCAACTGACCACCCATTTTATCTGAATAATGGGCTTTTACCCCAAATTGAGCTCTAAACAAAGGAGCCTTATATTTCCAACGGTTCATAGCTACAAAATGATTACCGATAGGCATATCTCTAAATCCGTCTTCGTTTCTGTCATTTTCTACCAACTGACTATCCCAGTGCAAGAACCAGGCTGAACTCCACTTTTCATTGAGTTCTTTTCCTCCATGCAAATTCACATCTGCTTTGCCCTGGACATTTCCGTATACATTCACGTACAATCGATCAATATTATCAGGCTTCAAGTACTCTAAATTAATTAGACCTACCATCGATTCATAACCATTCGTAACCGTCCCTGTACCTTTTGTAATTTGTATACTTTGAATCCATGTTCCAGGGACACCTCCTAGACCAAAGGCCTGATCAACATTGTGCATAAATGGAATATTCTCGAACTGCAACTGTGTATACCTTCCATTGAGCCCCATCATTTGAATTCGTTTGGATCCTGAGACTCCATCCGAGAGACTAACATCAACCGTGGCATTAGTTTCAAATGACTCAGACAAGTTACAGCAAGCAGCTTTTCGAAGCTCACCTTCATTCAAAGACTCTACATTTCTAGGAGATAATTTTAAAATATTGGAATCATCTCTTTTGGCTCGAATAACAACCTCTTCAGTTACGAATTCTGGGAACAAAATAATCTCAAATCGCTGACCTATGTCTTGAACATCAATATAGACAGTATCCGTGTAATGACCAGAAGCTCTTAAAATCAAGGTGTCAGGTAAACTAATACTTCCGACTATACTGAAATTACCTTTTTCATCAGTTACATCACCAATATTAGAATTAGAAAGGTAAACATCAACCCCAAAAAGAGGCTCAGAATTTTTTTTATCTAAATATGTTTTAACTTTTCCTTTTAAGGATTGCTGTGAAAAACTAGCCGAAAAGCAAAAAAGCACAACAATTAATACTACATTCTTCATTCTTGAAATAATTAATAGATTTAACAACCAACAACAACGTTGACCATCTATTTTAAATCAAGTAAACCTGAATATTTGCCCTTTTTTTGTTTTGTGTAAGATAAAGATCAGGTGGACCTCTAACGACCTTAACTTGTCTATTGCTTAGATTCCTAAGGTCATTGTTATCTACATAGGCTGGCAAAGATTTATTATCAAAATCAAATACTGAGTAACTAAGCGAATAATCCGAATGAATCTGTATTAAAGACACATCGGTGGTGCAGCATTTAGAGCTCACATTTGGAATATCTTCATTTACTTGTGGTTGACAACAATGCGAATCAACTTCTGTCTCTTGAGAGCAGGACTGATCCATAACTTCACCACAATCATGATCGACCCCTGTGTAAAAACCTATAAAATCTCCTGATTTAGAACAATGATGTTCAAAAACGACTACTCCTGTTGAACTTATAAAAAAGATCAGCAGTGAAAAGATTACTATTATCGATTTCAGTTGCACAAATCAAAATTAAGGTAATATATTGCATTCAACAAAACATTCAAGACAATACTCTTGTTATCCTAAAAATTTCCCATTATAAATCTAAATAGGATTTGTAAATTTGTATTCCAAAACAACAAGAAGATGTCTAAAATTCCAGTTACCATATACGCAGAGATGACGCCAAACCCATCAACAATGAAGTTTGTCGCAAACAATTATTTGATTGATCCTTCAGCATCTGCAGAGTTTACGAGTCAGTCAGAAACAAAAGGATATTCTCCGTTAGCAGATGAGTTATTCAACTTTCCATTCGTGAAAGGTGTATTTATTGCAGGAAATTTTGTTTCAATCACAAAGAATGATGCATTATCATGGGATTTTATCACAAATGAATTGAGAGATTTCGTAAGAAATTATATTGCAGATGGTAAAGAAATTCTTACTCGTCTTCCAGACACGAAACCAAAAGAAGAAAAAAATAGTACTATTGACACATCTAACTATGGTCCTTCTGAATTTGATGATGCAATTCGTGGATTGTTAGATGAATATGTAAGACCAGCTGTTGAAGGTGACGGCGGCGCAATTGAGTTTAGAAATTTTGACAATGGAAAAGTCACAGTAATCCTCAGAGGTGCTTGTTCAGGCTGTCCATCTTCTACACAAACATTAAAAGGAGGAATAGAGCAGTTACTCACGCAACATATCCCAGAAGTAAAAGAGGTTGTAGCTGAAGAAGCTTAATGATTACTTAGGAGCGATTCGGTAAAGGAATAATCCCAGTATAGCAAAAATAATATTCGGTATCCAAACCGCTATATAACTTGGAAAACCAACATTTTCAGCTGCTACAGAGGTTACTTTCATTGCAAATATATAAATGAAGGCTAATAGCAGTCCAACAGCTATATTCATTCCAATACCCCCTCGTGATTTTCTAGATGCCACAACCATACCGATTAGCGTAAGAACGTACGTAGCAAAAGGAAATGATGTTCGCTGATAGAATTCTATCTCATATATCGCTATGTCAGGAGAACCTTTCTCCTTCTCGCGTTTAATAAAGTCTTGAATCTCAAAAAAGTTCATTGTTTTAACCACAGTTTCTCTCTGAGCCATTTCCGACAAGGTGAATGGGAAAATCGTGTCCAATGTATGCCCACTTGAAGGTGGAATAGACAAGCTATCATGTGTATCACCAATGTATCTGATAAAATAATCCGTTAATTCCCATTGGTTGGTTGAATCGAGATTTTTTGCCTGACGTGCTTTTAATATGGATTCTAGTTCATTATTTTCATCTCTATTCTCCATCACAAAACCTAAAGCCTGACTTCTATCCGCTCTATATGAATCAAAATAGACGAAAGTATTCCCTGGATATTCGGCATAATAATCCGAAACTACTCTTGTATTCCGATAGTAATTCTCTTCAAATCTCAGACGAGACTTATTTGCCTCCGGCAAAACTATATGATTAAGCACTAATGATATTAACATCAATATAGTTGCTCCGATCATATAGGGTCTTAGTATTCTTCGAAATGGTCTACCACTATTAATCATGGGAATGATCTCGGTGTTTTGAGCCATTTTCGCTGTAAACCATATTACCGACACAAAAACTATTAAGGGTGAAAACAGATTCCCAAAATGGATTATGAAATTGAAATAATAATCAAAAATGATTGCCTTCAAAGGAGCTTCCTTCTCAATGAAATCGCCCAACCTTTCTGCTAAATCAAACACCACAGCAAGAATCATAATAACCCCCAACATGAAGAAGAAGGTAACCATGAATTTCTTAATAATATATCTGTCGAGAATCTTAAGCATCTCCTTAATGATGATAATTTATAGTCGCTGTCCCATCTTTTTGACAGCACTTTCCTTCCATGTTTTGAAGGTGCCATCAATAATGCGCGTTCGAGCCTCCTTCATTAACGAAAGATAAAAGGCTAAATTATGTATTGTTGCAATTTGAATCGCTAGATTCTCTTTTGTCCTCACCAAGTGGCGCAAATATGCCTTCGAATAATAATGATCTACGGAGGAAGTTCCATTTGGATCTAGCGGAGTAAAATCCTTTTCCCATTTTTTATTCTTGATATTAATTATTCCTTCACTCGTAAAAATCATTCCGTGACGAGCATTCCTGGAAGGCATAACACAATCAAACATATCAACACCTAAGGCGATACATTCCAATAGATTAATTGGAGTACCCACTCCCATCAAGTATCTAGGTTTTTCTTTTGGTAATTCCTCACAAACCACACCCGTCATATCGTATAGTTCAGGGGCTGGCTCACCTACTGAGAGTCCACCAATTGCATTACCTACTGCATCAGTATCCGCTATGAATTTGGCTGACTCCTTCCTTAAATCTTTGTAAACACTACCTTGAACTATTGGAAAAAGAGCCTGCTCATATTCATACTTAGGTTCTGTAGATTCCATTTGTTGCTGACACCTTTTCAACCATCGATGCGTCATGTGCATTGACCTTTTCGCATATTGATAATCACATGGGTAAGGAGTACATTCATCAAAAGCCATAATAATATCCGCACCAATAGAGCGCTGAATATCTATCGCTCTTTCCGGTGAAAAGAAATGATACGAACCATCTACATGTGATTGAAACCTTACTCCTTCCTCCGTTATCTTGCGACTATTAGCAAGTGAATAAACTTGATAACCTCCACTATCTGTTAATATTGGACGCTTATAATTAATGAATTTATGAAGTCCTCCAGCGCCTTCTAACACCTCAAGTCCTGGGCGCAAGAAGAGATGATATGTATTACCCAGTATAATTTGAGCATTGATTTCATTCTCAATTTCCATTTGATGAACACCTTTAACAGAACCCACTGTTCCGACAGGCATGAAAATCGGAGTTTCTATTTCTCCATGATCTGTAAATAGTTTTCCTGCTCGAGCCATCGAGTCAGAATCTTGATGTAAAAGTTCAAAGTGCATAAATATGTTGAAAAATAAAGTATACAAAGATAATTGTATTTGAAGAAGAGTACCATATTTGTACAAAAGTTATACTTATGGAAGTATTACCTCAACTAGAGGATCCTTTTGAATTTTACGCTACTCTAGCATTCTGGATACTCGGATTCATTCAGCTTTTCTGGCTGATTGTATTCTACCTGCGACTAGCAATTCATAAAGAAGTTGCTAAAGGTTACACTCCAAATGTTTCTGTAATCATAGCTGCTCGTAACGAAGAAGATAATTTATTTGAGCTACTTCCTTCTATACTTAATCAGGATTACCCAGAATATGAAGTCATAGTAGTGAACCATCAATCTGTTGACGACTCTTCCCACATTCTTAAAGCTTTACAAAGAGAACACAGTCACCTTAAAGTAATTGAACTCGAGCGAAGCAAGCATTTAGCACATGGTAAAAAACTCCCGCTTACCGTAGCAATCAAAGGAGCCAAGTATGAAAATCTTCTTTTTACAGATGCAGATTGTAAACCAAGTTCAAAAAGGTGGATCAGAAGTATGGCAGGAAACTTTTCTCACAAGAAACATTTGATTTTAGGTTTTGCACCATACTTGAAAGAAAAAGGGTTCACAAATTGGTTTATTCGATTAGACACAATAATCATTGGTATGAATTACTTGAGCTTTGCCAAAGCAGGCATACCTTACATGGGCGTAGGAAGGAACTTAGCCTATACAAAATCACTATTTGACTCCGTTAATGGTTTCAAGTCACATTATGCGCTTCAATCCGGTGATGATGATTTGTTTGTTCAGGAAGCAGCAGGAAACCGTAACTACCAAATATGCATTAGCCAAGAATCATTTTGTTACTCTGAACCTAAACAAACCTGGCAAGAGTGGATAAAACAAAAATCTAGACACTATACTACAACAAGCCGTTACACACTTATCAAAAAACTATTGTTAGGAATCTATCCATTGTCGTTGATTTTACTATACGTTTCTTTTATTATTTTGTTATCGAACTTTAGTCTGAATTGGCTTTCGATTGGTATTATGAGCTCTATACTTATTTTGAAATGGATTACTTTCGGTGTAATATTTAAACGATTACATGAAAAGAAATTTATTTTAGGAATCCTTTTATGGGAACTCCTGCACGCCATTGTAATTCCTATTCTGTACTATACAACTGAGAAGTCAATACAATCGAAATGGAAGTAGGAAAAAACCTATCTGAAAAAGGAAAAAAGGATCTCGTTGTTGTAGAACGCGCAAAAGAAGGAGATGAGGCTGCATATGCACAACTCATGGATCAATACAGAGAACCTGTTTATTATATGCTACTTAAAATGGTTAAAAACACCGATGATGCCGAAGATTTAACTATCGAAGCATTCGGAAAAGCTTTTAATCGAATAAAACAATATTCACCAAATTATGCTTTCAGTACTTGGCTTTTTAAGATAGCCTCGAACAATTGTATTGATTTTATTCGCAAAAAGCGTGTTCACTTAACATCAATGGATCATGCCTATTCAAATTCGGATGGAGAAAGTGTTAAAATAGATGTCGAATCGGGCACAATGGATCCTGAAGAAACATTTATCAAAGAGCAGAAGGTTAAAACAATGCGGAAAGTAGTTGAACAACTCAAACCGCGTTATCGGGATTTGATCAAGAAAAGATACTTTGAAGAGCTCACTTATGAAGAAATTTCAGACGAAATGGATCTTCCATTAGGAACTGTTAAAGCTCAATTATTTAGAGCTCGAGAATTCTTAGCTAACCTAATGAAAAACACAAAGGATACTATTTAAGTTCTAGCCTTTTCACATTTCCTTGTTACTTTTGCACTATGGAGCTAATAAAAGAACACTTCCCAAACCTTACAGCATTACAATTTGAACAGTTTGAGAAATTAAAAGAACTCTACGAGCACTGGAATGAGCAAATCAATGTGATTAGTAGAAAGGACATGGAAAATTTCTACGAACACCATGTCTTACACTCTTTAGGTATTGCAAAAGTAATTAGTTTCAAGCCAGGAACAGAGATTCTTGACGTTGGCACTGGAGGAGGGTTCCCCGGTATTCCTTTAGCGATTATGTTCCCAGAAGCTAAATTCCACTTGATCGATGCTAGAAATAAAAAAATCAAGGTAGTAAATGATGTAATTGGGCAGCTCGGTCTAAAAAATGTTTTTGCAGAACATATAAGAGCTGAAGAATTAAAAAAGCAATATGACTTTATTGTCAGCAGAGCTGTAACGAGAATGGATCGCTTTTATGACTGGATTCGCGGCAGAATCAAGAAAAAACAACAAAACGGACTTCCAAATGGAATCCTATACTTAAAGGGTGGTGACCTTAGAGAAGAGATGAAACCAATCCAGACTTTTAATGATTCCTTTGATCTTACTAATTACTTTCGATCTCCATTCTTTGAGACAAAGAAAGTAGTTTACGTTCAGGTATACTAACAAAAAAGACGGCTCTAGCCGTCTTTAATAGTCTCAAAATTCATTCCTTATTATAAATCGTCAGGGATAGAAACTCTTTTCAATTTCTTTTGCTTTGGCTTAAGTTTTTCAATAAACACAACCTTAAATCTTTCCCCCTCAGCATTCACGATCATTTCAGAAATACCGTTCTCAATACGAGGTGGTTCATTCTTCGTATTTGTAAACTTTTTATCGTACAATTCAGAAGTTCCATCTTCGTAATAATAGAATATTGAAGTAATGTATCCATCTTCAACACGAACTTTGGCTTGAATACAATACACTTCATTCCCTTCAAAGAAAGAAATAATAACATTTCTGTGAATATTATCAGAAACTGTATAAGCCCCTCGTTTTTCAAATGCACTCTCTAACCTCTTGTAACAATTATCACTATCTTGTGCAATAGTGTATGACCCTAAGACAATCAGGAAAGAAGTAGCGCTAAGTAATAGAAATTTTCTCATTTTTTCATGTGTTTGTAGAGCGAACTCTAATTTTCAAATATAGTAAACTTGTTCAAATTCGAGATTAATTCTCTTTTTTTATTTTTAAATTTGAGCAACAATTCAAACAGCATGAATCAAATAGCAGACCATTTTTCAGAAGCTCTATCAGTTTTACAAAAATTTAACACCCCGGAAAATCATCAAACAATAGAAGATGCCGGTAAAATAATGGTAGAGAGCCTTTCTAGTGAAGGAAAAATTCTAAGTTGCGGGAATGGAGGCTCATTATGTGACGCAATGCATTTTGCTGAAGAATTAACAGGGAGATTTCGTGATAACAGAAATGCAATTGGCGCAATTGCAATTGCAGATTCTTCTCATTTATCTTGTGTAGCAAACGATTATGGCTATGACTATGTTTTCTCTAGGTATATTGAAGGAGTCGGAAGAAAGGGAGATGTTCTTTTAGCCATTTCTACAAGTGGTAACTCTAAAAATGTTATTAACGCAATAAAAGCAGCGAAAGAAAAAGGCATGAAGGTTATTGGCTTGACGGGTAAGACTGGAGGTGAAATGGCTGATCTTTGTGATATTGAAGTAAGAGCTCCCGAATCGAACTATGCAGATCGCGCTCAAGAGATTCATATAAAAGTGATTCATTCACTTATTGATTATATAGAGAGAAACCTATAGCTTCTTTGGAAAACATGAATTCCTAAAACTTGGAAAAATATTTTTTATATTGCTTTATTCGAGGCGCAAATGCTAAGTATAGAAAAGGATAGACAAATAAATCGGGAATAACGAACCCGGTGCTAAATTCTATATTATCTTCAATAATTGTTGCCCCCCCCTTTTTATGCAAAATATGCTTATGCTTCCAACTTTTGAGTGGAAAAGGTAGTTTTGCCCCTTCATCTACGAAATAAATAAGGTTATCACTACTTCCATGGTCTGTGATTTCACTCTTCCAAGTTCCTGCTAAAGGTAGTTTTAGATGAACAATATCTCCAGTTTTCGAGCCACCGTATTCAATTAGTTCAGCTCCAGGCGGCAAAAGATACCTGAATAATTCCTCATTAAAGTTTGCATCAACTATGCTAATAGGACAATCAACCGAAGAATTTAAGACAATACGCATGAATTGAAAACACTCAATTTACAAACTTGTTTGACAATACATTCGAGAAATTAAAAAAATTAATCTTTGAGTAGTACAAACCATATTTTTCACTAACTTATTATAGATAACCTAAAAACCTAAATCGTTATGTTAGTAAAAACTATTGGCGCTGCCGTATTTGGTATAGACGCTACACCTATCACTATTGAAGTAAACATTGACAAAGGAGTTAATTTCATCTTAGTCGGATTACCTGATAGTGCTGTAAAAGAAAGTCAGCAAAGAATAAAAGCTGCATTGACCAACAATGGATACAAATATCCGTTCAAAGAGATCACAATCAACATGGCTCCTGCAGATATCCGTAAAGAAGGATCGACATTTGACCTGCCAATTGCGATCGGAATTATGGCTGCTAGCGAACAGATAAAAACAAGTCTTTTGGTGGATTATTTAATTCTCGGCGAGCTTTCACTAGATGGCGGACTTAACCCATTAAAAGGAATTTTACCCATTGCACTCAAAGCCAAGGAGGAAGGATACAAAGGAATCATTCTTCCTGAAGAAAATGCCAGAGAAGCAGCAATAGTCGAAGGGGTTGATATCCTCGGCGCATCATCAATCACGCAAGTAGTGGATTTCCTCAATGGAAAATCAATAATAAAACCAACCGTAATCGACATCAAAAAAGAGTTTTTCGGGAAGCTCAATGATATAGGGGTTGACTTTAAGGATGTTAAAGGCCAGAAAAATATCAAGCGGGCATTTGAAATTGCAGCATCCGGTGGTCACAATGTAGTCTTGATCGGCCCTCCTGGTGCCGGTAAATCCATGTTAGCAAAACGACTTCCCACAATACTCCCCCCAATGAGTATCAATGAGTCACTTGAAACTACTAAAATCCATTCTGTAGCCGGTAAAGTAGATGCAGGTGCTGGACTTGTTACTAATCGGCCTTTTCGAAAACCTCATCATACAATTTCTGATGTTGCTTTGGTAGGCGGAGGTGGTTATCCACAACCTGGAGAAATATCTTTAGCACACAATGGTGTTTTATTTCTAGACGAATTGCCTGAATACAAAAGGTCTGTTCTTGAAGTTATGCGACAACCCATTGAGGACCGGAAGGTTACTATCTCCAGAGCTAAATTCACTGTTGAATATCCCGCAGGATTTATGCTGGTTGCCGCTATGAATCCATGCCCATGCGGATACTACAATCACCCTGAAAAAGATTGCGTTTGCGCACCTGGAATTGTACAGAACTATCTGAATAAAATCAGTGGACCACTTTTAGATCGAATAGATTTGCATGTCGAAGTTACACCTGTAAGCTTTGATCAACTCGCCTACGACGAACCTTCAGAGAGAAGCGAGGATATTAGAATAAGAGTAGTAAGAGCTCGACTAATTCAAGAAGATCGATATAAAGAAAGTGTTGAAACGCATTGCAATGCTCAAATGAGTAGTAAAGAGCTTAGAAAATATTGTGCTATTGATGAATCAGGAAACGCAATACTCAAACAAGCCATGGATAACTTGGGGCTCTCAGCAAGAGCATATGATCGGATTCTGAAAGTTGCAAGAACTATAGCCGACCTCGACAATTCGAATGGAATAAAAACCAGTCACATTGCAGAGGCAATTCAGTTTAGAAACTTAGACAGAGAGGATTGGGCAAAATAATTTTGAACCAATTTCAAACAAGGCTGTACGAGAAACAAAAACATTATGAAAAAGTTATTTCTATTTACAGTAAGTTTAGCATTTACGAGCTTATCATTTGCACAATACAACTCATGTGCAAAACAAAATGTAATCAAAGAAGAAGTCGAAGTTGAAGTTCTTGATGAAGTTACTCAAGAAAGAAAAATCGTAAAACAAAAACGAGTTGTTAAAAGCGATAGCTATGGAAATGCAGCAGGCAGTCAATATGACTTAGCTGTTGACGGAGCTTTTAAAGGTCAAACCATAGCGGTTTTGCATCTGTACACTGGAGAAGGTTTTGACTTTAGCGAACCACAAGCGGCATTAAAGCAAAAAGGGTTTTCAGTATATCGTTGGTTAAACCAGCCTCCAACACCTGAGGCGCTTGATTCTGCATTGGCCAAGTCATGTCAACTATGGATCATTTCGAGTAGCACGCAAAAATTGAATGATAAGCACGCCAATGTGATTAAAAAATTCTTCGACAGCGGTAAAGGTGTTTACATATGGGGAGACAACCAACCTTATTATGCTGATGCCAACTTTATTGCACAAAAATTACTTGGGGTTTCAATGCAAGGAAATACTATGGGGAATCAGACGGTAAACATATTAGCTAAGGGTTCTAAATCAGGACTTATGCCAAATCATCTAATTACAACTGGATTACAAAATGTATATGAAGGAATTACGATTGCAACAATTGATGATCACAAAGACCTTACACCTATCATCTATGGATCAGCAGGGAACTTAGTTGCAGCAGCGTATGAGCAAGATGGAAAACGTTTGATTTTTGACGGTGGATTCACTCGACTATATATTAACTGGGATACAGCAGGGACTGGAAGATATGTTAAAAACGCCGCTGCATGGTTGGTCAACTATGAGCGCTTTGGTGACGAAGTTGTAGCTGTCAAATAAAAGACAAATAATTGACCCAAAAAGAGCTCCTGAATTTCTGGAGCTCTTTTGCATTGTGCCTGCAGCGACATTGTGCATAAGTTGCCAACACATCGTTAATAATTTTTTAATGTTAATATTTAGGTGATCAGTTGGTTCTGCCCTAATTTCGCATTGAAAATCTAATTATGATATCCTTGAAGTGTTTGTTCTGCACTGAAACCATAGTTAGGTATTAATCCTCAAGGAAGTTGAAACGTCAACATGTTTGAAGATTTTGTGCTAAAATGAAAGTATTATTATTTATTGGATTTGTTCTTATTCTATTGACTAACTATTCCTTTAGTCAAATTATTGTTGAACAGGATTTTGATGGCGCTTCTAGTTGGGGATACTCGTCGAGTGTGACTTATTTTAGTCATCAGGGATCTAATACGAATAACAACGTCTATCCACTTCCTGATGGTTGGGCTGACGATGGTTTTTATGGTATTATTTCGATGGCTGATGCAACGGGGCTAGATTACGCGCCTCTAAGCGGAAATATCCTGGGAGAACGTGATTTGGATGATGAAGGTGATTTCGGAACAGGAGGAGATGCCGTGACCACATTTTCATCGGTTAATGTTTCAGGCTGTTCGAATGTTGAAATCTCTTTTGATTATGACATTGAGGGTTATAATGCAAATTCTGACGAAGCTTTTTATGAGGTTTTCCTGGACGGTGTTGGTCAAGGAAGAGTTACGCTTCAAACTGGTTCAACTTCAGGAGATAATGCGGAAGGAACAGTCATCTATAATGTTCCCGGAGGCACATCTTCTATTGCTCTTGAGATCATAGTGAATAACAATGGCACAAGCGGATATTCTGGTTTTGATAATTTTTTATTAACTGGAACCTGTGGCCCTCCAACTTCCAATACCATAACAACCGGCGTCGTATCTCCTTTATCATACACTGTTGATTGTTCCAACGGTCAAACGGGAACGGTTAACTTCACTTCTACGGATGTTTATAACGGCGGAAACGTATTTACTGCTGAACTCTCTGATGCTTCTGGCTCCTTCGCTACTCCAACTTCTATCGGTACTTTAACTGCTAGTGGTGCTAATCCATCAGGATCAATTAACTTCACGATTCCTGCGGCAACTATTACAGGTAACGGATACAGAATCCGTATAGTCTCTTCAGACCCTGTAATTATTGGAACTGATAATGGGTCTGATATAACAATCTCTCTAACCGGAGGCCCATGCACATTAGAACCTCCGCACGCAACCAGTATGATTATCAACTCTTGCAATACATCTTGCGGAGAAGGGAATAACGAAGTAATATTTGGCAATACAGGAGATTACTCAATACTCATGAATAGTACAAATTTCGAATTGACTTATGGAAGCTTTCCTTCCCCAACAAATAACTTTACGGACCCACTTGTAACTAATACAACAACTACCTCTGCTCTAAATGACTCTTCTAATTGTCCGGGCTTATTCATTGACGCAACCAATACGACTATCCCCCCTAATGCTACATTTATGTTAGCTCATGAAGCTATTTGCCCAGGGGACGTTCTAGATTTTTCTAATCTATGCGGTTCAGGACCTATTTACATCATATACACCCAGGATGTTTCATGGAATTTAGGAGGTAACTTTGTGAATTCAACGGGTTCCGGAATTCGTTATATGACCACAACTATTACTTCAACAGATGGTACCACTCATGTGATTGATTATTCATTTGACTCCGCATTAAACTCGGGAACAGATGGAGACTATGCGAAATGGGACTTTAATGGTGGGTTAGCCATTGAACAAGGGAACAATGGGTGTACCGTTAACCCTGTTGTACTGCCTGTTGATCTTGTTGATTTATCTCTGAGCATCGACCACAACAATAGTGTTATGATCGACTGGATTACAAGTTCTGAAACAAACAATGAATCATTTATCATCTATCATTCCCAAAACGGGAAGTTATTCGAAGCAATTGAAACTATTCAAGGGGCTGGAAATTCGACAACTCGATTAAGCTATTCAGTTCTACACAACACTCCAGCAGAAGGTATCAACTATTATTTGCTACGTTCAACAGATTTTGATGGAACAACTTATACTAAAAGTGTAAAAGCTATTAATGTCGAAAAATCTATTGTTTATTTCGATTATGCAACACATCTTTTGCACCTGCCTATGACCGCTAAATACCAAATTTTAAGTATAGAAGGAAGAGTGGTCGAAGAAGTTATAGACAAAGAGATTGTGCCATTTACAGAAACAGGTGTATTCATAGTTTATAATTTAGATACAGGTAGATCTTACAAAGTTTCCATCCAATAATCGAAAACTACTTCATTCCAAACAATAGGATTTCACTATCTTCGCGAGGATGAAGATTTTTCTTACGTTCGACTACGAACTTTTCTTTGGAAAACCAACGGGAAGTGCTGAGAAGTGCATTCTCTCCCCTACTTCAAAATTAATGGAGATCGCACGCAAGCTAAATACACCTTTTACCTTTTTTGTAGATGTGGGATATATAATTCAATTGGAAAAAAATGGATTGAAACATCCTGAATTGTCTGAAACTTCAACTCAGATTAAAAAACAGATCAAAGCGTTAATCAATGAAGGTCATGACATTCAATTGCACATTCATCCGCATTGGGAGACTGCAGAATATAAGAATGGCTCATGGAACTTTAATATGGATGGTAATTATAAACTTGCTGATTTGGAACATGATCAAATCGAGAGAATTGTTTTTGACTACAAATCTAAACTTGAAGAAATAACAGGGACTCAAATAATAGGTTACAGAGCAGGTGGATGGTGCTTACAACCGTTTGAAAAATTTTCTTCAATATTTAAGAACGCCGGTATATCAATTGATTCCACTGTATTTCAAGGAGGTCACCTTGCAACAAAGCACTATTTTTTCGATTTTCGAAAGGCTCCGAATCAAGGTAGATATCGATTTGAAAATGATTTATGTACCCCTGTCAAAGACGGTAGTTTTTTAGAGCTTCCCATTGGAGGGTATAAATATAAACCTGGTTTCTTTTGGAGACTTTACATCCTTGGTAGACTTATTCCACGCAGACATAAAATGGTGGGAGACGGAAATTTCATTTCACAAGGCGGAAAGAAATATGAATCACTAAAAAGACCAATTTGGGATCATGTAAGTTGCGATGGATATTACGCTTCCAAGCTAAATACAATTACAACTAAATTTACACGTGAAAATCGATCAGACCTTGTGATTATTGGCCACCCAAAGAGCATGACAAAGTACTCTTTCGAAAAACTTCAACAGTATATAAAGGTTCAGCAAAAGAAAAACAGCTTTTTAACGTTATCATCAGCAGAATGAAGGGAGGCTGGAGACATAACAAAGACATTGACCATGTAAAGTGGGATAGCCTCGTTAACAGTAGTAATCAGTCCACAGTTTTCAGTACATCCCATTATTTAAACTCAACTTGTCCAGACTGGCATGCATTTATAGATGATTCATACGCTTTTGGATTTCCTGTTGGAGTAACAACCAAACTTGGTGTTAAGAGTATTTACCCGCCCTTTTTTCATCGTTATTCAGAAATTATTGGAGATGAGTCAAAAGTTAATCTAAATGAACTTACTTCTTCAATGACCAAGAAGTTTCCAGCAGGAGTTTTACATTTAAATAAGGATATTCTTGAAACGCTTTCATCAGAAGAGTTTGTATTTCAGCAACTGAATAAAGAAGGCTATAAGTTGAAAAGTCAGGCCAAAAGAATGATTAAGAAATTTAAAGACTCCGAAATGACAACAGAATTAGACAATAGTCGTTCTTCAGAAGTCTTAAGCCTTGTAAAAACTGAGCTTTCGAAAAAGATGGATCTTTACTCCAGCTCTTCATCTTTAGCTTTGGATAGGCTAATATCAAATCTTCCGAAAAATATTTCACTGAAAACTGTTATCTTGAATGATGATAACAATCTGGTCGGTGGCTTATTAGCATTGGAACATAAAGACACTTTACTCTACCTAAAGGGAACAACCACTGAAGCAGCCAAAGAAAAAGGAGGAATGTATGCGCTGATGGAACATCTTATCAACCTCAGTTTTGAACAAAACAAAACTTTTGATTTTGGTGGTTCTCGCGTTGAAGGTGTCCGATTTTTCAATACTCGATTTAATGCTCAGGATAAATCTTATTTTTGCTTCCAATGGGATAATAGTCCTGTTTGGTATAAATTTTTAAAGCGTATTGATCGATGGAGAAAAAAGTAATGTTAATTACAGGTGCATCAGGCGGCTTGGGCTCAAAAGTAGCTCAGTTTTTTCAGAATAAAAACTACAAATTGGTATTACATCATAATTTGAACAAACCTTCCATTGATTCCAACGAGGATATCCTTCACCATAAAGCCGACCTTACCCAGGAAACTGATGTTCAAAAAATGGTCGATACAATTATCGACAAGTTTGGCAGACTGGATATTGTTATAAATAATGCAGGTATTTCTGATAGTAGTATTTCTTGGAAAACTTCTCTTGAAAGCTGGGAAAAGACAATAGCTATCAATCTTACTGCTCCATTTTTAGTTTGTAAACACGCTATTCCTCAGATGAAAATCCACAAGTGGGGACGTATAATCAATATCTCTTCTGTTGTTGGTCAAACAGGATTCATAGGGACATCATCTTACACTGCATCAAAAGCAGGTTTAATTGGCCTCACAAAAACATTGAGTAAAGAACTTTCCTCGTTAGGAATTACAGCGAATAATCTCGCTTTAGGATATTTTAACACGGGGATGATCAGAGATGTTCCGAATAATTTACGAAAAGAAATAGAGTCCAACATCCCATTAAAACGGCTAGGAGAGCCAAAAGCCATTTGTAATTCTATCGTTTATCTCATCGAAGATGGATCAGATTACATCACTGGACAAACAATTAATGTTAACGGTGGTTTATATACATAGCAAAAGGTTGGGCTACCCCCCTTGTTTTTATTACATTTGCCTTGCAATTTGTGCATCATGAATATAAGAACTCGACAAATATTTCGAATCATTCTTGCAGCAATCATCATTGGTGGCTCGACATATTTATCTGTTCGATACTTGTTCAAATCACCACCTTTCATAAAAGTACTGGTGCTGATAGCCTTAATTGCAATCATATATTTAACTGTAGATTTCGTCATTAAAAAAGGAAAAAAAGATCGTTATGGAAACTAGAAAAATGGTAAGATTAGTGGCAATTGGTGCTGTGGCATTGATCGCAATAATTATATTCTTCAACTCTTGGGTTGATGTAGAACCGGGTGAACAAGGATTTGTGTTCCGTCCTTATAATTCTCCGAGTATTGTAGAAGAGGAGGTTTATGATGAAGGTACGTACTTCATTCTTCCGTGGAACAAAATGATCACTTATGAAGTGGTTAATAAGTCGAAGCAATACAACCAAAAGGTAATGGATATCAATGGTACAGATGTAACACTTGATGTCTCGGTGAACTACAACATCGAATCTCAAAACGTTGCTAATCTTCACAAAAAGCACCGTGAAAATTATACTACTTTTATTGACGACAAATCAAAGGGTGCTATTAAGGATGTTATTGGTCGTTACACATATGAGCAAGTTTATTCTTCTAAAAGGGAGGCGCTCGAAGGTGAAATCGAAGCAATACTTGAGAAAGATTTTGACGGCAACTACCTACACTTAAATTATGTAGA
>CBFHXS010000012.1:0-39482 GCA_965659845.1 Brumimicrobium sp.
CTAGTACCTGACCTTTTTCAAGACCAGAAATAATTTGTTTTTTCTGCTCTTCAAGCTCTGCTTCGATAAGTGCTTTATGAGAAACTACAACATTTTTGAATTCTTGGTTGATCTTAACAACGCGGAACTCCATGTCTTTTCCAACATACATGTCGTAGTCACGGATAGGCTTAACGTCAATTTGAGAACCTGGCAAGAACGCCTCTATTCCAAATACATCAACGATAAGACCTCCTTTCGTTCTACATTTTACATGTCCAGTGATTACCTCACCAGTTTTTAACGCTTCGTTTACACGATCCCATGCGTGGTGCATACGAGCTGTTTTGTGAGAAACTACAAGCTGACCATTTTTGTCTTCTTGTGTTTCAACAAAAACAACAACCTCGTCGTTTACCGCAAGATCTGGGTTGTAACGAAATTCGTTAATAGGAATTACTCCTTCAGATTTGTAGCCGATGTTAACAACGACTTCTTTCTTTGTCAATGATACTACTGTACCAGTGATTACCTCTTTCTCATTGATTGAGCTTAGAGTATTTTCGTACGTTTCTGCGTACTCGGCATGTTCTGCCTTTGAGTATCCCTCATTCCCGAGTGATTCCCAATCAAAATCAGGATTTCCCTGATCAACTACTTTGTTATCAGCCATATTGGCACTTTATTAATTGTATTTCAGACAACCCTAAAAATGCTGAAAGAAATTTATAATTAGTCGTCTTGTATTAGGGTTAACGACAGAATGTTTCCTAAATCGGACCGCAAAGATAATGTTTATTTATTTGATAGACAAAGGATTTGTTTCAAATGTTGAGTGAGGCTGAAAAGGAATACTAATAGTAAAACTCGTAGGTTACCGTATCAAATGGAGTATTGTATACACTATCTAGTCCATTTGATTCATTACCATTTACCCAGTAATAAAACTTCATGTATTCATTCCCGTTGTTTGGACAGTAAACGGAAGTATCTGCTGCACCATAGTAATAGTAGTAACCATTTTCACAACATTCATCACAGTCTTCTTTTCCACTGTCTTTGAATATTTTGAGCTCGTCACTTTGAAGAGGCTGTTGATTATAGATCACAAACCGCGTCCATGACTTAGCATTCAGAGAGTAACTGAAGGTGTTCTCATTTTCAGTACTTAAATTGGAAAAAGGTATTACGTCGATGTTTGTGAAGTAGTTTTCTTTTTCTACTTTGATTTCTATTTTTTCGTATTTCTCTCGAATCAGTTCGTACTCAAAGTTACCTTGACTGTCTGTTGTAATTGTGGTTACTTTCGTACCTATCGTGGACCCAATTGGAAAGGTATAAACTGATACTTTTGCGCTGGATAAAGATGAAGTCAGAGTTTCATCATTTACAGTACCTTTCAATGTAAAAGATAATTCTTCTTTTTTACAAGATGTCAAAAAGAGAGGAATGGCGAGTAATATGATGAAAATGTGCTTCATTATGCTACAAAAATAAACGAAAAATAGTTAGTCTCCAATTCTTGATTGGCTTAGCGATTAAAATGTTGTTCAAGCTGAGTTATCATTGCGACATTACTACTGTACGGTATCCAGATTGCATTTTTATCACGTCGAAACCATGTTAACTGTCGCTTGGCATAACGTCGCGTATTTCTTTTGATTAATTCAACGGCTCTATTAATATCGTATTCTCCACTTAAGTGGTCGAAGAGTTCTATGTATCCAACCGTATTAAGTGGTTGTTCATTTTTGAAGCGTTGAAGTGATTTTACTTCATCAAGCAGTCCAGCATCCATCATCAGATCAACTCTCTTGTTGATTCTTTTGTATAACGCCTCTCTATCGTGATCTAATACAAAGTATTTGGCATCAAAAGGACGCTGCTTGACCTCACCTTGCCTCTGAGCAGAAAAGGGCTGTCCAGTAATTCTTATAACTTCTAGAGCTCGAATAATGCGAACAGGATTTTGTTGGTCTACACTATTGTAATAAGTATTGTCCTTTTCCTTTAGTTCTGATAGTAAAACTTCCAGACCTTCCTTTTTATACAGCTGATTCAGTTCTTCTCTGATATTTGAATCTTGTGGTATTTGATCCGTTCCATATAAAAGAGCGTTGATAAACATTCCTGAACCTCCTACTAGAATTGCGTAATCGTGAGTTTTGTATACGTCTGTTAATACATCTAATGCCACTTTCTCGTATTTTCCAGAAGATAAGGGTTCTTCCACAGAGTGGGAGTCAATGAAATAATGTTTAACTCCATCTTGTTCTTCATTGGTAGGTTTAGCAGTACCCATGGACATCTCTCTATAGAATTGTCTACTGTCTGCTGATAGGATGGGACACTCAAGATTTTTAGCCAGTTCAACTGCGAGTGATGTTTTTCCACTCGCAGTTGGCCCGGCAATAATTATTAATTGAGGTTTCTTTTCGATTGTTTACCAAATTTTTGAAATCGTTTCTTCTGAATTACGCATAGCATCTGTTTCTTTAACACCAAATGCTTCGAAGAACTCTGGACAATTCATTAGAGGTCCGTTTACGCGATACATTCCTGGACTGTGAGGATCTGTAGCTAGTCTTTTCTTTAATTCTTCTTCCGTGTAATTGATTTTCCATAATTGAGCATAAGCAAGGAAGAAACGCTGAGCAGGAGTGAACCCATCTCTTTCTTCGCCGTTTTTAAACTCATCTGTCATGGCATATGCATGATAAGCCATAGTGATTCCTCCTAAATCAGCAATATTTTCTCCCATTGTCAAGTCTGGATTCACACAGTGGCCATCGATTGGGCAGAAGTTACTGAATGTAGTTCCTAGTTTGTTTGTGCGTTCTTCAAAGTTTTTTCGGTCTTCTTCTGACCACCAGTTTGTAAACGATCCGTCTGCAGCGAATTTACTTCCCATATCATCAAAACCATGTGTGAATTCATGACCGATCACCATTCCGATTCCACCATAGTTTACAGCGTCCTCTGCATTAATGTCAAAGAAAGGAGGTTGCATAATTCCTGCTGGGAAAGCGATCTCATTCAATAACGGGTGGTAATATGCATTTACCATATGCGCCGGCATTCCCCATTCCTTCTTATCTACAGGCTCATTTAGCTTATCGATGTTCTCTCTGAATGAAAAGTGTGCACAAGCATCTATGTTAGCAACATAGTTGTCTCCAACGATAGATAATTCTGATAAATCCTTCCATTCATCAGGATATCCTAGTTTACGTCCGATTGCCTCAAGTTTCTTTAAAGCTTCTACCTTAGTTTCATCGGTCATCCAAGAAAGGTTGTTCAATCTTTCTCTGTATACAGCTAAAAGATTATCTACCATTTCATTTACTTTATTTTTCGCTTCCTCTGAGAAGTGACGCGCAACAAATACTTGCGCTAAAGCAGTTTTAACAGCTTTTCCGGTCATTTCTTCGATCGCTCTTTCATTCATTGGTTTCATTTCTGATTTTCCTGAAAGAACAGTAGCGTAAAAATCGAAGTCCATCTGAACAAGTTCTTCATTCAGATATCCTGCATAATGATTCAAAGCTTTCCATGATAAGTATGTCTTAATCTCTTCTAGAGACGTTTCTTCAACCATTTTATTCAAAAAGGCAAAATATTCAGGTTGACCTACGATCAAAGTATCAAAAGATTCTATTCCAATTGCTTTGAAGTAATTGTCAAGGCCTAGGTTTGAATATTCGCTAATCGCAGCTTTTCTTTCCATTGGATTGTAGGTGTTCTCAGGAACTCTTAAGGTAGCCGGCTTCATCATTTTTTCAGCCATTGTAGTTTCAAGGTTCATAACAATACTTGCTTTCTCATCAGCTTTATCAAGCTTAGCGTAAGAGAAGATTTTCGTCATGTGATCCACATACTTGTTCTGGATTTCCTGTTTTGAACTATCTGTATAATAGTCGCGGTTAGGAAGACCTATACCACCTTGAGAAATGTATGGGACGTGTTTTTCAACATCTTTTATGTCCTGACCTACATAAAAGCCAAAGAATCCACCAAATCCCTTGTCATTCATTTCTGCAATCATTCCGAGAAGTTGAGATTTAGAGGACAAATTTTGGATTTTATCCAGCCATTTTTGCGCTGCATCCATTCCTGCATTGTTGCGAGCATCCATATCTGACATGGCAGTATAGTAGTCTCCAATGATTTGAAGGCTGCTACCACTAGCAGCTTCTGCCTCTTTAGCTTCGTTAAGGATTGCAGTGAGTTTCTTTTTGTTTGCTTTATCTAGTTCATTGAAGCTTCCCCACCGCGATTCTGATGGTGGAACAGGATTATCTTCGATCCATTGACCATTGGCAAACTGGAAGAAATCTTCTTCAGGATTAACGGATTTATCTATGTAATCTTTTTGAATTGTATAGAATTCAGCAACTCCTTCTTCAGTTTCTTCATCAGATTTTGTTGTTCCGCAACTTGTAGCAGTAATTAATGCGGCTCCTATAAGCGTATAATTTAATATCTTTTTCATTTTCTTAGCATTAGTTATTAGGCGTATAGCACATTTCTACATGAGGTATTCCATCCTCAAGATATTCTTTTCCTGTTGACGTGAAATTATGTTTTTCATAAAACCCTTCCAAATGTTTCTGACCAGATAAATAAACAGGAACATCTCCGAATTCTGCACGACAATATTCCATTGCTTCCTTCATCATTTCGTGTCCTTGCTGAACTCCTCTTTCAGATTCATCAATAACGATTCTGCCAAAACCGATCTCTTTAAATGCGAGTCCTTTTGGTAAAATCCTCATGGTACCTACAACATCTCCTTTTCCATTTCTACAAATGAGATGATATGATTTTTTATCCTTTCCATCGAGGTCTTGATATGGACAGTTTTGCTCCACTACAAATACTTTTGAGCGCAAGGCTAAAAGATCGTAGAGCTCGTTGAGACTTAAATCATTATAAAATTTAAATTGCCAATCTAACATATTCTTAAGTTTGAATTACACCAACGTTGTAAGGTTTTTCCGCTGGTTTATGATTTGCAGCTTCTATACCCATAGAGATTACTTTTCGTGTTTCAACCGGGTCGATTATGGCGTCTACCCAAATTCGTGAAGCTGCGTAATACGGACTGATTTGTTCGTCATATCTATTTTTGATCTTATCGAACATTTCTTTTTCTTTCTCTTCTGTAATGGTTTCTCCCTTAGCTTTTAAAGAAGCTACTTCAATCTGCAGAAGTGTTTTAGCGGCAGATGCACCACTCATCACTGCAAGTTCTGCTGTTGGCCAAGCTACAATTAATCTAGGATCGTAAGCTTTCCCACACATCGCATAGTTTCCTGCTCCATATGAGTTAGCCATTACAACGGTGAATTTGGGAACTACTGAGTTCGCCATGGCATTCACCATTTTAGCCCCGTCCTTAATAATTCCACCATGTTCACTTTTAGATCCAACCATGAATCCCGAAACATCTTGTAGAAAAACAAGAGGGATATTCTTTTGGTTGCATGTCATAATAAACCTTGCTGCTTTATCTGCAGAATCTGAGTAGATAACTCCTCCAAATTGCATTTCACCTTTTCCGCTTTTAGAAATAGACCTTTGATTTGCAACTATACCAACGCTCCAACCATCAATTCTTGCATAGGCAGTAATAATCGTTTTTCCATAATCTTTTTTGTATTCTGTAAATTTTGAATCATCAACAATGCATTTCAGGATATCTCTGGTTTCATAAGGCTTCGTTCGGTCTTTTGGAAGCAAACCATATACATCTTTAAGGTCTTTTTTGGGCAGTGCGGATTCTTTTCGATTAAATCCAGCAGTTTGAGGATCTCCAATTTGATCCATCAATTCTCTTATTGTTTCAAGGCACTCTTCATCATTTTCAGGTTTGTAATCGCATACTCCTGAAATTTCATTATGCGTGGTAGCTCCTCCTAACGTTTCATTATCTATCGATTCACCAATCGCAGCTTTTACAAGGTATGATCCTGCAAGGAATATTGTACCCGTTTTGTTGACGATCAAGCTTTCATCTGACATGATTGGCAGATAAGCACCTCCAGCAACACAACTACCCATAACAGCAGCAATTTGTGTAATGCCTTTCGAGCTCATTACCGCATTATTTCTGAAAATCCTTCCAAAGTGTTCTTTGTCTGGGAAAATTTCATCCTGAAGAGGTAAGAAAACACCTGCCGAATCTACCAAGTATATAATAGGTAAGTTGTTCTCCATTGCAATTTCTTGCGCTCTTAAATTCTTTTTTCCAGTAATAGGGAACCAAGCGCCAGCTTTCACCGTGGCATCATTTGCAACAACTATACATTGACGACCTTTAACATATCCTATTTTGATAACAACTCCTCCAGAAGGGCAGCCACCGTACTCTTCATACATTCCTTCTCCGGCAAAAGCACCTATCTCAATCGTTTCACAATCTTTATCTAAAAGTAAATCGATACGCTCACGAGCGGTGAGTTTTCCTTTTGAATGATGTTTTTCTATTTTTTTCTTTCCTCCTCCGAGGTATATCTTCTCAAGTTTACGCTCTAGCTCAGAGATTTTAAGACGCATTGCATCGTCATTCTTGTTAAAGTCGAGTTCTTGTTTTGAAATTGCCATAATTACTAATCTTGTTCGCTAAAATTAATTGAATTGCTCAATTCTCCGGTCAATTATTCCGTAAAATTCGATTTTCGCAAATAATCGGTTTTATCTGTGTGTAGAAGGAAAACGTATGTTCATCGTTTGACATTTTTTTCATAAATTTCTATCCAGTCTTGTACTGAAAATTTCCCCATAAGCTCTCCTATTAGTTCAAACGGTATGTGTTCAGGTTTTTTGAAACGTATACACGACTTGCCCATATCAAGCTTCGTAGGCACGACTTTTTTATACTCTTCTACGAACCAATCCTTGATTTTTTCATTTGAGTACATTCCCGTGTGGTAAAATGCAATATAGTTTTTTTGAGAAGCAAAATTGCAAAAGGGCAGAGGTAACTTCGGATCACAGTGGTATCCTCCTGGATATAATTCATGCGGGACGACATAGCCAGGCATTCCGTAATTCAATTCTTCCTTGAAGCCTTCGGGGATATTCGCTAAAATTACTTGTCTCAATTTGTGGAGAGCGCTTTGTCTATCTTCCGGACATTTAGAAATGTATTCATCAATAGTGTTTGCTTCTATTTTCATTGTGATAGATTTTTTATTTTAGTAAGCCAAATAACACCTCTCTAAACTCGACGTAAAAGTGATCGAATCCTTTCAAGTGTTTGTGGAAAAATGAGAAGATTTGTTCTTCGTCCAATGGTTCATACATGTTAACATTGTTGATTTCCCAAGAAATTCGGTAAATATGCTGTCCAGCAGCATTGTATGCTTCTTTGCTCCAAACACCTTCATTTGGCATTTCACTTTCAAGTACTTTTTGAAGTTCGGTAAATTGATCCCAGATCAAATCTCGTATACCTTGATCTTTGTCTTGAATATCAATTGAAAACCGAGCGAAATTATTATCAGCTTGTAAACGAACGTAAATCTGTTTTAGCTTTGTGGGATAATTGAGCCAATTGATACGCTTGCCTTCAGCGTTCTTTTCATTTGAAACTTTTGATTTAAATCGTTTCCAAAACGCCTCATGTATTTTTTTTCTTTCTTCTTTTGAGAACATGTTGCTAGGTGTTTAGCCATCGCATGAACTTGCCCCAAGCTGTTTTTGGTTTTTCTTTCTCTTTATTTTCTTGCGACTTTTTAGCAGTACTTTTTTTCTTCTTTGGAGAACTCTTAGACAAAGATGCTTTTTCTTGCATCATTTGTTCGTAGTTTTTTCTTTTCAGCTCCTTTTCTCGTCTCTTTTTTTCTTCTTGTTGTTTTCTATATCTATCCTCTTCTCTTTTCTTCTTCTCTTCAAGTGAAAGTTTTGGTTTGCTACTTCTTTCCTTTCTTTTATTTCGAGATTTTTTTCGAGGTCTTTCCGCTGGTTTAACTTTTTCTTCGGATTTAGCATTTTCCTCATCTCCTCCACCTACTTGGTCTCCATCCTCTTCCTCAGAGACCTCTACTTTTGGTTCCGGTAAGTCAATTTTACCAACTACTTTAATTCCCTCGACTTCAGGTTTAGGAGCTTTTATAACTCCATCTTCAATGATTAATTCTGGTGTGAAGTCTTCATTATCTTTTACTTCCGTATCGTCAGATTCTTCTTTTGCTTCGAGATTGCTGTCCTTTTCGTCAGTTAGACTTTCTTCACTATCCTGAGATGTTTCCTCTTCGGAGTTAGTACCTTCTTCTTCTGAATTTTCAATAACAGGCTCTTCAAGTTTAGCTATTTCTTCGGTTGATTCAGTTTTCTCTTCTATTTGAATCGAGCTATTTGGCTCTTCAACTAAAAAATGAGACTCTATAGATGTCAAATATTCATCTTTGATCTTGCAATTTGGATGATGTTTTATCGTTTCATTGAATTCATTTTCAATAAAATCAACAATCTTTTCAGATTTTACATTCAATTTTCTAGAGAGTTGGCCTAAACGCATGTATCAATTTTTTTACAAAGATAATCTTCTTAACAAATTAACTATTCACTCTAACATGAGTTGAGTCATTATTTTTGATCAATTGATCTTCTGTTAAAGGAATTTCCCTGTCGAATTTACTCTTGAAGTACCATTTATAGAATAGTTGCAAAATAGACTGTTTTACAAATCGAGCCTTGATGGTCTTTGCGCTTAAATACTTACTTTTATAGAGAAAGACATCATTGATGGAAATTTCGTCGTTTTTTTGAAGTTCTATCCGGATTTTTTCTTGTGCCTTGTAATAATCTGTATTCCGAACTAAGGATGAGTCTATTCCGAAAATTGAGCTTGCACAATCTGTTAAGTTGTCAGGAACTTTATACAGAACTGCATTATTGAAGTTGTCATATCTAAGAGGAGGATCAAAATAAATATTCTTACTCAGCTTTGAAATCAAATCTAGATAAGCATCGCCTGTAGAATCTTTTAAATGTCCCTCATTGATTAAATGTTGTTCGAAAACTTCTAAGTGTTCGCTAATCTGGACACCATAATTTAAATAGTAATCTTCGAAACAAACCTCTAGGTACCCGTATACCTGCGTATCCGAGGTTGATTCCTCAGAACAACTACTAACAAGGAAAAGGAAAAGTGTAAGTGAAGGTATTATTCTTAAACGCATGATAAATCAAAAGTAAGAAATTGTGATGAATAAGGCATGTTAAGCGTTTTTTGGAATGCGTACATTCTTTAATAATTGTTTCATTGAAATATGAATTGTTGCTATGTTTCGATGGAACCTTTGCTTATTTCAGAATAAAAATGATCTTTCTGTTTCAAATTAGTATTTTAGAGCAACCATTGAGAGTCTCATACGTTTATGAAATGATCACATTAGGATAAAACACTATGAAAAAGATACTATTTCTACTGATATTCATTCCCATTTTGAACGTAAATGCCCAATCTACCAAAGGTAAGGAGTTTTGGTTTGGGTATATTGAGAATTTGGTAAATGCAACGCCAGACGTATATATTTCGGCTGAGCAAGATGTGACCGGTATAATTGAGATACCCGGTCTTGGTTTTTCTCAAAACTTTAATGTCGTAGGAGGTACTACTCAATCTTATGCTTTACCAAATGGTGCTTTGCCACCATATAATGAAGGAGTTCACAACTTGGCGGTGCATGTATCTTCATGTGATTCTATAACAGTTTATGCTGTTAATCCTGGAAGTGCCTCTGCAGATGCTACTGTTGTTTATCCGCAAACTTCTCTAGGGATAAACTATACAGTTTTAAATATGACAGGAAACCCTGGTGATTGGGGTGACGCTGCGATAATTGTAGCGACAGAAGATAATACAGAAATTGAAATTACTCCAAGTGTCAATACAGATGGAGGTCAGGCTGCTGGTGTACCCTTTTTGATCACCTTGGATCAAGGAGAGATGTATCAATTAACACACAATAGTGGTACTGATGATTTGACTGGTACAACAATAGAGGGCGTAAACACAACATTTTGTTTACCGTTTGCCGTTTTTTCGGGTTCACAATGCATAAATATTGGAGGTTGTACGGCATGTGATCATATATACGAGCAATTACTTCCAACATCCAATCTAGGTCAAACCTATGCCGCTATACCTTTAGCATTAAAGAATACAACCCATTATCGAATAATGGCAACCCAAAATAATACAGATGTTTTTATTGACGGTGGCCTCGTTGCAAACTTAAATGCAGGTCAGTTCTATCAATATGATAATAATAATTATTCTATTATTGAAGGATCTGCTCCGATTGCCGTCATGCAATATGCTGAAGGAGTAAGTTGCGGGGGGCCAGGTGATCCTTTTCAAGTTTTACTTTACCCAATAGAACAATCTTTAGAAAACATTACGTTCAATGCGTTTCAAACTCCATTAGTCAATGATTATTGGGTCAATATTCTTGTTGAAACGGCCAATGTGCCGAATGTGGTCTTGGATGGAAACAATATCTCAGCCAATTTCACACAGTTCCCTGCCGATCCAAATTACAGTTATGCCCGAGTGAATATCGCTCAAGGTGACCATAATTTATTTTCACCGGGAGGAACATTAGCTATTGTCTATGGTTGGGGTAATGCCGAATCATTTGGGTATTGTGCGGGTGCTTCATTGAAAAACTTAACCAATGATTTTGACATTAGCTCTACGCCAACGTGTATTAATGATATTATTGATTTTTCTGCAGTTCCTGACCCATTAACCTCCGGTTTCAGTTGGGATTTTGGTGATGGTAGTGCTCCTGTTACGGGTCAAAATGTTTCTCATAGTTACAGTCAGCCAGGAGCGTATAATGTAACTCTTACTAAAATTATTGCGAATGGTTGTAACGTGAATATTGTCAAACCAGTAAATATTGTAAGCCCACCGATTGCCATTGATCAAGCGGATACAACGGTATGTGCCGGTACCACTTTTACTTTAGATGTTCCGACAAATGCACCATTTGAGATAGAACAAGTTAATGAATGTGGAGATACAGTTACACAGATGATAAGTGCGAACTATGATACGCTTTATTGGAGCACTGGTCAAAGTGGAAATAGTATTCAGATAACTCCGTTAGGAGATACAACGATTTATGTTTATGGGGAGAACTTTAACTCAACATGTACAGCTGTAGACTCCGTGGTTATTCTTGTACATGATATTGAGGCAGCTTTCCTTTCACCAGATGTATGTATGAATGATTCTGTTTGTTTAACGAATCAAAGTACATCAACCTATCCTATAACGAGTTCATCCTATTATTTCGATAATAATTTATTGATTCAAGATTCTTTGAACTATTGTTTCGTTGGAGGTGCGTCGGGAGTTTATGATGTTGAACTTGTAATAGAAACAAGTATTGGATGTTCCGATTCCATAACACAACAAGTTGAATTATTGAATGATCCAATTGTAGATTTTGATTTTCAGAATGCATGTGGGGGAGGAGATATAACTTTTGATAGTCAGAGTCAGGCAAATGGAGGAACGATAACAGGATATTATTGGGATTTTGATGGTGATACCATAAGCGATTTTTCAGGACAGAATGGCTCATACACTTTAACGAATGGCAATGAGATAGAGATCATCCATTTTGTTGAAACAAGCAATGGCTGTACAGATACAGTTTATCAGACGGTTGGATTATATCCCAAACCAGACGCAGACTTTACATTTATAAATGAATGTGCAGATACGTTGCTAACATTTGAAGATGTTTCTTCGGTTACAACAACTGGAAATGATGTAATTGATCAATGGGAATGGGATTTTGATGATGGTAATACTGCCAATACTCAAAATTCGACGCATCAGTATACTTCCGGAGATACATATGACGTAACATTAATTGTTACAACAAATAATGGTTGTTCAGATACGTTAATTCAGCAGGTAGAGGCTTATGCTGTTCCAACGGCTAATTTCAATGCAGAGAATGTCTGTTTGGATGAGGTAAGCGAATTTACGGATGCTTCCACAATAACAAATGGGACAATTAATCAATGGGATTGGGATTTTGACGATGGAAATGTATCTACCAATCAGAATCCAACAAATACTTACGCAAATGCGGGTACATATTCTATTACTTTGAACGTAACAACGTCAAATGGCTGCGAATCTCAAGTAAGTGAGGATGTTTCGGTATTTCCAAATCCAACGGCGAGCTTTACAGGCATGAATCTAGAAGGTTGCTCGCCAATATGTCCAGAATTAATGTCAACCTCTCAAGTTGCAAATCCAAGTCAGATTACTGATTTTGAATGGCAATTTAGTAATGGGTCAAATTACAACGGAGCATCGGTAAATGAATGCTTTGAGAACTTCTCAGGAAACAATGTTCTTTTAGGAGTGACTTTAACGATTACAACAGATGCTGGATGTACAGACACGCACACTGAAAATAACTACATTCAGATTTTTCACAACCCTGTTGCTAGCTTTACATTTTCACCTTCTGATCCCAATGTGATGGAAAGCGAAGTTTCTTTTACGAACTCATCTGTGCATGCGGATACCTATTTATGGACGATTTCCGAAATGGGTGATTTTACAAGTACGAATCCAGTTGTTGAGTTTCCTTCGGAACCTAATACTTATGATATTCAGCTTGTCGCGACTACGGATGAAGGATGTGTCGATACGGCGAGATCAGTTGTAACTGTAGAGGATCAGATCATATTCTACGTTCCGAATACTTTTACTCCTGATAATGACCAGTTCAATGAGACGTTTTCTCCAGTGTTTACAGCAGGTTATGATCCTTATGATTTTAATTTCTTGATCTTTAACAGATGGGGAGAAATAGTATTTGAATCTAATGATGCTTCGATTGGATGGGATGGTACTTATGGCCCAGATAGCCAAGAAATTGTTAAGGATGGAACTTATATTTGGAAAATTGAATTTAAGGAGACAATGTCTGACAAGAGACATGTTCATTCTGGACACGTAAATGTACTTAAATAGGCTATATTTATTTTATAGATAACGCATTTAAGTCTTCTCGTTTAGTTTTGACGTTTATTTGCTGTACTGACTTGTTTTTTCTTTAATTTTATCGGAGATTTGGGATCGATGATAAGAAAAGATAAAGTTTGTATATTAATTGATGATGATGATGATGATCAATTAATATTCTCAAGTACAGTTAAAAAACACTTTCCATCTTATGTCCTTAAGACGTTTTCTAGTTTTGATGAGGCGCAGCCTATTTTAGATAAAAACTATGAAAATGTAGGTGCTGTATTCATTGATCTCAACATGCCTAAGTTGAATGGTAAGGAAGGGTTGAAAATACTGAGAGACAATCCAAAATACGAGAGGACACCTTTGATAATATATTCAACGTCTAACAATCCAGAAGATGTCAATGAATGTTTGAAGGTGGGAGCTACAGCATTTATTACTAAACCTTCAAGAATAAACGTCTTGGTTGATGAACTTTCAAATTACTTAGTTGCTTAAATGGCTTTGATTGATCTGCTTAGAAAGGAGACCAGTTATTACCACAATCTTCTTGACAAACATCCAAAACTATCAAGGGTAACATCAGATGAGGTAAAAGCAGATGACTACGCAGAGTACCTTGAATTGTTTTATGGTATTCATACCTTGATAGAAAAACAGATAGAAAATAATATTGATTCGAATTATCCATTTGAGGGGCGATTAAGTTTAATCAAGCATGATCTTGAGTGCTGCGGTATAGCGGCGCCATTAATTAAAGATTTACCATTTGAGTTAGTGGGAAATAATGTTATAGGGGCATATTATGTAGTGGAAGGATCGAAACTTGGTGGTAAGTTCATTGGCAATCATTTGCAAAGTGAACTTTCATCTAACACTTGTGGATTCTCTTTTCTAACTCATAAATCATCTTATTCTTGGAAAAATGTTCTTGAAAAGCTCGAAGAAGTACATCCTCCCGATCAAAGAGAAGTCGCAGATGGAGCCGTGAAAACATTCCAATTTATATTATCATACGTTGATCAATTCTATGGGATCGAAAATAAATAAAGTAAATAAATCATCTTTGGATGATGTGGACAACTGTTCAGATGAACCTGTTCACCTTATTGGAACTCTTCAAGGGTTTGGATGCTTGATAGGTTTTGATAAAGAAACTCAGGAAATAGCTTTTTATAGTGAAGAGACCTCAAGAATTCTTCAGGTTGATTCTCATATTTTACAATTAGGTAAATGGACGGATCTTAAGGATCTATCCAGCAAACTGTTTAGTACTGATAATTGGTTTAAAATAAATCATAATGAGTCCGTTTTAGAATTGCATGAAACCATAGGGTCACAAAAATATGTGTTTAATTTCCAGAATACTGAGCGTTTTATTCTTGCCGAGATCGAAGCATTGAATATGAATGATCCAGAAAGTCGTTTTTATGAACAAACTATTGACTTTGTTAATGAATCTAACCGAGTATCTAACCTTAGATCTTTTGCTGATTTATTCGCTTCTCTATTGAAAGAGCTAACAGATTATGACCGAGTAATGGTTTATAGGTTTGACAAAGATTACAACGGAGAAGTCTTTGCAGAATCAAAAAATAAAGATTTTGAGTCCTTTTATGGACTTCATTATCCACATACAGATATTCCGGTTCAGGCGCGTGAGTTATACAAGCGAAAACAATTAAGATTACTGGCCGACGTGAATGCAGAAGATCAGAATATTCTTACAAACATTGAAGGTCTTAAATCAAGTGATATTGACCTTAGTATGATGACTTTGCGAAGTGTATCTCCCGTTCATTTACAGTACCTCAAGAATATGGGGGTAACGGCAACATTAACGATCTCAATTATGCTGGACAAGCAACTATGGGGGCTAATTGCTTGTCATCACCATTCACCTAAGGTATTGTCTTACCAAAAGAGGAAAGAGGCGCTGCTACAAACTCAATTATTTTCATCGCAGATACAACGATGGGAAGCATATGAGGAATATCAAAAGGTTCAAGAAAAAGAACATATTTATCAATCGATCCTTGAAGAGGTGATGAAAGGGAACGATAAATTTGAAGCAGCAACTTCCAGTGCGTATTTTATTGGTTTGACTGAATCAGATGGAGGAGCGGTAATACGTAATGGAAATATTTATAGTTTTGGTGATACGCCTGATGACTCGAAGATTCTTGAAATTCAGAAATGGATGCAAGAAAAAAATGAACGTGTTTTTCTGTCGGATGAATTCTCTAAACATACCGACTTAGCTTTTGACATTAAAGATGTAGCGAGTGGCGTACTGTATTATTCTTTCGATTCTTCAAGTGAAAGCGCTATGATATGGTTTAGAAAGCAACTCTCCGAGGGCGTTCTTTGGGGAGGAAGACAAGAAGATAGCGCAGATCATTTAACCCCGCGTAATTCTTTTGATGCATGGGAGGAGGAAGTAAGTGGAAGAAGTGCTGAATGGCATAGTCATCAAATTCAAGCCGGTCTGAGACTTGGTTCTTTTTTAGAGAAGGAAGTATTTATTACAAGTCTGAAGGAACAAAAACAGCAATTAGAGAGAGCGGCAGACCAACTTCAATCTAAAAACGAAGAGTTGAGTCAATTCAACTGGATCAGTAGCCACGATATGAAAGAGCCGCTACGAAAGATCAGGATGTTCATAGATCAGATTAGATTTGAAGAGGAGCGATTATCTGATGATCAAAAGAATTACTTTGAACGGTTAGATCGTTCTGCAATGCGAATGCAAAAGTTGATTGCAGATCTTCTAGACTATTCAAAGCTTTCTAAAGAAGAGGCCTTTAAGCTTGAAAGTATCACCGAGATTATTGAAGAATTAAATGATCACTATCAAAGTGAAGATGTTCCTTTTGAAATTAACTTAGATAGATTGCCTGATGCTCAAATCGTGCGTTTTCAAATCAAGCAATTGTTTGCTAATTTGATGAGCAATTCGATAAAGTTTAGGAAAAAAGATCAGCTTCTTAAAATTTCGATTAAAAAGCAGCAATTAGGTGCAAGAGAAGTTGAAAAGTACCATTTAAATAAGAAGCTAGATTATTTTAAGATCATCTATTCTGACAATGGAATTGGTTTTGAAAAAGAGTACAATGATCAAATATTTGAGGTATTTCAAAGACTTCACGCTCAGAAAAAATTTGAAGGTACAGGCATTGGTCTTGCGATTTGTAAAAAAGTAGCAGCCTCTCATAGTGGTGAAATATTTGCTGAAGGAGAACCTGGAAAAGGAGTGACGTTTACACTTATTATACCGCGACATCAAAAACAATAACCTTTTTATTCAGGAGGAACCATTGGTGTTTTGTATTTCATAGATTTTTCATCAAATATAAAGTAGACGAGTAAATCGTTTAGTGGAACGATTTGTCTCGGTGAGTAATTATTTGGATTTTCTATTTTTGAAGTGTCATATCCAACAATTTTCCCTTTGTAGATAGCAATGTCTTTTGCAATTCGAACGCTACTCTCCTCATGCCTAATGGCAAAAACACGTGGATTTTCGTGTCCAATACTATCGAAGACAGGACAACTAAAAGTTTGATAAATACGATCATTACGAACGGTATAATAATTCCGGTGCATGCTATTTCGAATTCTGTAATTAACATAGAAATCTTTATGAGCAAGTGAAGTCATGCTTAAAAATTGACTTTTAAGAGAGTAGTCCGCAGCTGAGCCGATGTGTGGGGTTTTTAATAACTGGTCTTGACCACCAAGCTTAACAAAAATATAGTTATAGGGTCCGACAAATCCGGTTTTCTCAATAAAGGTTTTATTCTCTGCTTTTTTTGCTCTATCGTGAGCCCATTGTTTTCTATTCACGAGTATCAATGCATCCTGAAGTGTATCTTCATTGATGTATTCATTTTGAATTGTTATTTCGTATTTTTCTGATGCGTTAATGTCAAGCTCTAGCTCAACTTGTCTAGCTATTTTTTCTTCCGTGTTAAGTTCGTTATGTTTTTCAGCTTTTTTAGTTGGACTCTGATCTTGTTTGATATCATTACTGCATTGAGCAGAAAATAATAGTAAAAAAGAGAAAATTATAGGTGATACTAATTTAGATTCGATCCAACACATAAGCTATCAATTCTAGAATTTTTGATTCGTAATTTTTAGTAAATTCTTTCTTTCTTCTATTCGCTAAACCTAGGCAAATTGCTGTGGCTTCATGCCCTAAAGCTTTTGATAATGCAAATAGTGCAGAGCATTCCATTTCCAAATTAGAAAATCTACAATCGGGATGTGTAAAATCGTGAAAACTATCCAGCATATCAGGCGCAGTGAGACCAATTCGTAATTTTCTACCTTGTGGCCCATAGAATCCTGAACTCGTTACAGTTATCCCTTCTTTCACTTTATCGCTTTTCAATCTATTATTAAGACCTTGTGAAGCAGCCGTCATATAAGGAACAATAGTAGGAGGTAGTTTTATTGACTTTTTGATATCATCTAAAAGTTGTTCCGTATGGCTGTCAACATTTATTTCATAAAAATGTCCAACATTATCTATACCTAAGGCATGTGTGGAAAGAATAAATGAGTCAACAGGTATATCGTCTTGCAATATTCCGCAAGTACCAACTCGAACTATATCGAGTGATTTTTTCTGTTCTTTTTCATTTCGTGTTTTTAGGTCAATATTTACCAATGCATCAAGTTCGTTGAGAACGATATCTATATTATCGGTTCCTATTCCAGTTGAAATAACAGAGATTTCCTTCCCCTGATATGTTCCAGTGTGACAGGCAAATTCTCTATGTTGACTTTTATGTGATATAGTATCGAAAAAGCCAGATACGACCTCCACACGATATTGATCCCCAACAATAATTATCTTATCTGCAATTTGGTCTGGTCTTACATCCAAATGATATACACCACCATCTTCGGTTATTACAAGTTCTGAAGGTAAAAAATCTGCCATACCAACAAAAATAGCCACAAGTATTTAAACTCATGGCTATTTCACTATAAATCTTGATGCATTTAGACTATTGACCTATACTTCCGAAAACTTTATTTAAAAGATCAGTTACTCGTGCAGCAGGATCTTTACGAATCTTATTTTCCTCTTTTTTTACCATATGGAATAATCCATCCATAGCTTTTTCAGTTACGTATTTATTTAAATCAGTATTTACCTCATCGCCACCAGTAAATTTCATGGCTTGATTGTATTTGGTCATTACTGGATTCCAATATTCAGTAAGTTTTACTTCTTTGATAGATTCATCAACTTTAGGAGCAAAAGCAGCCTCAAGTTCTTGTTCTGTATTTTTTCTCAAGAAATCAGTTGCTGCACCTTGACCACCATTTAGAATCTTGAAGCCATCTTGAACACTCATGTTTTTAATCGCATTGATAAAAATTGGTGTTGCTTCCTTTGCTGCATCTTCAGCCGCTCTATTTAAAGTAGTTGTTATTTTTTCAACCTGACCGTCAAGTCCCCATTCCAAAGCCTTTTCTTTCATTTTCTGAGCACTTTCTGGGAAGGGTAATTTAATTTTTGGATTACCATAAAATCCATCCGTTACAGAAGTCACGTCTACTGCATTTCTTATGCCAACAGTTAAAGCTTCTTTCAATCCAGATATTACTTCTTGATTGGTAAGTTTATTTGTGTTCTCCTCACTACCTCCATTCATTGGGTTTTCAATCAATGAGCCAGCAGCATCTCCTAAAACGTCACATGCTGGTAATGTGAGTGTTAGTGATGCAAGTAGTAGGGGAGTAATAAGTTTTTTCATTTTGATTCGTTTTTTTCCAAACATACAAATAATTTTACTGTTGTAACTCAAAATTTGTACCAAGATTATGAAGGCTGGAATTATCACAATAGGAGATGAATTATTAATTGGTCAAACGATTAATTCGAATGCGGCATGGATCGGTAAAGAATTGAGTAGTCTCGGTGTAGAGATTTGCAAATCAGTGACGATTAAGGATGAAAGACAAGATATCCTTGATGTCGTGAAGGAATATTTTACAAATTTTCAGCTGGTTATAGTTACAGGTGGCCTTGGGCCAACAAACGATGATATAACAAAGGAAACGCTTTGTGATTTTTTCGATACAACACTAGAGTTAGACCAAATAGTTCTTGCAAGAATTGAAACATTTTTTAGAGATAGAGGGAAAGAAATGCTGGATAGTAATATTAAGCAGGCCGAGCTCCCAAAAGATTCTATTGCCCTTGAAAATAAATTTGGAACTGCGTCAGGAATGTGGTTTGAGAAGGGCGGAAGTGTATTGGTAAGTATGCCTGGAGTGCCTTATGAAATGAAGTCTATTATGTTGGACGAGGTATTTCCTCGTTTGAGTTCTCAATTTGGTATTCAAGGGAGCTACTATCAAACATTAATGACCCAGGGAGTAGGAGAGTCTTTCCTCGCTGAACAAATTGAAGATTGGGAGAATCGATTATATGAAGATGGTTTGTCACTTGCTTATTTACCTGCACCAGGTATCGTTAAACTGCGCTTGACCTCCAAAAAAGGAACGAGTGATTCAGGGTTGATTAAACAATATTTTGATGAGCTTAAGAAAAGATTACCAAAGTATGTTTATGGAGAAAATGGTGAATCCATATATGAGGTGGTTGGTGATTTACTGCGCGAGAAGAACCAAACACTTGGAACAGTTGAGAGTTGCACAGGTGGTGGGATAGCAAATGCTTTTGTTCAATATACAGGGGCATCTGATTTCTTCCAGGGAGGTATTGTAACTTACTCAAACGAACTTAAGAAGCAATTGGTTAATGTTCAGCAGTCTACTTTAGATCAATTCGGAGCTGTATCGGAAGAGACAGTGAAAGAAATGGCACTCGGAGGAAAAGAGGCTATGAATGTAGATTACACTATTGCTGTTTCTGGTATAGCTGGACCGGACGGTGGAACTGAAGAAAAGCCAGTGGGAACAGTCTGGATTGCAGTTGCACATCCAAATGGGGTAGTGGCCAAACATTTTTTATTCGGAACTCACCGTGGAAGAAATCTAGAAAAAACTATGCTTTATTCTGCAAATATGCTCAGAAGAATAATCCTCGAAATTGATTAGTTTATTGTTGTTTGAAAGCTGTTTCTTTCTGCATGAAATTAACCACACCTAAACTAGAAAGGTTTAGTTTGATTTCATCAATTAGATTTTCATTTGAAAAGGATTTAAAGTGAACAACGATTGATCCATCTCCAGTTCTCAACGTTTTTCGAGCGGGAGCATTCCAAATTGCATCCATAATTTCAGAAGTTACTTCGTTCTTTTCAATGGTAACATATAAATGTGAATTTTTTCGGTTTGTATTTCCGAGAGCATCTTTTGCTTTGAGTGCGTTGAATTCGACAACAGGATAATTTCTGAAGTAATATTCCGTCTGATATGTTGAAGTATCTATCCCTTCAGGTATTTTATTTGCAGCTAATTCGAAGCTTTTTATTTTTTGAGAAATACTATCATAGTAGAAAATTGCTGCCTCTTCATTGTATCGATTAAGGACTTGCGTTGGGTAGCTCGTAAATATTTGCGAGGAACTTAGCACAATGTTAAGTTCTTTATCCTTGAGATAAGGTTCTCTTTTCAATTCCGGCAGACTATTGTTGTTGGTTATTTTATTCCTTTTTACTTCAGTAGGGTTATTAAGTTCCAGAACATTCTCACCTTCTTTATCTAAGATGCTTTGAGCTTCGCTGATGGTAATTCTTTCTCCTCTATAATATGCAGTTACAAATGCATCTGAAATCCCTTTGTCAATAACAGCACTTCGTTTAACTCTCGCGGAAGGAATTTCATTAAAAATTCCAGATGAATAGCGAATCTGACCATTTTCCAATCGTTTAGTAACCAGAGGAGAAACATTGTAAAGCACCTCCGCAGAAACAGGAGTGTTGTAAACACCAACCTGAACCGTATAGTACAGTCCCATTTTACTTTCTGCGGTTTCAGCTTCTGCAGCACCCGGAGCTTTATTGTATGCATATGCATCTAACTCTTTTTCAAAACTACCTTGACCCACTGTTTCTGCGCTGTCTATTGAAACAATTGGATTATCCTGAGTTTCAATTGTAGGTAAACATGCACCTGAGGCAATAAGTTGTTCTGCGCGATACAATGGGATTCTTTCACCATCGCAATAGGCAACAACGAAGGCATCATTATAGCCTAAATCTCTTATTCCATTTCTCGCAGTAGTAGCAGAATTCCTAGAACCGAAGAATCCCGCCATATATCGAATTAGTCCTGGTCGAACTTGCTCTCCTGATACTGGAGAGAAGTCATTAAATGTTTCATTTGGCACTGGTTTACTAAAAGCTCCTATCTGAACTCTGTAAACAAGACCACCAGGTTTTTCTTCAGTAATTGGAATAGGATTATTATCGTCATATTTGATTTCTTCCGAAGAACCCATCACCAAACCAGTGGACATTACAGGGAGTGATGGTATTTCTTCAATCGGAGCAACATCTCGTGCCAATAAGTTTTCAATCTTCTCTCTTTCATCTTCCTCTTGAGGTAAGCGCTCTGAAACTGAATTCTTGGCTTCTTCAACTTCACTGCGTAATACCACTATTTCATTTTTCTTTTCGCTGATTTCTTTAAGTTGCGCAGCTACTTTATTACGTTCAGAATCTGTGGGGTTTTGAGGATCACGAATATTGTTCATCGTAAGCTTCAAATTATTTTGTAAGTCGACGAGTTGCTCTTCTTTAACCTTTAATTCAAATTGCTTTTGTTTAAGTCTATTGGTAACTTGAGCGAGCTCTTTATAATCTTCTTTTTGAGCTATTGTGACTTCTTCCTCATATGTAATAGGTTGTTCGATAGCATTTTCAGCAATTCCTTGTTGAGCATCAATTTCTTTTTGCTCTTGAATATCTCTAAGTTCTTCCTTGTTGAGCTGTTTCTTCGTTTCAAGTTTGAGCTTGAGTTCTTCTAATTTTTTTCGAGTGATAAGAAGCTCTTCTTGGTCTTTAGCTTTTAAACTAGGTAACTTAGCATTTACAGAGGCAATGCTATTATTGATTTCAAGAATTTGCTCACTGATTAGCATCTGGTCATTTTCAATGTCCTCTTTAGTCCGTGTAACACTTTTCTCATCAATGTTATTTAGCGCTTGAGATTGCGAGATATCTCCAATTAAAATTTCCGCCTGTCGACGAGTTTTCTCTTGATCTAACTTTTCAATTGCTTTATTTTGTTCTTCCTGAGCTTGTTTAAGAAGAGCTGCCTTTTTAACGGGATCCTTTGAGTTTTTAGCTTCTTTGATTAATTGTTCTGATATTATAGCAGATTTCTTCGCATTTAATTCTTCTGAAGAATTCTCACTATTGTTTTCTATTGAGTAGATGGAAGAATCAACGAACTCTTTAGATTTTTCTATAGTTATTTCAAGGGCATTAACCTCTTTTTTAGCAATTTTTTCTTCAATCTTGTCGATCTTTTTCTGGATCTTTTGAACGTCTTTTTCGTCAGCTCTAGCTTTTTCATTTAGTAGATCTTTTTTAGTTTGGTCTAACAATTGAATACCATCCTCAGTGGCTTGAATTTCTGCAATTTCTTCTTCTGACATAGTTGAACGAACGTCATCATTTGTGCTTGCAGGGACACTCTGTTCTACATCTCCAAAATCGAAAGTAGCCTGGCGTTTTTCTTTTTGTAAGCTTTCAATTTTTTCTTTGATTACCTTTTTCTCAGCAATGTTATTTGTCGATTCTAACTTGTTCTGAGCAGTCGAAATTAACTTGTCTATAAGCGCAAGTTTCTTATCATTCTCTTCTGAGGTCGATGCTTTTCGTTCGATAAGTTTCCTTTCTTCGTCCGTTAGAGGTGCTTCTACAATCAGTTCTTGCTCAACTTTTAACTTCAAACTTTCTCGCTGCTCTTTGGCCTGAGTTAAGTTGCCTATTTCTAGTTTAACTCTTCTCTGTTCATTTTCAAGTGCTTTACGTTTAGTTATTAGGTTTCGCTCATTTGGTGAATTTTGTAAATCATTTAATGTATTTGTTAATTCAAGCTCAAGATTCTCTAAGTATTCTTTTTCTCTATCAATAAGGACTTCTTCACTTACGAGACCATTAACATAGTTTTCTTGTAATTCTCCTATTTCAATGGAATACTTTTTATCTACTTGTTTCTGAATCGATCGAATATCAGATTCAGTAACAGTTACATTTTCAGAGATTGAATTAGTTTCCTCTAAGGCATTGATTTCATTATCTAACGTATTGATAGCATTTTCAATAGCTTTTTCCTTACTGGAAGTCTCTTCCGTTGCACCGTTCTCAGCAATCTCATTTTCTACGTTGTCGAGTTCTTCCTGGAGTCTATCTTTGGCTTCTTCTTTTCTTTGTTTTACTTCTTCTGTTGAAGCATTCCCTTGCGCAAGATCATTTTCTAGTTGCTGTATTTCCTCGTTATAATCAGGATCAACTTGATCAATTGCTTCTTGCTCGGTCATGGCTAGCGTGGATGTAGAAGACTCTTCTAGAGCCTTTATCTCTTGATCTATTGATCCGACAGCTTCTTCTAGAGCTTCCGCTTTTGCTATATTTTTATCGTTGATTCCATTCTCCGCGATATCGTTTTGAACATTATCCATTTCTTCTTGAAGCTTTGTTCGGGCTACAATTTTTCGATCTTTAACTTCTTTAGCAGGTACTTTACCTTTTGCTAAATTCTTTTCTAGTTTTTCAATTTCCTTTTGATAATCCGGGTCTAATTCAGTAAAAAGTTCTTCTTGTGTAATTTTTGGAATATCGGTTTCGGATTTATGGATTTCAATTTCCTCACCCATTGTATTCTTTAGAATCTCTAGAGCATCGAGCTTAGCCTCTTTGTCTTGAGAATTACCATTTTGAGTGATATCGTTTTTTGTTTTTGTCAGTTCTTCTTCGATTCTATTCAATGTTTCTGACTTTCTGTCGATTACTTCCTCAACAGATACATTTTCTCGCTGTAATTCACTTTCCAATTTCTGGATTTCTTCTTGATATAGCGGATCTAAATCAGCTAAGATTTTTTCAGGTGATACCGCTGTGGAAGAATTTGTGACTTCAGTTGAATTGTCATTTCCTTCAGAAAGTGAAATTCCATTTTCTTGTGCTTGCTCCTGGGTAGATTGATTTTGCGTTTGATATGTTTTAGATAGTTCCTCAGATTGCGAAGCAATTTGCTCATTACTAGGTAGATTCTCGCGAACCTTTGTCTCTCCAACTTGGTTGACGAGGGATTTTTTCTTTTCGAGTTTTTCCTTTTCTGCTAATTGAGTTGTTGTATAGTCGATTTCACTATCAATATCAGCTAGTGCGTTTTCGGCAGCAGAGAGTTCCATTCGAATGTCTTCTTTCTTTCGATTTGGAGCTTCCTCCAGTCTCTTTTTGATTTCAGCTATTTCAGACTGTTTTGCTCGTTTATCCTCTTCTAGCTGTCTCTTTCTAATCTCAACCTGTTCTAATTGCTTTAATTTCTTTTCTATTTGGGACAAGTATTCGAATTTAGGATCGAGCAAGGTTTCCTGTTTTAATTCACTCGTAACAAATTCTTTGTGCTTATTCAGTGTATTGAGTAAAGCTTCACCATTCTGTAAGTCCAGCCCTTTGATATCATTGTTTAAAGCCTTAGCATTATAAAGTTTTGCTTCGGTTTTCTTTTTGTCTTCTTCAAAGAAAGAGAGAATAATTTCTGCTTCTTTCATTTCCTTTCGTTTGTTTTCAGCAGCCAATAAAGATTGATTTGATCTTCTCAAGAACTCTTCTTTTTTTGATTTGTCCGATGTGTTTTTCGCCAAATGAGAAAGTGAATCAGCTTTTCTTAATCTACCTTCAATAAAGTCATTTCCATTCGCGAGAACAGTTTTGGCCCTTTGTATCTCTTCATTTGTTTTATTTAGTCTCGCTTGCAAGTCAGACACTTTCATTTCAATCAGATTAGCAATTTCTTGATTGGAGAACGATTCTAAACCTACTTGAGATAGAAGCTTTCTCTGTTCTCTAAGGTCATCAAGAGAGTCTAAATCAAATGATTCTTTATTGACATTCATTTTGGATTTTCTGGCAAGCACCTCTGCAAGTATAGCTTGAGGATTATCAAAGGTTTCATCAAAGAGATTTTGAATAAGTACAATTTCATTATTATCCTGTGTAGTTTCTGTGATCTTTTGCTTTAAAGGACGAAATTCTTTGAGGTAGGGGAGCTCAATGGTTTGTTTATAGGTCTGGGCTTTACCGGCAACATTCATTTCAAATTCGTATTTACCTCCTTTAGGTAAATTGATTAAAAATTCTCCCTTATCATTCGTTTGAAAAGTTCCCATTTCAGATCCGTTAATGTCTCTCACAATAACTTCCAATTCGGTTTCAGAGGGATCTAATGTGGAACTGAATTGTCCTTTCAGAATAACTATTTGTATCGGAAATCTCTCAACTCGAACGGAATATACGTGCACCTTATCGGATTCACTTTCCCTTTGAGAGGCGAAGTATGCATATTTGTTTAAAGAATCTACGATATAAAGAAAGTCATTGTCTGGAGATGAAATAGAGATATCCATGTTTTCAGGTTCACCGAAAAGATTACTTTCTACATCATAAACACTTCGAAATACGTCGAATCCGCCCATACTATTATGACCTTTTGAACAGAAGTATAAGTATTTTCCAGAAGGGTGCATATAAGGGTAGTCCTCATCGTAACGTGTATTCACATTCCCCATAATTCTTTGCTCCTTAGACCATGAGCCGTCGGGTAGTCTTCTTCTTCTATAGATGTCTTTGTTGTCACCGTCATCACCGTAACTGGAATAGAAAATGATGTTAGATTTTGCGGGGAAATGAATAAGAGGTACATGATCATTCTTTTTATCTTGTTTGTTTTGAAATTCTTCTGTCACAATAAGGTCGCCACCAATATTACCTAGGTCATAGATTCTGAAAAACTCATTTTTACCTATAGATTGCTTTTCTAAAACTACGGTTTCTGAAATGTTCGCCATAAGCGACTTTCCATTTTTACACATCTCGATTTGCCTTTTAACATCGAGGCTTTTTAGTGCATTTGCTCCGGCTCGATCACTATATTTTTTATAGTTGTCTATGGCTTTATCAAATTGAAAGGTTAAATGATAAGCTTTTCCCAGATAGTAAAAAGCTTCGTCCTCTACGTTTTGAGATTTAGAGACCGCATAATTGAGGTATTTAAAAGCTTTTTTCTTTTCACTAGAATTAAATAGTAAGCAAGTACCGTACTTGTAATTATAATTTGGGTTTCTTGGTTCTAAAGAAAGAAGCCTTAAGAATAAAGGTGTCGCTTCTATAAACGATTCATTTTTGAAATACTTTTCAGCTTCTTTTTCAATATCTTCCTTTGTTTCTTGTGAATAGGACATGCTAACTCCAATTAGGAGCATAACAAAAATGATATGAAGTCTTGGCCACATATAAAAAATCTTTCCTTTCAGCTTATTTGTTACTGATTTTGTACGTCTACTTCTTAAAAAGGTTCATTTTATTTTCATTACCTGCTACCAGTCTTTTGATGTTTTTGTGATGCGAGGCAATGACTGCAATAGACAGAATAATAGTGAAGTAACGTAAAACGCTGTTAGAATTTTCAAAAACAAACTCTACAACAAATGGAAAAGCAATTGACGTTACAATAGCACCTAATGAAACAAAATTGAAAGTGATGAAAACAATCAGAAATATGCCAAGGCAAACGAGGGCAGACAGAGGCTGTAATCCAATAATTATCCCAAGTGAAGTAGCAACACCTTTCCCTCCTTTGAACCCCGCGAATATTGGGAATATATGTCCAAGAACAGCACTAACGCCAGCAACTATCTTTAAATGTATAAGGGTGTCATCATTCCACGAATATTGAAAAATAAAGAATGGTAGCAACACCGCAAAGGCTCCTTTGCTAATATCCACAAGAAGTACAACTATTCCAGCTTTTTTACCCAAAACTCTGAATGTATTTGTTGCACCCGCATTATTACTGCCATGCTTTCGGACATCAATGTTATATTTCAATGTACCCAGCCAAACGGCTGTTGGTATAGAACCTAAAACATATCCTATCACTGCGAATAAAGCATATTCCATAATTGAAATCTATTTAAATACTCTTAAGAATTGACTTTTGTAAGCAGAATTTTGAGTTATTTGATAGATAAAACTCTTTGCTTTCTTTTTGTCGGATTTCAGTTCGTTAATTGCTTCATTGAATCCCTTATCGCTGGATAGAATATTTAATGTTCCATCCTTTCTATAGTCGTAATCAAAGAAGTAGAGATAAGCTCCAGGAACATCCAACATTAAACCAAGTCGATCTCCAACTGCAGTTCTTTGTTGAGCAAATAATTTGAATGGAACGTATTTCATTACTGGTTCACCATAAAAGTTCACAATACCAACCTGATCGACTGAAGACTTTAATCCTCTTTGTTGATCCCCAAACTCTTCATAGGAAACAAGTCTTACACCTGTAAGAATTAGTTTGTTCTCCATTGTTTTTGGCACGTTTTTGAACTCTTTTTTCAATGTGTAATCAGACTTTATTTTATCAGCTGTTTTACGATCTACCCATTCAACTAGTGATTGCTCAAGAGTAGTAGAAGAGAAATCGACATTTTGTAGTCCTTCAACGGCAATGATATTTTCAGCAACACTTTCAAATGACTTTTCATCTAATGGAGCCTCAATACTCAAAGTAACGTTCAAGTTTGTTGAACCTGTCTCTTGATTATAGTTTGCAACTCCAACTGCTTCAGTTTTGAATGATGGCCCGTAATCCATGCCAAGATCTATTCTACCATCACCATTTAAAGAACAAGAAGTTGTATGGAGTGAAATATAATTTCCTTTTGCCCCCCTGTTGATTAGTTTGTCTTTATTGGCAATTTGATATTCTTTTGCATTCTTATCATATTGCAGAAAGCCAGAGGCAGTGATAACAACAGGGTCATTCTTATCTACCATCGAACTCAAGAAAGTAGGATACATTCTCACGCTATCCATAACTTGAGAGTTTCGCCAAACAATTCCAGCAGAGATGCTATTTCCTTCTAGATCTTTCATGTCATTACTAACAGGAATCTGAATGTTCTCTTTGTCTATTTGAGTTTGGAAAGCCATCCAATTTCTTTCAAATTTTTCACATTCGTGATTAATTCGAGTTGCACCATCAAATGTGAGCAATGGATTAGCAGCTCGCAGGTAAACATCTCCGTAGAAATCAAATTGCGGACTTAATTTGAATAAATCCTCTTTACTAATATTACCAAAAGCCTTTGTCTGGTATGAAGTGTCAAGTGTGATTTCATCCATGTGGATAATATACTTTTCACCCTCAATCTCGGAATATTCGTAGTCACCATCAGCTGTGTATGCTCTTCTTGCTGTGATTTCGGCATTCACATTAGTCATTTTGTGATATTTTGTAATGAAGTTGGCTACGATTTCAGCATTTTTGAATGGATCCATTTTTGCATTTTTTCGAATTGTAACGAGCATACTGTCCGGGAAAATTCGCGCATCAGCAACCTCAATAAATTCTGTTTTTTGACAATAGATTGTTTTCTCTTTTAGGCTAAAACGAGCTTTTGGAGACCTAAACTGTAATGAATCTTGTTTCGGATGTGTTGAGAAGAAATTAGGCCCAACTAGGTCCATATTACCTTCAATAGCAAGATCATCTGTTTCTTGTTTCTCGAGTGTAATTTCATCATTATCCATAAGCCAAGTAAATTGATCAATTTTACATATATACTGGTTAAGAGGGAATACTACGGTAGACTCACCTTCATTTGATTTGAAAACACCTTTCCTGTCTTTGAAGCTCACCTCACCCTTTACATTGTCTGTTTTAAAGGCGAGCGGATCCTCAGAAAGATCCCCTTCTTCTTTGTATTTGTTGTCAAGTTGGAACGCAGATGTGTCAGCATTCATATCCCAACGCGTAAATTTGAAGTTGTCCGAGACCATTTTAGCATCTTTTAACTCCATAATTCCGTTTCCTCTCATTCCTGATTCTCGAATAGTTGTCGAACCTCTAAGTTTTGCCTCTTTATTAAAGAATGATATCAGTTCTGCATTTGAACGGGCCTTGAGAATTTTGGATCTTGGCAAAAATGTGATGAATACATCTGGACCAATAGCGTCAGGATATTGAGTTCCTTCATCTTTAGGTCTATTAACAAATTCTGCTACACCGATAGTTGAATCAGGAAGAAATGTGAATAGCCTTTTGGATTTAGACGTTGAATTAATAAATTCAATCGTTCCAGCTCCTTGTAATCCATTGTTGGATAGAATTATTTTATTCTCATAATTGGCATCTGTTCCGTAGAAAGTATAGCCATTATCCGGAGCTTTTTGAGAGAACCCTAAAGAATAATCGCCCATTAGTTTCAAAGAATCTTTTATTGGAGGGAAGATACCTGATGATATTAGCGTTCCACCGAATCTTTGAGTTTCGTCATTAAATGTGAGTAAGCTATCGAATGTGAAAGGATCAATTTCGAAATAGAATCGCTCACGCTCATAAGCTCCAAGGTGAATTCTTCTGTTGTCATAGTAAACGCGTGTTTTTTCTTTTGAAATGAGTATTGGGTAGTTCCCATACTTTTTATTCATCCCAGACTTATTCTTCGGATCGTCAACAAGTAGTTCTCCTTTAACTCCTTCGATGGTAGACTGTAAAGGAATTAAACGATTACCGTCCTCTTGTTTTTGAGGTGCAGCTTTATAGTAAGCTATTTCTGATTCAAAAATATTGAATCCATTTTTCTCATAGCTATAATTACCATCGTTTAATTTGACTTCCCATCGGCCACTGTTAATCCAACCTGTAAATAATATAGCCCTATTTTCCTTAATAGTAACTAGGTCTTCGTCAGGGTAAATTGAGGTCTTTTTAAAATCAGATATTGGTATTCTATCAACAGCTTGTAATTTCATCTCTAGAGTGCCAAGATCAAGTACTCCAAAATTCTTCATTTTAGATCTTTTTGCGTTGCGCTCTTGTATCAGTTGCTGCCGCTTTTGCATTTTAGGATCATCTCCTATGCGATCCATACGGATTGGCGCAAGATCAGAGGAGAATGATATATTATCATAATCACTTTTACCTGATTTAGCTTTTACGAATTGTGTTGTCTTTTGAGCTACGCGAATAATTTTGTTTTCTGTATCATAGTTTATAAACCCTTGTGTTGCTAGATCGAGTAACCTTGGTTTGGCTTGAGTTATAGTCAATCCTAAAGATGTTGCCGCTTTCCCTTCAGACATTGTAAATTCATCGTATTTATATGCATAATTATAAAGTGCTACAAGTGGATGAACAGAGGATATTCCTTGCATTTTCTGATACAATCGCTCATCGTAGTAATCGAATGATTCGAATTTGGCCACTCTTTGCTGTTCAGAGGTAGAAAAGTTGTAGCCTAATATAATTTCAGATGATGTTCTGTTCCAAATCATCTGTTCCACATACATATCTAATTTATGGTAGGAGTTAACAAATGGTGACTGCGAGGTTCCAGAACTACCACGTGTCATTTGAAGTTCATTTTCTTTTCTTTTGAATAAAATATTTAAACCACTATGTACAATAGAATCTTCTAGGCCAATTTTCATTCTAAAGCTTCCATTCGGAGCTCTTAATTGCTCATCTGACACTCTTACTTGATTTGATTTAGTACTCACAAATGGTTCTCCATTTCTGTAAAAGATTAATTCTGCAGGTGTAGTCGCATTACCAACTCCAACAAATTCTTCTCCCTCCAAGGCAAAACCACCTTTATAATCTACATCTTCAATTAAACTCTTGATTTCGAATGTTGCTTGATAGGAAGCGAATTGAGGGTATGGCAAATCCAGTGAAGTATTAACAGCGCCTTTTTTAGCTCTGTCACTAACTTTACCCGCGATTTCTTGTTGAAAGTAGGGTGTTGTTATCCAAGCACTATCACAAGAGAAATTTGTAGATCTTAGAGAAACTCTATAGTCACCGACACGTGCAAAAGTCTTCTCTCTTGGTAGGCCAACCTTTTCCCAGTTAAAGGTTCCTCCACCACCTTCCCAGCGCTGGCGAGCTAGATCAACAACTCCAGAGGTTTTTTGAACTTTAATTGAATCTGAGTATTTATTTTCTTTTTTACTGGCTCCTCTATTGATTGTTTTACAAATCAAAGTGGTGCTATCAAATTCTATAAATGCTGTTTTATTATATTTGAAGTTATACGTTCCCCCTCTACAAATCCAAACAAAATTTGGATCGAGAGCCACAATATCTTCTGAGAAAAACGCATTGGACACTTCGATAAACTCTCTGAATCTTCTAGGATTCCGTTCATTGATTAGTTGATCAAGCGATTCATGCCATGCTTCATAGCTTTCCCGAGGTTGATCTCTTATAACTAAGGAGTACATTGAATAAACGTAGTTGTAAACTTCTGGATATGCCCGATGACGTTTTTCAAGCATCAAATTCGAAGTGCTTACCATACGCTCAAAGTAGTCGTCTGGAAATCGTCCTGGTTGAGCGATCATAGGTGTGAGCTGATTGTTTATAAAATCTCCGACATTATTAGATGTGCTAGCCCTCATTAGTTTATCAAAATCTTTCAGGAATTTTTCTCTGTCGTTTTTGAATGTCTGAGTCCAACCTATTTGAATTGAAAGAATGCAGATAAAAGTAATGAGTAGAGTGCGCATATTCTTAGTGTTTTATTAATAGCATAACCGCCCAAGTCTCAAAAGTTAAAACTTGATTCAGTATAAAGTTACTTTTTTTAGCCTCAATCTCCAATTCAGTTGCATCGGCCTCAAAAAAACCGCTTAGCATTAAAAGTGTTCCAGATTTAGACCGTTCAGCATAACCATGGAAATGAGATTTTAGGACATTTTTATTAATATTGGCAACAATAACATCGTACTTTTCATTGGGAATAACATTAATATCTCCCAATACAACTTTAAAGTTCTCGATAAGATTCCTGTTGATGTTTTCAATTGCATTCTCTACTGCTCCTGATTCAATATCCGTTCCAAAAACACTTTTAGCACCAAGCTGAGAACATAAAATACCCAGAATTCCTGTTCCTGTTCCAACATCTAGAACCGTTCTTCCTTTGATATCTAGATTAAGTAAAGTTTTAGCAAGTAAGTAAGTTGTTTGATGGTGTCCTGTTCCAAATGACATCTGAGGTTGTATCTCTAAAGCATTTTTATAATTGGATGTATCTATGTTGTGGAAAGGAGCATAGATAATTAAATCATGACCTACCTCTACGGGTTGAAAATCAGATTCCCATACAGCATTCCAGTTTTGACTTGGAATTTCTTCCGTTGTAAAACTGATTTCTATTTCGGGGTACAGTTTTAATTGTGCCTCGATATTTTCTAAATTGAAATTTTCTGATGGGATATACGCCTGTAGTTTCTGATGTTCTTCCGTGAAGCTATCAAAACCTATTTCTGCTAAGTCGTTAGTCAGGATCTCAGACCATGGTTGGAATGGAGATATAGAAAACTCTAATTTGATATAATCCATATCAATTAAAGGTATTCACAATTTGAATGAAGTCGTCTGCTTTCAATGAAGCTCCGCCAATTAGTCCTCCATCAATATGTTCCATTCTAAATAACTCGTTGGCGTTGGAAGGCTTACAACTGCCGCCATAGAGAATTGAAGTGTTTTCACCTATTTCATTCCCATATCGCTCACTTATTGCTTTTCTTAAAATGTGGTGCATCTCATTTGCTTGATCTGGACTTGCGGTCTTGCCAGTCCCTATAGCCCATACAGGTTCGTAAGCAATAACTAATTTTCTAAACTCATCAGCTTCTAAGTGGAAACAGGCTGATTTGATTTGATCAATAACGATTTGCTGATGTTCTCCAGCTTGTCTTTCCTCCAAAGATTCACCACAACAAAAGAAAGGAGTTATTCCTTCAGCCAATGCAGCATCAACTTTATCTTTTAAAAAATCATCCGATTCATTGAAAATACTCCGTCTCTCTGAATGACCAATCAAGATAGATTGAACACCTGAATCTCGAAGTTGATACATACTTATTTCTCCGGTGAAAGCACCATTTTTCTCAGGATGACCATTTTGAGCACCAATTTGAATGTGCCCCTTTTTATCTATAAGTAAGGGGATGAAAATACTTGGGACAAATTGATAAACCTCACATTTTGGATCCAATAATTGGGCCTCTGTCGATCTATTTAATTCTTTAGCTTCTGCAACAGTTAAATTCATTTTCCAGTTACCAGCTACGATTTTTTTTCTCATAAATTATTGAATATCTATAACATTCTGAATTAGCCAATCCCATGATGGTGTTGATCTAAATGCATATTTTCCTTTTACAGTTCCTTTATTTAGTATCAATAACGTAGGGTTTGACCGAGTCATGGCTTTTAATTCTGTTTCATCATTTTGAACAGTTGGTATTTCTAATCCATATTTTTCTCTGAAAGCTTCAACTTCAGGTTTCGTGGCAGTTGAAATCATTATCATATCAATATTGTTTTCACGCGCTTTTTCAGCGATTTCTTTGAGACGTTCTATTCTGCTAAAGTTACCCTGATTTATATCTCTACTGAGCACAAGAATAATGTTTTCACTTGTAAGGATATGCTGCTTAAGACTTATCTCAGAGAAAGACTCATTTAATCTTAACAACGTATCTCCAATTACATATTGAGAAGTATCCCAATCATCTTTGTAAAAGTCCTGTAGTAATTGAGGGTATCGATTTCCAGACTCCCTATCGATGACATCTACATACTGAACTCTATTGCTATCGATGGTCTTTTCGATAAAATCTAATTTTTGCTCTACAGCCGTTAAACTAGATATGTCAATAACAGGGTTAAACTGTTGAATCGATGGGAGAATTGCCTCTTTAATGGCTATAGTCTTCCTTTCGACAAACTCCCATTGATCTTTATTCCCCCAAATATATTTAGTTGATTCATCTAATGCGGTAAATGTAGTGTCTTGACCATTTGACTTGTTCCTGTAGACCAAAACGTTTTCATATTCACCTTCCTCACCATTTGACATCATTGTAGGTAAGTGGCTTCCTACGCGATAAGGACGATAATCTTTCAGTGGCATATACATGAGAACATAAGTCACAAATAGTCCACATATACCTAGAATTACCAAGGTTACCCCAAGGTCATTACCAAATATATTTCCTCCAGTTCGCTTTATCCAAAGGGCAAAAAGAAGAATTACTAAAGCAAATAGTAATGGGAAACTCCAAGTGAATATATATGAAAAAATTCCTACAAATACTAAGCTGAAGAATATCAGAACAGTATTTTCTCTGGTATTATTTGGAACGATTTTCCTTCTAGAGATAAAGATGACAATCACAAGATAAAGTAAAACAAGATCCTTCCAAAATGACTCTGATGGGGTTAGTGATCTTCCGATTGACCCCTTAAGCGCATCACCAAAGCAACCACAGTCATCTACACACTGCGGTTTTTTAACTTCCCTTATTGTAACTTCAGTACCCGTTTTACTAAGTATAGTAATATCTTCGTTATTTTCGGCAAGTGGGATTTTTGCTTGTGCTTCAGGTGAATTGATAGCATAAGTGTCAACATCAACAAAAGTAGAGTTGGGGTCACATTCTTTCGTATGCCAAGTTAAAAGAGTAAAGAATACCATCATTCCAAGCATTAGCCAGGTAGACAATTTAATCTTTCTTCCAAGAATGATCAATGCTCCTAACAGAATCTCCAGAATACATATAAGTATACTTAGTATTAGTGCCTGATCTATCAAAAACTCAAGGGTAAATGATTCCCACCCAAATAGCTCTTTTACTCTGTATGCAAGAGCGCCATCTTCAAAGTACTCTTCAAGTTTATATGCAAAACCTTTAGGATCATTTGCCTTTATTAATCCAGACACTATAAAAAGTCCACCGACAATAACTCGAGAGACATAAGCGAATAAAAGCCAACCTTCAAAAATGATAAATGCAACAATACTGATAGCTAAAAGTGAAAAGCCTACTAGTTTAAAGATCAGCGACGATGTGCTTCCATCATAAGATTCATGGAATCCTAAAACTAGGAGAACTACAGCAATCAAATTGATGATAACTGAAAGGCTGTTAAATAGTAACGACTTTCCTGATAATGACTTGTTTTTATCTTTAAGCATTGTCCTTGTTGTTAGTTGTTAAGTGTATTAAAGCGAACACAGCGTAATTAAGCATGTCATAATAATTAGCGTCAATTCCTTCACTGATTAACGTTTTCCCTTGATTATTTTCAATTTGTTTAACGCGTAAAAGTTTCATGAGTATTAAATCAGTAAGGGAACTTACACGCATATCACGCCAAGCTTCTCCGTAGTCGTGATTTTTCTTCTCCATTAAGGATAGCGCATTTTTCGAATACACATCATAGAGCGTAATTGCTTGGTTAGATTTGAGTTCAACTTCCATTTCATTGCTGGCTTCCAACTGAACCAGAGCCATTATGCAGTAGTTTACAATCGCGTAGAACTCTTCTTCTATATCTTCTCCAACTTTGTTTTCTCCAGTCTCTTGAAGTGTTCGTATTCTTTGTGCTTTTATAAATATCTGGTCAGTTAAAGATGTAGGTCTTAGAATTCGCCAGGCGGTGCCATAATCCTTTGTTTTCTTTTCAAATATCTCGCGACAAATCGCGATTACTTTTGTATATTGTTCAACTGTTTCAGACATTGTTCTTATTAGCTAAATAAATGGACGGGAAAGATAATAAAATAGAATCAAATAACTTAATCAATTTCAGAGGTAACTTAATGGACTTTTCAGTTCCTCGAGTTATGGCTATTGCTAATATCAATGAAGACTCTTTTTATGAGGGTTCTAGACTATCAGGTGAAAAAGAGATTTTAAGGCGTGTTGAGGAATTCTTGAATGAAGGAGCAGATATTATTGATGTTGGTGCGATTTCGACAAGACCGAATGCAGATTTGTCAGATCTGAAGACGGAGTTGAATAGATTGATACCGGCAATTAGACTTATTAGAAAAGAGTTCCCTGATACCGTATTAAGTGTTGATACTTTTCGTTCCGAAGCAGCTCGTCAAGCTATTGATGAAGGAGCAGATATGATCAATGATGTTTATGGTGGTAGGTATGATGAGGAGATGTTCAAGACGATAGGTGAGCTTCAGGTTCCATACGTGTTAATGCACAGCAGAGGCTTTTCTCATGATATGATAGAAAAATCAGGTTACGATAATGTCGCTAATGATGTAATAAAAGAACTTTCAGAAAAAGTTTCTCAATTATTTGATGCAGGGGTGAAGGATATCATTATTGATCCGGGTTTTGGTTTTGCAAAAACAATTGAAGAAAATTTCAAGTTGTTAAATGATTTGGAGTCTTTGAAAGTTTTTGATTCTCCTATTCTTGCCGGATTATCTAGGAAGTCCATGATTTATAGAAGTTTGAATTTAGATCCTGAGCAAGCCTTGAATGGTACAACAGTTTTGAATACTGTGGCGTACATGAAAGGAGCGAGATTATTCCGAGTTCATGACGTGAAACCAGTGAAAGAAATGATTGAACTTTTAAATAAAACGAGTTAGTATTGAAAGTCTAATGTAATTTTTATGGAGCTTAAAGAGAATATGTATGAGGTTCTTTTTGAATCAATTCAAGAAGGCCTTATTTTAGTTAATAGTGATGGTGAAATCGTTGATAATAATAAGACAGCAGAGGTTTTATTTGGCTACAGTAGGCAAGAGTTGCTAGGTCAGAAGATTGAAATTCTAGTTCCAGCAAGCGCAAGAGGGAAGCATGTTTCACATCGCGAAGCTTATTCAGCAAAGCCAGAAAAAAGAACAATGGGATCCGCCTTGAAGTTAAATGGGCAAAAGAAAGATGGATCTGTATTTGCCGTAGAAGTAAGTCTTAATCCGCTTGTGACTCATTTAAAGGAAAGGTTTACGGTCGCCTTAGTTTCAGATGTTTCAATTCGAAGGGATGCAGAGGAAGACTTGGAGAGGCTTACTGCATCATTGGAGTTAAAAGTAAAAGAGAGGACGATAGAATTAAGAAAAAGCGAACAACTCTACAGAAGTATTGCGCGAAATTTCCCTGGCGGAGTAATCAGTATTTTTGATTCATCTTATAAATACCTGTTTGCCGAAGGGCAAGGACTATTTGAACTAGGTATTGAAACAGATGATCTAATCGGTTTGGACTATTTAGAGCGAATAGTGCCTGAGGCTAGGGAGATGGTTCGGACCGAATTAGATCGTGTGTTTGCAGGGGAGTATAGAAATTTTGAGGTTGAAGTAGCAGGAAGAACCTATTCGTTAAACGCTGTGCCACTCTCAAATGATAGCGGTGAGATTGATCGCATTCTAGTGGTTGAGAAGAATGTTACCGACCGCAGAAATATGGAGCGTAAACTTGAGTCGAATCTATATAAAGAAAAGGAGTTAAACGAAATGAAGTCAAGATTCGTCTCAATGGCATCTCATGAGTTTAGGACTCCACTTACAACAATAAATTCTTCAGCGGGATTAATTCTTAGATATAACGAAAAGAATGATCAGGATAGGATTGAAAAGCACGTGGTTAGAATAAAAAAGTCCGTTCGAAATTTAACTTCTATTTTGAACGACTTCTTATCGTTAGAGAAGCTAGAAAGCGGAAAAGTTAATTCTATAAAGAGTAATTGCGATATAAATAAGATAATTAACGAGTCTATTGAGGACCTGACCGACATAGCAAAACGAAATCAGACCATTAGATATAAAGGACCCGACGAAATGATTATTTTTTCAGATGAGCAACTTCTTAAAAATATCATACTTAATTTGCTTTCCAATGCAATTAAATATTCTGAGGATGATGGCGATATTGAGGTTTCTTTGAAGGAGGAAAAAGGAAATGTAAAAATAGCTGTGAAGGATCAGGGGATTGGTATTCCATTCGAAGATCAGAAAAATATGTTTGACAGGTTTTTTAGAGCCGGAAATGTGACGAATATAGAAGGTACTGGTTTGGGATTAAATATTGTAAATCGTTATTTGGATCTACTGGATGGTCAAATGTCATTTATTAGTAAAGAAGGGGTAGGGACAACATTTTTTATTAATTTTCCAAAAAACTACAGCCAAAAAAAGTAACTAGCTATGAAAACAATCGCATTGATCGAGGATAATCAGGAGATGAGAGAGAATATAGAGGAGATCCTAGAGTTAGCGGACTATAATGTGGTCACCGCTAGTAATGGGAAGGAAGGCGTTGAACTTGTCAAAAGTTGTATTCCTGATTTAATCATTTGTGATATCATGATGCCTGAACTAGATGGTTATGGTGTGTTATACTATTTGAGTAAAATCTCTGAGACCAGAGCTATTCCATTTATTTTTTTGACTGCAAAGACGGAACGATCAGATTATAGGAAAGGGATGAACCTAGGTGCTGATGATTATATAAGTAAGCCCTTTGAAGAAATGGAGTTGTTGGCTGCTATAGAATCAAGGTTGGAGAAGCGTAATCGATTCGCTGCAGTTCAGGATTCAAACAATAAGTGGAGTTCTTTTCAGGACGTTGTTTGTGATTTAACTGGTTTGGAAGAATTAAAAAACAAAGCTCAAGTTAAAACGTATGGTAAACGAGAACAGATCTATTTCGCTGGAGACTCTCCTAAATGGTTGTTTTATGTTGTCGATGGCCACGTTCGGAATTATAAAGTTACGAATGAGGGGAAAGAACTAGTTACTGGGCTTTATGGTCCAGATGAGTTTTTCGGCTATATAGATTTATTAGCTAGTGAAGAGTATACTGAATATTCAGTAGCCATAGAAAGTGCAAAATTAGCTTTAGTGCCCCGAGAAGATTTTGAACAATTGATACTTTCCAATAAGGATGTTTCGATAAACTTTATAAAGTTACTTGCAGGTAATATTGTTGAGAAAGAAGACGAACTTGTTAATTTGGCATATAGTACGGTGAGGAAAAGAGTTGCATCAGCATTAGTTAAGTTATATGTAAAGTATAAGGAAGGACTTGCAGATCGTGTGGAAGTTACCGTAACAAGAGATGAGTTAGCGAGCATGGTAGGTACAGCTACGGAATCAGTGATTCGTATTTTGAGCGAATTCAAATCAGATAATTTAATAAAGTCAAAAGGTTCATTGATTACAATTTTGGACTTTGAAGGTCTTCGAGACTACCGATATTAAATTTGTTGAATTTTTTTATTGATCGTAACCGATACATTTATAGTAGATTAGTAAATGTTTACGAGTTAGTGAAAAAAAAACTTTAGAAAAATGCTTGCAGGAATAAAAAAGCACTCTATCTTTGCAGCCCGCAAACGAGCAGGGGTTAAATTGAAAAGAAGATAAGATTAAGATTTTTTAAAATATTTTTTAATTTTTTGCTTGCGGAAATAAAAAAGCTGTGTACATTTG
>CBFHXS010000013.1:0-21811 GCA_965659845.1 Brumimicrobium sp.
TATTATCAAAATGATCTAGAGTTCAGGAATAAAAAATTAAACAACTCTCAAAAGGATTCAGTAAGATTGACTTTAGGTGAAGGTAGAGTTGTATCCATACAAGGACCTCCAGGCACAGGTAAAACAACAACATTAGTTGAAGCCATACATCAACTTGTTAAGAATAAGAAAAAAGTTATTGCTTCTGCCCCGAGTAATGCTGCGGTTGATAATTTAGCTAAACGACTAATTCAAAATGGATTAAACATTGTACGCATAGGAAATACTGCAAAGGTGGATAATGCCCTATGGCCAAAGACGCCTGAAGGAATAATATCCGCTCCCAATTATCAAAAAGAGTTCAAAAAACTTCGTGCACAAGCAAATGAGCTACAAAAGAAAGCGCAACAGTTCAAACGAAATTTCACCAAAGAAGACCGTGAAAACAGGAAGCTCTGGAGAAAAGAAGCGAGAGCGATTAAAAAAGAAATTAGAAAACTAACGCATTATCATCTGTCTAAACATATAGAAAATGCAGATGTTATCTTAGGAACGCCCATTGGACTTTGTGATGGATTGATATCAGATATCAATTTCGATGTAGCCTTGATTGATGAAGCAGGACAGTGCTTGATCCCTATGGGATTTTTAGTCATGGATAATGCAGACAAAGTAATCTTATGTGGAGACCAATGTCAGTTACCTCCAACTGTAATTGATAAAAAGGCAGAAAAACAAGGTCTTGCAAAGTCAATCTTAGAAGAGGTCTTAATAAACGGTTCTCCCGATGAATTACTATCTATTCAATATCGAATGCCTCCTCAGGTTGCGGCATTCTCATCGAACTATTTCTATCAAGGAAAGGTACAATCATTTAAGAAGGATGAGAAGCAACACTTATTGTTTTACGACACAGCTGGAGCAGGTTATAAGGAGGAAGAAAGTGAGCAAGGAAGTAGACATAACCCTGAAGAACTTCAAATCGCCAAAAAAATAGTCAGTCAACACAACATAAAAAGCGCAACATTTATTTCACCTTACTCAGCACAGGTGAGAGAAGCAAAGAAGGAACTTCCTGAAAGCCTAAATTGCATGACTATAGATGGATTCCAAGGACAAGAAGACGATGTGATAATTATTTCACTCGTTAGAAATAACGAAGAAGGAAAGATTGGATTTTTATCCGACTACCGAAGAATGAACGTTGCGTTAACACGATCCTCTTCTATGCTTTATATAATTGGTGATTCTGTCACGCTAGCTGGTGACAATTTCTACCAGTCTTTCATTGAATATGCTGAATCTATCGAAGGTTATAAAAGCGTATTTGAACTTTTATACGAATAAAAAAAGGGAACACAAATGTGCTCCCTTTTTCAATACAATTAACAGATCCTACAGACTAAAAGCCTGCTTGATCTTATCAACGTAATCTAATTTTTCCCATGTAAAGAATTCAACTTCTCTTTTCGCTTCCTGACCAGCATTCTTGAAAGTCACAGTATCTGTGTAAGGCTTTCTTCCCATGTGACCATAAGCAGCAGAAGGACTATAAATAGGATTTCTCAATTTTAGTCTTTTCTCGATCGCAGCAGGTCGCATATCAAACAACTCACTAATCTTCTCAGCAATCTCTCCGTCAGAAAGATCTACTTTTGAAGTTCCGTAAGTATTTATATAGAGCCCCATAGGCTCTACTACTCCAATCGCGTAAGAAACTTGAACAAGTATCTCATCACATAAGCCAGCAGCAACCATATTCTTTGCAATGTGACGCGTAGCGTAAGCCCCTGAACGATCGACCTTAGAAGGATCTTTCCCAGAAAACGCTCCACCTCCGTGAGCTCCTTTACCACCGTAAGTATCTACGATAATCTTACGACCTGTCAAACCAGAATCACCGTGAGGTCCTCCGATCACAAACTTACCAGTCGGGTTAATGTGATACTTAATATCATCATTAAAAAGCTTTTCTATCTCAGGATTATTCAATTTTTTGATCACACGTGGGATCAATATTTCTCGAATATCTTTTTTGATTTTATCGAGTACGACTTTTTCATCTTCATCGAAATCATCATGCTGTGTGGAAACAACAATCGCATCAATTCGCTGAGGCTTGTTATCGTCACTATATTCGATCGTAACTTGTGCTTTAGCATCTGGACGCAAGTACTTAATCTCATTTTCTTCCCTTCTCAGTTCCGCCAATTCCATTAAAAGTCTATGAGAAAGATCTAGAGCTAATGGCATATAATCGTCCGTCTCATTCGTTGCATATCCGAACATCATTCCTTGATCTCCTGCACCTTGTTCTTCTGGAGCACCACGATCAACACCACGGTTAATATCTTGAGACTGCTCATGAATAGCAGAAATGATACCACAAGATTTCGCATCAAATTGATACTCACTTTTAGTATAACCTATTTTAGCGATAACATCTCGAGCGATTTGTTGAACGTCTAAGTATATATTTGATTTCACCTCTCCTGCAAGCGTAACCAACCCTGTAGTTACAAGTGTTTCGCATGCAACCTTAGAATCGGGATCAAAAGCTAAAAAGTGATCAATTAATGCATCAGAGATCTGATCTGCTACTTTATCCGGATGTCCCTCAGAAACAGATTCAGATGTGAATAAATATGACATGTCTTATTATTTTAAAATTGAACTCCCAAAAGTAGTAATTAGATGTCAATAGTGCGAATTAATCAATCATAAATAAAGACATAGATTAAAGTATGTCTCAAACCACATGAATTCAGTAAATTTGTTGTCATGGTTCGTATACTGCATATAGAGACTGCAACTAAAGTTTGTTCTGTAGGAATTTCTCAGGATGGGGAGTTGATTGCTATTGAGGAAGAGTCTTCTTCTAAATACATTCACGCAGAGCGATTGACCGTCCTTATTGAAAAGATTATGAAAACAACTAATTTTAACTTTTCAGATCTATCCGCAATTGCAGTCACTAGCGGACCAGGATCATACACTGGACTTCGCATTGGTGTTTCTACCGCAAAAGGATTATGCTACGCAACGGACATTCCTTTAATCGCGATTGACACTTTAGATGGAATAATTGACCAAGCTAGAATTAAATATCCTGGAATAAGCATATGTGCAATGATTGATGCTCGTAGGATGGAGGTCTTCTCAAAAATCGCTGATGAAAATGGCAACTCTGTTAAACCTCTTTCTGCAGACGAACTCGAATCGAAAACCTATGATGAGTTCAAACCATTTGTGGCTTGCGGTGATGGAGCCGAAAAATGCCAAGAAATTTGGGGAAATGATTCAGTAAAATTTGACAGCTCTATTGGTTCTTCAGTTCGTGGGCAAATAAGAATTGCATATCAGATGTTTCAGAAAGAGAGCTTTGTTGATGTTGCTTACTTTGAACCCAGGTACTTGAAAGATTTCGTAGCGACACAACCAAAAAAGAAGAAATTTTATTAAATTTCCATTTTTTAGCTAACTATTCTCTCTTTACATGAAGTTATTGACTCTAGTATTCTTTATTAGTGTATTCTTTGCGACTCTGAGTTTTTCCCAAACTCTAGAATCACAAAAAAAATTCAGGGATGCACAAGACAGCATTTACACCTATTTATATACCAATACCGATAAGGCAGAAAATCAAATTCAATACCTGTTAAAACAGACAGGTGAAATGGCAGACACAACCAAAGCTATAACTTACAATCTTTTCGGTACATATCTCAATCTTATTGGAGAACTTGATTCATCAATTGTAATTTTTCAAAAAGCACTTAAAACATGCGGAGATAACAAGTATAGAAAGCTTGGCATTCTATCCAATATTGGCACCGCATACAGAAACAATTGTGAATATAACGAGTCTAGGCTGATCTTTGAGGATTTGAAAACCTTATACTTGAACGAGAATGACAGTCTTGGATATGCTAAAGTGCAAGGCGAATTAGGGGGTATTTTCAATCTAACTTTACAACACGAAAAAGCAGTTAAGCATCTTACTGAGGCTATAGAAATCTATGAAAAGTATGGCGGTAGCAAAATAGAACTGGGAGTCATATTACAGCGTTTAGCAAATTCTTATTTAAAGCAAGAAAAATTTGATTTCGCATTAGAAATATATGAAAAAACACTTGAGAATTTCAAGGAAGCAAAAAGAATGGATAACTATTATCTCACGCTTGTAAATGTGGCCGACTGTTATCAATACAAAAGTGATTACAAAAAAGCACTTGAAACCATAAACGAAAGCATAAAGGGACTTAAACCCTTCAAGAACGATCATTTACTTGCAGCGGCATACGGGGTAAAAGGCGATGCACTCAAGAAACTTAAGTATTACCAGAGATCAAAAAGTGCTTATGAAAAAGCGATTTCGTTCGCTTACAAAAGCGGCTCTTCCAGAACTCTCCAAATTGCTCGAGAGTTTTTGAGTCTACTAATAATTCAACAAAATCAAAATAGAATTGATCAATTAATTCTTGATACAGAACCTTTTTACGACGATGCAAATATAGAATATCAGTACTCGTACTTAGAGGTTCTATCTGAGGCTTATGCTTTTAGCCAACAATTTGACAAAGCGTGTAAAGCTTCTAAGCAGTCACACATTTTAAAAGATTCATCCTATTATCAAAACAAAAAAGAATTAGTTGACGACATACAGGCACTTTACAGAGTAAACGAAAGGGAAAAAGAGAATAGAGAGCTAAATAATACTATAGAAGAAAAAGAAGAAAGTATTTCGATATTATCATTAAGTATCATCGTATTATTTGTGATGATTGTATTCATTATTATCATTTTACTGACACGCACAAATTACCAGAAAAGGATTTTATCGCTTGAAAAGGAGAGGTCGAATGACCTCAATCAAAAATTAAAGTTTGAACAAGAAAACATTCAATTAAAAGAGCAACTAATCGAAAAACAAAAGACTGAGTTGCTCGGGTATTCTTTAGAGGTCGCTAATGTAAATGAAAAAATTGATAACTTAATCAAAGAGTCAGAAAAATCGGGAGATAACGAGCATGTTGGAAAGCAACTAAAATCATTGATCACTGTGAATAAGAGTTGGGATTCTTTTATAGCACGCTTTAAGGAAACTGATCCTGAATTTATCCCAAGACTTTCGAAAGCTTATCCTAAACTAACACAGAAAGACCTTGAATTCTGCTCTCTTGTTCGTATTAATATATCTTATAAGGATATTGCAAATTTCTTGCAAATTTCCCACGAAAGTGTTTTCAAAAAGCGATATCGTATTGCTCAAAAAATGGAACTTGAAAAAGGAACTGAATTTCAACAATTCATTATTCAATTTTGATGGATTAATGGTTTAGCATAAAGTAATCCTCCGATACTAAACCCTGCCACGAGCAGGTAATCGGCAATATTGTAAAGCCAAATATTCTGTTCTAATTCCATCATACTCCTTTTCTCAATCAGAACTTGACTTACAGTTAATACATGGATGACCTCTCCAATAAGAAAAAACACAATCATCAAACCCACCCATTTCATATAATTTGATCGAATTTCATCAATATCATTACTTTCGTTTGAACTGACCGCGGAAGTTAAACCAATAAAAACCACCCCTAGGAGAATATATATTAATTTGAGGTGTGCAGGCTGATAATAGGTAAATTCAATCCCTGTAAAATTAGAAACGAGCCACTCGCTAATACTATCTACCCAATAAAGTGATAAGCCAAATACAATAATAATGAGGAAAGGAAGTCGATATTCCTTGTTGAGGAGATAATAAAACATGCTTTCTTACGTCTTCCGTTTTTTCTTTTTAGCTGCGGGAAATAGAACATTATTCAATATCAATCTGTATCCAGCTGAGTTTGGATGGAGACTAAGATCTGTATGAGGATCACCTACTCTATGCTGATAATCTTCCGGATCATGACCACCATAAAATGTCCAAGTACCATTCCCCATTTCTCCATGAATATATTTCACTGTTCCCAGGGATTTTGACTCCCCCATAATAGTTACTGAAGATTTTACATATTCTTTTACAAAGTCAGTCGTTTGACCATAAAAATCTTTAACAACTTGTTTGTGACACTGTGTTAGCATTGTCGGAACAACATCCCACTTTGCTGAAAATTCAAACAATGTGAATGCATCACTCCTCTCATTCATAGCTCTATGTCTTTTAGTTCCATCAATAGTCGAGTATTCATATTCGTATGGACTCTCTACAATTGAATAATCTTCAAAAGCAAAAGAACTTGAGAAGTCCATTTTTGACTGATAGTTTGGGTCCATCCCATCCCCATCAAACATCTGCTCAACAATATCTGTTTTATGGGCAGCCAATGCTATATCAAAACTATCAGTGCCACTACACATTGTAAAAAGGAAGCCTCCAGCTACAACGTAGTTCTTGATTGATTGTGCAACAGCTAACTTCATATCTGAAACTTTATTGAACCCTAGACTCTTCGCACTCGCCTCTAATGTTGCTACCTGCTCTCTATACCATGGAGCATTTCTATATGCAGCATAAAACTTACCATACTGCCCTGTAAAATCTTCATGATGCAAATGTAACCAGTCATACTCTGCTAATCCACCAGAAACAACCGTAGAGTCATATACTTTATCGTAAGGGATTTCAGCATATTCCATTACAAGCGTTACCGCATCATCCCATGGCTGCTTTCCATCAGGTGTGTAAACAGCAATCTTCGGTGCAACTTCCAATTGAACAACTTCCTGATTCACCTCTGGGGATGAGATCTTTCTTTTGATGGTATTTACCTGACCGTCAGCCAAAACTTCATAACTAACACCACGAATCACGAGCTCATCTTCGATTGAAGATAAGTGTGGCAGCAAGAATGAACCACCTCGGTAATTGAGCAACCATTCCATAGTCACTCCATTCTCAAGAACGAAATAAGATATTCCATAGGCCTTCAGGTGATTTGTTTGCGTATCATCCATAGGCACAAGAATCTTACCCGCAAAGCTTTGCAGCGTGATTAACAGACTAATACCAGTAAGTAATACATAATTAAGCATAGATCTTGTATTTTTTAGATTGAAAACCTATTCACTATTAGAACGGAGTATCTTCAACTTCATTGCTTGATACATCAAAATCGTCATCGTTGAAGTCATCCATTTTACTAGAACGAATCATAACGTTTTCTTCACCACCTGATTCAAAATCACGATTAGGGTTGAGCGGAGCAGGTTCATGCCCATCATCAATACCCCCGTCAAATGACTCAACATTATCAAATTTCGCATATTTACCAACGAAACGCAATCGAACTGTATCTGTCGATCCGTTACGGTGCTTTGCAACAATGATATCTCCCATTCCTGCTGTTGGTCCTTGCTCATCTTCCATTAATCCATAGTATTCCGGACGATAAATGAAAGAGACTATATCGGCATCCTGCTCAATTGCCCCAGATTCACGAAGATCCGAAAGAACTGGTCTTTTATCCCCACCTCTTTGTTCTACCGAACGACTCAACTGAGAAAGTGCAATCACAGGAATATTCAATTCTTTTGCGATCTCTTTGATTGAACGCGAGATCTGAGAAATCTCTTGCTCTCGGTTACCTGAATTCTTATTTGTTCCTGCTGTCATCAACTGCAAGTAATCAATAATCACAACTTGAATATCGTGCTTTTGCTTCATACGACGACACTTCGCACGTAACTCAAAAATCGAGATACCTGGAGTATCATCTATAAATATAGGTGCCTTCGAAAGTTTAGAGATTCGTGTATGAATCTGCTGAAACTCATGATCGGCAATATTACCTTTTCTTAGTTTTTCCGCATCAATCTGTGCCTCGGCAGAGATCAAACGTTTGATCAATTGCACACTAGACATCTCCAAGGAGAAGATTGCTACACCCATGTTATAATCCACTGCTGTATTTCGAGCCATAGAAAGTACAAAGGCTGTTTTTCCCATCGCAGGTCGTGCAGCAATTACAATCATATCAGAGCGCTGCCATCCCGATGTCATTCGATCCAATGCCTTAAATCCAGTAGGCACTCCAGAAACACCATCAGTATTCTTTCGAGCATTTTCGATCTCCTCAATAGCCCCTTTCATAGCAGTTTGCATTGTATCGTAGCTCTTTTTCATATTGCTCTGCGCAATCGCAAAAAGATCCTCCTCTGCTTTAGAAAGAACGTTAAATACATCCTTAGTCTCATCGTAAGCTTCTTTCAAAATCTCACTAGACATCGTAATAATCTCACGCTGAATGAACTTTTCAATAATGATTCTACTATGATATTCTACGTGAGCAGCAGAAGCAACTTTGTTGGTCAACGAAGATAAATAATAAGGACCACCAGCAATTTCGAGTTTCCCCATCTTACGCAACTCTTCAGTTACAGTCAAAAGGTCAATAGGGGTTGATGTACTGTATAATTCAGCAATCGCTTCAAAAATCAGTTTATGCTTAGGGTCATAGAACGCATCAGGTGTGCGCAAAATATCGATAGCATCATTCACTGCTCCACCATCAATCATCATTGCACCCAAAACAGCTTCTTCGAGATCCTTTGCCTGAGGAGGCACACGACCAATATCCATAGGAGTTTTAGTCTGTCTTTTACTACGACTCACCCCTACTCGACTGTCCTTACGTTCATCCTTATCCATAGTACAAATATATTTAAAACAGTGTCCAATACCGCACAAATGATTGTCGGATTCTTGCAATGTGCAAAACTCAAAAATGGTGAATAACTTTTTTAGCTCGTTCACTGACAAATAGCAAGACTTATAATACCAAAGATTGACTAATTTATATTTAGTTTTACACACCAAGAGTATGGAACGAAAGATTATCACAACGAACGATGGCTCAAAGACCATTTTTATTCCTGAATGGAATGAGAATTATCACTCAAAACATGGAGCGCTTCAAGAAGCGTTACATGTTTTTATAAAAAGCGGTTTAAAGGAAGTAAGTTCTGATCAAATCCGGATTTTGGAAGTAGGATATGGCTCTGGGTTGAATGCTATTTTGACTTATGCAGAGGCTATAGAGCAAGGGAAAGCGATTCATTATGCTGGAATTGAAGCATTCCCGATTTCGAAGGATGAATTCGAAGCATTGGATTACGGAAGTTTAAATCGAGTCTCTGCTGCAAAAAATATTCTTCAAAAGTTCTTCGATGCACCATGGGAAGAGTCAATTCAAATTGAAACTGATTTTTCATTGCAAAAAATAAAGATCAAAATTGAAGATTTCGATTCTAAAGAGCGTAAATATGACCTCATCTATTTCGATGCATTTGGACCAAGAGTTCAACCTGAAATGTGGACACTTAATGTGCTATCTAAAATGTATGACACATTAGATAATAAAGGCATTTTCGTGACCTACTGCGCGAAAGGTCAGGTGAGAAGAGACCTTGAGTCTTTAGGGTTTGAAGTTGAGAAAATACCAGGACCTCCAGGGAAAAGAGAAATGCTGAGAGCGAGAAAAACATAAACCCAATTAATCAATAGTTATAACACCTTGCACCAATAGCACTTCAGACTCTATTGATTTGATTATTTTTGTGAAACCAATTAATAATTCCAAGAGTATATGTACCGAATTATCTTTTTTATTTCTTTGCTAACGCTGTTCATTTCTTCGTGCTCTAATCCTAAGGATGGCGATAAAGAACAGTTCTTTGAAACTAAAAACGAGGTAGTAAATAAAGACAGCTTGATGGTGCAGCTATCAGATAGTCTTAAGCAGTTTCCAGAGAATATTGAGCTATGGATTCGTCAAGGAGAATTATGTAAAGAACGATTGAATTTCCAATGCGCACTGAACTCCGGAGCAAAAGCTTTCGTGTTAGATTCAACAAATTTGGAAGCCCGCAAGCTATATGCATGGACATTGATCAATAAACCAAATGCTCCTTTAGCAGATATAGAAAGAGCGAAAAGACATTATAAATATATACTATCTATAAAATCAAAAGATCCCGAAACATTAGTCCAATTGGCAAACACTTTTTCTTTGACAGGAGACTTCAAGACAGCGATTAAATACATCAATGATGCACTGCGTATTGACGAGAACTATAGAGATGCTTATGTTTTGAAAGGATCAATCTATAAAACGATTGACAATAAGGAACTGGCTCTTTCCTCCTATCAAACAGCCGTTCAATTGGATCAGGACTATTTCTTAGGGCACTTAAACACGGGTTGGTTATTGACGGATATGGGACGACACGAATTGGCGTTGGAGTATTACGAAAATGCAAAAGAAATAAGACCAAATAATCTAAATGCGCAATACGGTATTGCTAAGAGTTATCAAGACATGGAGGATTACGACAAAGCGCTAGAAGAGTATCGTGAAATCGAAAGAATTGATAGCACTTTTTACATTACTCATTTCAATCAGGCATATATCAAACAGTATCATCAGCACCAGTTGGATAGCGCTGTATACTATTACAATAAATTGCTAGAGATTAATCCAGAATATATTCATGCTTGGTACCAATTAGGGAAAACCTATTTTGAACAAGGACGTAAATCGGATGCTGGGAGAGCTTACTCTAGAGCCTTGAAGATTGATGAAAACTATGCTCCTGCAAAAGATGCTGCCGAAGAACTTCGCAAAAGTTACTAGTTCATGACTCCTTCAAGACTCAAAGTAATTCAGGCAATTGGTGAAGCAGTGATTCCTTTACTCGGATTCTTTTACTTTGAATGGAGCCTATACTTTATCTTACTTTTCTACATGATTGATCTTATCGCTACCGAGGTTTTCACCTATCTTAAAGTCAATAAGATCATTGCTTTTCAACGTATTGGGTATTCTTTAAAGCAACGCTATGGCAAACTAGTGATCAATTCTTTAATGGTAGTTGTGTTAATCGTCCTTTCTCATTCATTCATCTACTTTCAGCAAAACGGAATAAATTTTTGGGAGGCTTTCGTAGCATTTCTAGCATATGAAGAACCTGGATTTCCTGTTCCACAAGGTTATTTATTACTTCCTCTTGTGATCTTTGGAAATTACCAACAGTACAATAGCATGTTCGTAAAAAGCAATGCTTATCGTGTTTTCTCATGGAAGAAGCTCATTTTATCCAGACGCAGAGCGTTGTTTATTTCACTCGGCGGTGCCCTGCTCGGATTGATTCTTGTGCAGTTTCTGGTAATTCCGTCCCTAGTCTATTTACTTTTGATCACAGTTATCAAGTTTTATGTCGATGTAAGGTTAACCCCATAAATTCAAGGATACATTATTTCGAAGAATGTCTATCTTTAAAGAAGTAAAAAATCTTGGGATGAAATACTTATTATTCTTCTTAATACTATCAATAGCCCACCTGTTATATTCTCAAGATGCGCAGGTCGTTTTAACGCAAGGACATACCGATCAAATCAATTCAATAGATGTTTCGCCTAACGAACGCTGGATGGCCTCGGGAAGCAATAGTAAAATCGTTAAAATATGGGACATTCCATCTTCGCGAGAATTCACTACGCTTGGACCTAATGACGGTAGAATCAATAGCCTGAAATTTACTCCAGATAATAAATTAATAGCTGCTCTCATCAATCACGGCAGCATAAAAGTATGGGACTTCGTAACCAATGAATTGGTCATAGAGGTTCCGGCGGAGGCCAATGCAAATGGAATGGGGTTTTCTGATGACAGCAAATGGATGTTCTACATCAATGAGGACGGATACACTTCACGAGTTAGGCTTAAAAAAGAAAGTAAGAGCGAAGTACTTAGTGATCAGTATACCTATCATATTAATAAAGTTCCTAATACAAATAATCTTACTCTGCTAGACCATAAAGGAAAGCTTCATATTCTGAATATTGAAACAAAAGAAAAAAGAACCTTGAGGCTTTTTGATGATTTTAATTTCCCTTTTTGTCCTTCGAAAGTAAGTGCATCAGGAAACTATTTTTACAGTGGGTTTAACGATGACAACGTTCACATTTTTGATCTTAAAACTGGAGAAAAGAAATGGAGTATTCCCGTTTCATCTAAAATTCAAGGAGCCCACTTTGACGAGGAAAACAAGTTAATATATTTAACAGTACACGGTAAAAAACTGCAGATTTTCAACTTAGAAACAGAGAGCTTCACAACACTGAAAGAGCATGAAAGATTCAACCCAACACATTTTAAAGTGTTTCATGGCAACGAAATTCTGGCAACCGTGCATATGAAAAACATTGTGTTTTACAACCTGAAAGATCTTCAGCCCATTAAAAAGTTCCAACCGCTGATCAGCAAAATGTACAACATGACGGTGAATCGAAAAGGTGAATACCTGGTTGCGGCAAACGGTAAGTTAAAATTAGGCGTGTGGAACTTAAAACAAAATAAGGTTGAACGCACATTCGACGGTATGTTTCCTTGCCAATTCGGAAAAAACGGAAAACTTTACGCAGTAAACAGAACATTAAAAATTGGAGTTTGGGATATTGAAACTGGCGCTATACAAGGTCAAATGGAGGCTGGCAATGAAGTCCTGCAAACGCTTACTGTCAGTCCTGATGGCAGATATTTAGCAGGGGCCGGGTATAAAGGCAAGATCAGAGTATGGGACCTGCAAAAGCAAGAATTGATCAAAACCTATCAAGCACATCAGGGTGGTATTTTTGATTTAAGCTTCAGTCCTGATAACAAACGATTAGCCAGTTGTGGTTATGATGCTCATGTCCGAGTATGGGATTGGGGGAAAGCAAAAGAGTTGGCAGCACTTAGCGAGCAAACTACTGTTACGAGTGGTGTTGCATTTAGCCCAGATGGAAAGTACCTGGCTTCTTCTGCATGGGATAAAAGTATATTCGTTCGAGATGCTATAACATATGATTCAATAACCAGTTTTACTGCTCATGAAAATGCTATCAATAGCATCGACTTTAGTAGCGACTCAAAATACATTGCTTCTGGAGCTACTAATAATGCAGTCTGGGAAGCGGACAATTCCGTGAAACTATGGGAGGTACCTACGGGTAAATTAGTATGCACCTTTGATGGTCATCTTGATGGAGTAAATAAAGTGGTTTTTGAACCTGGAACTCATCGCGTTTATTCCTGTTCAAATGATGGAACATTGAAACTTTGGAATCCTGAGATGTGTGGAATAGAGGCTACCTTTACAGCTGCTGCAGGAAATGATTATATCATTTTCAATAAGGACTATTACTATACGGGCACGAAGGCAGCGCTGCAAGGTATTGCATTTAAGATAAACGATCGGCTCTATCCCTTCGAGCAATTTGATTTAATTTACAATCGCCCCGATATCGTCGCAAATACAATTGGTAAAACTCCAGAAAATCTGATAAGGGCATATAAATATATTTATCAAAAACGAGTTAAGAAAATGGGCTTCGAATTGGATGAATTCGATCGTGATTTTGTTGTTCCCGAAATCAATATTTACAGAGATAATTTACCTTACATCAGTGATCGAAACGAAATCAAATTTACTGTTAAAGCAAGTGATAGCGTGGAATTTCTTGATCGCATTCAAATTTATCTTAATGGTGTACCATATTATGGTAATGAAGGAATCTATTTGAAAGATGAAAGTCTGCATTCCATTGAAAAAGAGATAAAAATAGGACTTATTCAGGGATTGAATAAAGTGACCGTAATGAGCATCAATGTTGCTGGTGCTTATTCTTTAAAGGAATCCTTTGAAGTAATTTACGAACCGAAAACACTTTTTAAAAGCAACCTTTATGTAATTGGAATCGGTGTTTCAGAATACGAAGATGAGAAGTATAATCTAACCTACCCTACCAAAGACGTTAGTGATTTTGTCAACCAAATGAAACAAAATAGAGAGGTTTATAAAAATATCTTTATCAAAACACTTACGAATGAAGAGGCTACCACTCAAAACATCCCTAAACTTAAAGGCTTCTTGAGTGAAGCCACCATCAATGATGTAGTCATTTTTTTTATTGCTGGACACGGAGTGCTAGATGAAGATTACAACTATTATTTCGGCACCTATGATATGGATTTCACAAGTCCTTCCGAGCAAGGTCTGACTTATGAAAAAATTGAGCTATTGCTAACGCAAGTAAAGGCTATCAAGAAGCTTTTGATCATGGATACTTGTCACAGTGGTGAAGTGGACAAAGATGAAATCAAAAAAGACACTACCCCAGAAGAGAATGACGGAGATATAAAATTTAGATCTGTTGCAACAGGATACAAGGAAGAAAATGCTTTTGGACTTGAAAACACTAGAGAAATGGTAGAGAATTTGTTCTCAGACATTCGACAAGGTTCAGGTGCAACAGTAATTTCTTCAGCTGGTGGGTCTGAATTTGCCATGGAAAGTGATCAGTGGAAAAATGGTCTATTTACCTACTGTATGTTGGAAGGGATGAAAACCGGTAAGGCTGATTTGAATGGAGACACTAAAATTGATGTTGACGAAATGAGAAAGTACGTTTACGAAAATGTAAAAGCACTGAGTAAAGGAAAACAACGTCCAACAACCAGAATAGAAAATATACAAATGAATTATCCTGTGTATTACAGGTGATTGATACGAAAGCATCGGTAATATTCTTTAACAAAAAAAGGGGTGGAAAACTCCACCCCTAGCTATTCAAAAATAAATAAATAAAGCTACCTCCAAGATTCCTCTTCAGTATAGAGGCGAGGTGGATTCACTTGTTTCTCAGTGAATTTAATACCGTAATCTTCGAGCTCATCCAAAATTGGATTATATACTTCTCTCATAGTAGGTACATGCACACCTTTGATGTTAATATCACCGTTGAGTATATTCTTCACACATATACCTAAAGGCAATCCAACTGTGTTACTCATTGCGGTATATACTTGATCCTCCCCAATGCTTACCATTTCAGAAGTGATTTCTTTGAATTCACCCCCCATTTTGTAAACGAACTTATGATACATTGCAATCATATCTTTATCTTCCGGTTTCAATGCCCATTTTTCCTCTAGAATTTTTTGCATCATTTGGGCGGGAGTAGCATTCTTCAAACCAATTTTTGTTGAATTATCAAAGATTCCTAACCAAACCAGTTTGTCCCACAAGGTATCATCAAGATCAATCTTCATATAATGACGCAACTTCAATTCTACAGAATCATTCTCGTTGTATGGTAAAAAAGAGTTGATAAAATCACGGGGTGTCATATCTTCACTTCCTTCTAATGTATAAGTGTCGTCAGTTGCACCCAATTGAACAAATACATCCCATGCTCGAGAGAATCCTTTTCTACGCAATGTTCCGCGGTAAATAGTAGGAATATCATCCAATCCATAAACTTCACGATACATCAATGAATTACGGTTAGCATATCCTTCAAAAGTTCCAAATTCTTCCATTTCAATAATCTCTGTTCTTCTGAACAGCTTATTATATGGGATATATTTATAACGACCTTCCTGAATGAATTGTGCTGCTCCTCCTTGTCCTGCAAGAACCACATTTCTTGGGTTCCAGGTAAACTTGTAATTCCATGGATTATCATCACTTTCAGGAGCAACTAATCCACCACAGAACGACTCAAAAATATGCATCTGACCTCCCGCATCACGGATCTCATCGATTACACGCATTGCACTCATATGATCAATACCCGGATCAACTCCTATCTCATTCATGATCGTAATGCCTGCATCAATTGCTTCTTGGTTCAATTCCTTCATACGCGGACTCACATAAGAGGGAGTAATCATATTTTTCTTAAACTTAATACAATCTTCAGCAACATCCGGGTGGTAGCGTGCTGGAAGCATACTAATTACAATATCTGCTTTTTCAATTTCTGGTTGACGTTCTGCAGGATCTAGGGCATTAAACACCATAGCAGTTGCGCGAGTCGAACCATTGATTTTACTTTCAATAGCTTCCTTGTTCTGATCGACAATTTTTATATGCCAATCTTGTTCCTCTGCATTTTGTAATAGATAGCGAATCAAGGTTGATGCAGATAAACCAGCTCCTAGGATTAAAATATTTTTCATAGTTTGACTTAATTTTCACATGCTTCAAATCGGTTTTATTGGATAACTAAAGCGAGCATGTATTTTTTGTTTCTCGTTTTTCACAAAATAATCTAAAAATGTAAAAAATCACAAGTTTTAAGAAACTATTATAAAAGAAAAAACGCCCGCTGCTACGACGGACGTTTTAATTTAACTTACGATATGCGCTCTTAAGTTAAAAGTTCATGCTGAATTTCAAGCTTACAGTAGTTCCTATTCCTAAAGACTGGAAGAACTCATCTTCCGCTCCAAAAGACTTATAAACAGACTCTCTCTTGTCATTCAAAAGATTTGATACTTTCAGTCCTACTCTCATATTTTCATCTGCCCCAAATTTCTTCGATGCATTCAAATTTAAACTGTGAAATGGCACGGTATAAATATCCGGTCTATCTACAATTCCAGCGAATTGTAATGTCTGACCTTGCATATTATAGAACAATGCTGCTTCAAGGTTTTCGAAGAAACCTTCCTCTGCACCGTTGAACATGAAACCACCATTTATAATATATGGAGCTTGTCCAGCCATATCTCTGTATTTTCCAACAGTCTGGCCTTCTCTTGCATTTGCTACTCTACTTTCATATTCTGTTCTACTTAACTCAATTCTTGAGTTAGTCATTGTATAGTTTACTACAAGATTGAAGTTTTGAAGACGTTCGCTAATGAATTTCAACGATTGTCTAATTTCTATTTCTCCTCCAACAACTTCTCCATCACCAACATTTCTTGGTTGGAATGCTCCTGCTTGTGTTGCAAACTGAATCACCTCTATAGGATTGATAAATTTCTTATAGAAAGCACTAACAGAAATTATTTGAGATGGTGTAGGGAAAATCTCCCAACGCGCATCGAAATTATGAATATCTGTACTTACCAATTGACCGTCCCAATAAACGATTCCTTGTCCATCATCTGCATCTCTAAACAAACCACCGATGAAAGTTCGCCCTGTCAAAGGATCAAAAATCTCAGCATAAGAAAGTTCCTTAAACGAAGGACGTGCTGTTGTTTTACCATACGCCAATCTTACATTTTGATTTTCATTTACTGCGTATACAAGATTCAGCGATGGGAATATTCCAAGATTCTGAAGTACTTTATCATTATTCAAAACGTTCGTACCTAGCTGATCTTGACCTGTATATCTTTGCGTATAATATTCTGATCTTAATCCAACTATCGCTTTCAAGTTTTGAATTGGGCTGATTTGCGTTGAAACATAACCAGCCATATTCGTAACGTTAGCATTAAATTCGTTTGGATTGTTTGGAAAGAAAGCAGCCTCATATGTAGTTCCCGATGCTACATTTCCTGTATTTCCCCATAAATTATCCTGACGGAATAACTCATCTGGATCTCCTTCTAAATCTAGGTTACGAATGTTTAACATGAATGTACGTATGTTAAAGTCTCTATCTTTGTAGGTATAAGCACTTCCGAATTTCACATCAGCCTCTCTACCCCACATTTCAAAGTCTTTTTTAGCATTCACTTGACCAGCGAGATTACGCTCCTGAAGATCTCTCCAAATTCTTTCAGGGAACCCTGATTCAGATGATATTTCGTAAGAACTTCCTCTATCCTCATACCTTGTAAAACGAATGTCTGGATCTTCAATTGATGATAATGTTGGAGCCAATCTCCAATCCCATGACCATCCAGATTCTTGAAAACTGTATGAACCAGTAAGCTGAGCTGTTGTTAAGGAGCGCTCACTGTATTCCAAGTTGTGTTGAAATCCGTAAAATATAGCTCCTTGATCGGCATTATAAAAATCGAATATACCTGCTTTAGATTCTCCATTTTGAAGATGCATTATGTTGAATGTATATTTTGCCGTGTTTGATTTAAGAGCGATTCCTCCCATCACACTTGCCAATACATTGTTCACCCCAAAGTCCCCTTCTTGACGTTCACGAACGTCCATTTCTGTGATTGTTGGATCAGCTGATAGACCATATCGACCATAAAAAGCATCTTCATAATAAGATGTACTATTACTATACGACAGAACAACATTATATCCCAATTTATAATTCTCTAGTTTATGCTGGTTACCAACAGTAGCTCCAAAAGATAAGTCCATCAAACTTGAGGATCTCAATGCTGCTAAGTTTGGGTTGAACTGAGACAGAACTTGCTTGTAACGTTGAGCCTCTTGTCCATTTGGATCTCCCACTACTTCCGAGAAGAATGGAAGGTTATTTTCAGCAGGAATTGCTCTAGTACCATCATCAAACCCTAAGAAATCCAATTTACCTCCTTCATAAGTAAGGTAGTCATTTCTCAAGTGATAATTTGGGTTGTAAGCTGTTCCAATAGAGAATGAACGAATCTTCTCAGTTGGGAAACTTTTTAATTTAATATCAATTATTCCACCTGTAAAATCCGCAGGAAGACTAGCAACGAAAGATTTATTAACGATCAAGTTGTCGATTACACTTGTTGGGAAAATATCCATCTGGATTGTATTTCGATCAGGATCTAATCCAGGAATATCCATCCCATTTAAAACTGTTTTATTGTATCGATCTCCAAGACCACGTACATAAACATATTTTCCTCCAGCAAGTGATACTCCAGGAACTCTCTTCATTGCTGCGGCTGCATCAGAGTCACCACTTTTGCGAATACTTGCTGCAGAAACACCATCAATCATATTCGACGACTTCTTCTTCAATGAAAGAACCGCAACATCCGTATTTGTTTTGCGTGTTGCCGTAATCGTAACGTCGTCAAAATTCTTAATGTTTGACTCTGCAATTGGAGTATCGTCAAGAACGTTTACTTTTCCCGCTTCCACAATCACATCGCTAATTCTTACAGTATCATAAGAGCTATATGTCAGAATAAGGTTATAGGTACCTGCGGCGATCTCTATATCAAAACGACCATCAATATCAGTGTAAGCACCTTTCTTCGGATTTTCCACCATTACTTTTACACCGGGGATAAACTCTCCAGTACTTGCATCGAGGACTCCCCCTCGAATGTTTCCGTTTTGTCCAAATAATGTAGCAGTTATTAAGGACATTGCGAATACTAATGTTAAACTTTTAAAGCGCATCTTTTCGTAAGTTTTCTTTTTACTATTAAAACCAGAACTCACATTTTGCGAGTTCTGGTTTATATTATTGTTGTTAATTATATACTAGAATCCTGATAGTGCTCCACTTACACCAGCCCAAGACCAGCTTGTTAAAACACTAGCATCAGCTCCTACTGTATTAGCTCCAGCGGCAACACCTGTAACAAAAGCATCAGAACCTCCTGCGAAGTAATCAGTTACAGCATCTCCTGAAGGAATTGTAGCTTCCAAAGCAGAACCGGTGAATGAACCAGTAGCATCAGGTAACTCATCAAAATCCTGTCCCATTGTTAAGTCAAAGAAGTATACATTGTTCATTGTCAAATCAGAATTTGCATCAAGGTCTACTAGACCATCAGCTCCTCCTGCTGAAACAGAACCATTTTGGATTGTGTGACTTCCAGTACCTGTTCCTTCAGGACCGTCAAGCTCCATACACTCATCTCCTGGGTTCACTACGATGAAGTTGTCAAGCGTACCAGACCAAGCTTGGTCAGTATCGATAGCATCATCTCCTGTATTCCAAACAATCGCGTTAGTTACGTTAACGGTTCCACCGAACCATTCGATTCCATCATCTTGGTTAGAAACGATCTCAACGTTTTCAATTGTTGTACCAGTTCCAACACCTCCCAATGTCAATCCATTAATCTCATTCCCTTCACCGATGTTTGCACCACCATGACGGATAGAGATATATGTAATTACACCTGAATTATCAGCAGCATCCGTTCCACCGTAAAGACCGTTTTGATCTGAAGCAGGAATACCTTCGATTTGAACTGACTGTGCATCTGCAGAAATTGGTGCGTTACCTAGAACGATCAATCCTCCCCATAATCCATTCAATGTTGGGTCCATATTCGGACTTTCAATTTGTCCTGATTCGATCTCATCTGCAACAGTTGTAAAAATGATTGGCGCTGCAGCTGTACCTTCAGCCATAATCATTGCATCTCTAGCGATAATCAATGCAGTTGCGTTTGGTCCTGAACCAACCTCACCTTTAATTACTGTACCTGGCTCGATAGTTAATGTATTTCCAGCAGTCACTGAAACACGAGTATTAAGGATATAAGTTTTATCCGCAGTCCAAGTTGTGTTTTCTGTTATGTTAGCAGAAACTATCACCTCTGACTCATCAACAGGTGCTGCAGGATAAGTACAAGAACCATCATCCTTATCAGCTTCATCGCTGTAGTTCGTTGCCGTTGGATCCGTACATCCTTCTTTTTTACATGACACTGTCGTCATTGCAAGAGACGCTGTTAATAGCAGTGCTCCTAATTTGATCGTAGATCTTTTCATCTTTCTATTTTTTTTCGTTTTGTTGGCACAAAGGTGCGAACGAATAATCGATAAGATGTTTTCACAAATTTATGAGTACGTAAAGTTTGTATTAAGTCTTTGAAATAACTTATTTACGCTGAAGCTCAGTATACATGGGGAATAGACGGCTATTTAAGACTTCTTAACGTTCTCTTAACATTTGTAAATACCTACATATCAGGTTCTTAATAAAGGCCTAATAGATAAACAAATCTTCAGATTTCAACCAATAACGTTCATTATTATTGTCTATCGAAACCCAACTAGAATCTTGAGAGTATTCTTGTATGTTTAGTCGAAGTGGTAAATCAATTTCACCGTCTAAAGGCACACCATCTGGACTAATAAATGCCTTAGGACTAATTTTCTGCGACACTGCAAGGTTGTGATTTTTATGATGATCGTGCAATCTATTCAAGGCATATAAAGAAACACATAAAACCAAAAGTGAAGGGAACCACATTTTTTTAACCCAAGAAAAACGAACAGAAATTTTAGAAACATAGAGAAAGACTATCAACGCAAGAATCAGTGCGCCTAAAAGAACAGCTGGTACCCAAACAGATCTAAAAGCTACGATCATTCTATCCGTCCACGAAAAAGGGTTTTCCCAAACATCATTTGGAGCGATTTTTTTATTGACGAAGGCCGCATTAACTTCAGCTTTACGATTTGAGGGGTCTATTTTTAGTGCTGCTTCAAAAGCCCCTAAAGCTTTTCGAAAATCCTTTTTCTCAGCGTAAGCAATGCCAGCATTGTAAAAATCAGAAAAAGAAGGTAAGTTTTGCAGTCGTGGCTCAAGAACTTCCAAAGCATCATCGAAATGTCCCGACTTAATCAATTGCTGAATGTTTACATTTGAAGAATCGGCAGCACCAAATGAAATAACAGAACTACTGACAAATAGATACAAGAAGATAAGTAATCTCATATTTAAACTTCGTTAATAACACGTTTGGCAGTCTTCGCAATGTGCTCACCATCGGCTTTAATCGCTCCTCCGCTATATCTCAATTCATCAATACTATTAAACAAAGAAGTTATAGATGACTTGGTTTCTTCAGACATCTTATCATCCGAAAGATTGTTGATGAATGAAGAGGATATAACTGTTGGCTCTACGTTAAACTTAATTGCTAAATAATTTTGGACAGCCAACTTAACAGACTGAAGTGTTTCTATGTCATTCTCATTGGAACTAATCTCGCTCAAGTTTTGAAGTACTTTTCGCTTTGTCTCATTCTGCTCGTTTCTATTTGCTCGTTTAGACTCTGTGTTTTTTCTTCTTCTAACGACAGCACCCAATAAAAAGGCCATAACAATCGGAGTGGATGTCCACAACACTCCTTCCAATCCTACAAAAATAGAATCATCTACG
>CBFHXS010000013.1:21819-37061 GCA_965659845.1 Brumimicrobium sp.
TCCCAATAAAAAGGCCATAACAATCGGAGTGGATGTCCACAACACTCCTTCCAATCCTACAAAAATAGAATCATCTACGATCTTTAAATTATCCTCATCAATAGGCGGAAGCAACTGCTCTTGAACTTCCGACTTTTGACTGCTTTGAGTTGTTGTTGCCGCAATAGCATCTTCAGATGGGTTAACATTAATAACTGGTAAGGAAACTTCAAGAACTTGATATTCCTCTGACGTCAAATCAAAATACCCAGCTTTTATCGATGGGATTTCAATATCACCTGGTTTGTTTGCTTGAACGTAATACGTAAATGACTTCATTCCCTCTGAACCTCTAGATGTATATAATATAGAGTCATCAATTTCTGGGTCTCCATAAAGAATCATACCTTTTGGTAAATTCAACTTAGGTGGTTCAATATTGTGAAGGTTCCCATGTCCGAAAACATAGATTTTCACTGTAAGAACACTTCCTTGTTCAAGCTCTGTTGTATCAACATTAGCTTCTAGCTTAAACTCACCTACTCCTTCAATAAAACTTGGAGGAACACCATCGGGAAGGGGTTTAACAATTACTTTGGATTCATTGGATCTCACCTTCGTGCGTTCCGGAAAAACACTTCTATTATCATCATAAAAAAGGATCGTTTCGAAAGGATCAATCTCAAATTCACCCGTTTTTTCTGGAAAAATAAGCATCTTACCTATCCTAAATGTCATTACATTCCGTCCTGCAACCTGCTCGTAATTTCGAGTAACTTGATTAGTACGCTGAAGTTCGTGAGACTCAGAAGGACCCTCTAGTTGAAAAGGAAAATATCGTTCAACTTGCAAAATATCCACTTGAGCATACACCTTACCTTCTAAAATTAAAGGTTGGCCCTCATAGATTTCTCTTCCTGATTGTTCAATAATTCCAAAAATAGCCCGATTCATGTTATCCGCCGGGTTTTCACTGATCATGTTTTGACGCTTGACAACTTTGATCTCAAGCACATTTGACTCAACCACTCCATTTTTACCGCTGATCTTAGCAGGACCTATTCTATACGTTCCTTTATCTTCAAACTGACCAGATATCTTTTCATAGCTAAACCGAACTACTTTTCCTCTGCCGTTGTAATAGCTTACTTCAGAAGACATACCTGACTCAGTTGGTCCAGATTGCTCAAATTCATCAGGTAAGGTGAAGTCCAGCGTACCTTCAACATTAGACTTTATCGTGATAATTAAGCGTTGTCCTTTTTCAACTGGGTTATTAGAACTCTCAATTGAGATGAATTCATTTTGTCCCCACAAAACAGTTGTGAAAGCAATCAATAGAATATGTAGTATGCAATTTTTCATCACCACTTTTTTCCGGATTCAACTTCTTCTGAAGAAGATGATTTTGTTCCAACTGCTTTGCGCTTTGTGCGCATTTCTTTCTTCATTAATTCATCAAGCATGCGCTCTGTTTTCTTACTTGATAATTTTTCTGCATCAGATTTTTGGGAACCGTTTTTCCCATTGGAATTTTGGGATTGATTTTGAGAATTTTGTTGATCACCTTGGTTATCATCACCCTTCTGCTCCTGACCTTCTTTTGACTGGTCTTGATTCCGATTTTGATCATTCTTTTTATTGTTCTCTTTATTCTCTTTTTCGTTTTTTTGTTGTTGCTTCTTTTGTTGTTCTTGTTGCTTTTTCAAACGACGCTTCGCCTCGGCTAAATTATACCTAGCGTTTTCATTGTTTGGGTTGTCGCGCAAAGCTTGCTTGTAGCTCTCAATTGCAGCCTGATAATCTTCCCGCTTCAACTGGGAGTTTCCAACATTATGCCAATGCTTCGAAGACTCATTAGGCTGCTTTGAATTCGAAGCAACTGATCTGAACGCTTTTTCTGCCATCTCAAAATCTCCATTTCTATAAGCGGCATTTCCAATATCTTTTGAAAGGTCTACATCCTCGGGAGCAATCTTCTGTGCCTCTACCAAAGATTTATAGGCTTTATCATACTTACCTTCCTCATATTGTTTTTTCCCTTGAACAAGAGAATCACGCCAAGACTGGGCGAAAGAAAAATTCGCAAAAAGCACAGCTAACGATATGAGTAAAAAATATTTCATTCTATTTTTTCTTAAACCTTTTTGTTGGTAAGGATTCCCATCCCCATAAAAAAACTAGACATAGCAGCGCGAAGAAAAGAGGCCACTGATATCGGTTTTCTTTTACTTCAAACTCCAAATCTACTGTGTTCGTTGATTCAGAGCTGTTAATTTGAGTTAAAAGTGGGTTGATATTAGGAAACGCAGATGACGAAATTAAAAAATCTCCATTCGCCTTTGAAGCAATATCTTCTATCATACTCGTATTTAACTTTGAAATCACAGTTCTTCCTAAATCATCTTTCAAATATTTGGAGTTCGCCGAGGGAGAAGCAGGAACCAGTCCACCTTTTTTAGTTCCTACACCCAAAATCAACAACTGAATATTTTTATCATTCAACACATGAATAACTTCATTTATACCTCCTTCATGATTTTCTCCGTCCGTTATCAATATCAATACTTTGGCAGTTTTATCCTTCGAGAAGAAAATACTCGACTCCTCCAAAGCTGCAGAGATATCTGTACCCTGATTGGAAATGAAATTCGTTGAAAGTTCATCAATATGCATTTTAGCTGCTGACTTATCCGCAGTCAAAGGCAACTGAGGATAAACACTTCCTGCAAAAACAAGTAACCCTACCTTTGCAGCTGGAGCTTGATTGACAAATTGATTCATTGCTCTTTTTGCCACATTTATTCTAGATTCACCTCCTTCTATGTCCCTGGTATTCATTGAGTTTGAAATGTCTACTGCAAATATCATTTCTACACCATTTGTGGTTGATGAAACCTTCTTGTTTCCAAAAGCCGGTTGCATCAGCGCCAGAATACCAAAAACGATGATATTTCGAATAAAAAAGAAACGAATGAAAGATTGAACTGAAGAAACTGGTTTCAGTAATGTGGTAACCAGATTATTGCTCCCTAGATTTTGAACCACCTTGTTTCTTGCATACTGTATATACCACTGCACAGCTATTAAAGCTGGCACAATCAATAACAACCAAGCATAATGGGGCTTTATAAAAACCACTTTTTCACCTGCATAACTTTCAGAAAACACTCCGAATACATTTAAGAGCTGGTAGGTAATCAACCAGAAAACGATCTCCCAAATGAAAATCCCGATAAAAACATTCCGTTGGCGATATGTATAACTCTTAACTTTACCCATTTTTCTTAAGTAAAAGTTGCTCTGTGATCATTCCAATCGCCATCAACAGAATTCCCCAAACCAAAAAACTTTCAGGACGATATGGAGGCTCTCGCTTTATCGAATTATCAATAATTTTAGTTTTCTCCATCTGGTCGATTTGCTTATAAATATCCCGTAAAGAACTTTTATCCGTGGCCCGGAAGTATTTACCATTAGTCATTTCAGCAATCTTTGTGAGTAGATCTTCATCGATATTAACTCTAGTGTTTTGAACCATTTTCCCGAAAGGAGTATTTACAGGCATTGAAGCAAAACCTTCTTTTCCTACACCTATCGTGTAGACAGTGATATCCTTATTTTTAGCCAGTTCTCCTGCTGCTATAGGGGAAATCTCCCCTTTATTGGATTCGCCATCAGTTAGTAAGATAACAACTTTTGATTTTAATGAATCACTGCGCAAACGCGCTACAGCTGTTCCAAGTCCAGTACCTATAGCAGTGCCTGGATCAATTCTTCCCGATTGAATCTGATCTATTGAAGATTTTAGATAACTATAGTTTCTTGTTGCAGGACATGCTGTATAAGCCTCTCCTTCAAAAACTACAAACCCTATTCTATCCTGAGTTCTACCATCTATAAATTCTTTAGCTACATCTTTTGCAGCTTCGAGTCTATTTGGCAAGAAATCAGTTGCCATCATGCTTCCTGAGACATCCATAGCTATCATTATATCTATTCCCTGTCCAAACTCTTCTGCAACATCTTCTGAATACGGCTGAAATGGAAGAGACATGGCTAGAAACAGAGAGATCGCTCCGGCACCCATCGTTAAATAAATACCTAAAATGAGATATTTTATAGGCGAAAAAGCGATGTCTTTCAAATCAGAAGAAGGTCTAGAAAATTTAAAAACTCCGCTACTTTTTTCTAACTGCCAATATCTAAATAATAAAAGTATTGGGACTAGCAGTATACACCACAACCATTCAGGAGCATGAAATTGGTATCCCCAAAATTCGATATTTAAGAGTACTACACTATTCATTCATCAACTGTAATGAGGCGATTTCAACAACAACTCGTCTCGCGTCATTTGTAATTACAAACACATCCGATATAGGAGGCTCTGACTTGGCAAATTTTACTAGATCAGATTGATTTAGGATTTTATGAACTACTGCAACCGTAGACGATTCCAGTCCTTTTTTAGATAATAAAAGTTCAATTTCAGAAGAAGTTTTATCCAACATACGCTCCTCAAAATGTGCTGAAAAAAACTTGCGAACTATAATTGATAGGTCGAAATAATACTCTTTTAAGTTTTGCTCATACGATTTCGAGTTTTCCAATTCGTCGATCTCCTTCAATGTTAGTTCTCGCAATGAAAGTTGTTTAACAGGCTTCTTTTTGCGTTTCACAATTAATAAAACTGAAATCAAAACGATGATTACAATAATTAGAATCACCCAAACCAAATTATCTTTCAAAAAATCTATAAAGCCTTGTTCATCTTTTATCTCTGTAAACTCCTCATTAATGTCATATATCGGTTTACTTGGGTCTGCTTTAGGAGCAGCCACTTCAATTATAGCTTTTGGAAAGTACATCAAGCTATCATCCACTACAATCTGCTCAGAAGGTATAATTACATAAGCGCTATCCCAACCCGTTACTTCGTAAACCCCTTTCCAGATGTGCTTTCCGTTTTCGATATAGGTAGTGTCAGAAAAAGGAGTCATAATCTCCAACTCATAATCTGAGGATACCGAATTTTCTTGTCCACTTGCACTACTCTTCGCAATAAATATATCTCTCTTAACAAGATATGAAATGCTATCAATCGAACGATCGCTCTGTATGGAAAACGTAACCTTAAATCGCTCACCTAAATCGATCTCTGGTTTACTCAAATGAGTATTCAACGTTTGAGAATGAGTAGCTAAACTCAAGCATATAAAAGCAATATGTAAGATTAAACTTCTCATGCCCTGGTTAAAAATAATTGATTCAATGCGGATAAATATTTACCATTTGTTGCAAGCGTAGCAAAATCGACACCTGACTTTCTAAACTCATCGTTGAGCTCTTGTTCAAAACGCTCGTATTTATTTTTATATTTATTCCGGACCATTCGAGATGAAGAATTCACCCATTTCACCGTGTTTTTTTCTGCGTCATACATTTTTATCAATCCAAGATTCGGCAGCTCTTTTTCTGAAGGATCAAATAACCTAAGTGCAACCATATCATGCTTATTATTTGCAATCTTCAAACCATTCATGAAGTCGTTCTCATCGTAAAAGTCGGATACCACAAAGCAAATGCTACGTTTCTTAACCACGTTTCTGAAATACTTCAACCCTTCGTTTAGATCAGTGCCTTTACCGACCGGCTCAAAATCAATTAGTTCACGTAAAATCATTAGCGCATGAGATCTTCCTTTCTTTGGTGGGATATATTTTTCCATTCTATCCGACACCAGAATTGCACCAACTTTATCATTGTTCATCACTGCAGAAAAAGCTAAAACAGCAGCTACTTCAAGCATCAACTCTCTTTTAGATCTTTGGACTGTTCCGAAGGAAGATGAACCAGAAACATCTAGCAATAGAAAAACAGTAAGCTCTCGTTCTTCCTCAAATACTTTTACGAATGGTTCATTGAATCGAGCGGTAACATTCCAATCAATATTACGAACATCATCACCAAATTGATAGTTTTTAACTTCTGAGAAGGCCATACCTCTACCTTTGAAAGCTGAGTGGTACTCACCAGAGAATACTTGTTTCGTAAGACTTCGAGTTTTGATCTCTATCTCACGAACTTTTTTCAGAAGTTCTTTCGTATCCATAAATTCGATTTTAAGGAACCTCTACTCTTCCGAGAACTTTTTCTACGATTGCTTTTGCGTCAATTCCTTCAGCCTCTGCCTCATAAGTTAGGCCTAAACGATGTTGTATTACGTCAGCAGCGATAGCTCTGATATCTTCAGGGATAACGTATGCTCGTCCATGAAGGAATGCATGTGCTTTACCAGCAAGTGCCAAGTTGATACTTGCTCTCGGAGAAGCTCCAAATGAAATCAAAGGTGATAGGTTTGCTAATTCATACTTCTTCGGATACCGGGTTGCAAAGACAATATCAATGATATATTTTTCAATTTTTTCATCGAGGTAAACCCCTCTCACCAACTCACGAATTCTAAGTATATCTTCTGGCTTGATGACTGGTTGCGCTTTTGCCATCCCTTCTTTTCGAACGTTATTTCTAAGGATCAGCATCTCCTCTTGCTCTTTCGGATAATCCAGTGTCACTTTTAGCATGAATCTATCCACCTGCGCTTCTGGCAAAGGATAAGTTCCTTCTTGCTCAATAGGATTCTGAGTAGCCATTACCAAAAACGGTTTAGGCAATATGAATGTTTCATCACCAATTGTTACCTGTCTTTCCTGCATAGCCTCTAAGAGTGCTGACTGAACCTTCGCAGGAGCACGATTGATCTCGTCCGCTAAAATGAAATTAGCAAAGATCGGACCTTTGGTGACAGAAAACTGCTGTGTCTTTTGGTTGTAAATCATCGTTCCAGTAACATCGGCAGGCAGTAAGTCCGGAGTAAACTGAATTCTACTAAACTCCCCACCAATAACATTCGACAATGTATTAATAGCTAGTGTTTTTGCTAATCCTGGAACACCTTCTAATAAGATATGACCATCGGCTAACAAAGCGATCAACAACCTCTCCATCATACGATCTTGGCCAATTATCACTTTCGACAATTCTTTATTTACAAGGTCTATGATTGGTGTTTCCTCTTTTATCTTCTCCGAAAGCTGACGAATTTTTTCAGCCGGCGAAACTGACGATGTATTTTCTTCCATGGTTTTGAGTTCTAGTTATTACAAAGATGTTCATTGTACAGGCATAGGTGAAAGTACCCGCTGTTAAATTATGTTAATCATCGAGTTGGCAGAGTAACAGCCATTCAACGCATCTTGAAATTTTGAAAACGTGTAGTTTTTTGTACATTTACACTAACCATTTTTTATATCACCTAATCATAGTCGAATGAGGTATGCCAATGAAAGGAGAGAGTGTTTGGAGTGTGGAGCTAAGTTGAACGGTCGAAAAGATCAAAAGTTTTGTGGCGACTATTGCCGTAATTCATACAACAACAAACTTAATGAAGACGCTAACAATTACATGCGTCGCATTAACAATATTCTTCGTAAAAACAGAAGAATTTTAGATCGTTTGAATCCAAAAGGAAAAATCACAGTTGATGCAATTACTCTAGCAGAAGAAGGATTTAATTTTCATTACTTCACGAACATTTACACTACTAAAAAAGGAAGTGAATACATCTTTTGTTATGATCGTGGATACTTAAAGCTGGACGATAATCAATACATGTTAGTTCACAAACAGGATTATGTAAAGTAATCTACTTTGTAAATTTATATTGAAGTGTTAAATATGGATTTATTCCATCTGAAGGAAGGATTCCTGGACCTGGATAACCCGTTGCTCTCCTGGTAAAATACTTTTCATTAGTAAAGTTATTCACACCAAATTCAATTTGGAAGTGTTTCTTGAACGTATACTTTCCCGAAAAATCAAATACGTAGTACGATGGCACTAAACCAATTACGGCATCACCTGATGGATCGACAGCATTTGAAGCATCCGAAAATTGTTCCGAGTTATAGTTGAATTGAAACTTTACTTCCCAGCGATTTTTCCCTAATGTCAGTCCTGTCCTAGCCATGTAACTACTGACGTATTCAACTTTATTACCAATGTAATTAGGCTCTAATGAAGTAATGTAATTCGCATCAATATAAGAGGCGTTAAGAAATGTCTTCAATTGCCATTTACTTTTTCCTGAAATTAATCGAATCCAGTCAATTTCAACGAAAGATTCAACTCCATAATTTTGCGCATCTCCTATGTTCGTCCTTTGCTTTCTAATCGAATTTGGTAGCGGGGCTAATCCGATCTTATCTCCGTAAAAAATATAGAATGCAGAAAGGTCATATATCATAAAGTCTTTTATCAGTCCACGAATCCCAACTTCACCTGTAAAACCGTACTCATCTCTAATGTTCGTATCAACCTGAACATTGGGATTGTTTACTCTGATATCGGTAAAGTTTATGGCTCGATAATTTTGAGTGAAGTTAACATACGCCGTTGATTTTGAGCTTACCTTATAGGAGGTTCCCAATCCGACCAAAGGAACTGTTCTAACCACTTCATTTGCATCGCGCACCGTGGATATTTGAATTGTATCATTATTGATAGGATGAATACTATATCTTTTATAGAAACCATCTGAACTACTTGATATATGTTCAAGTCGTGCACCAAAATTCACCCTCCATCTATCTCCGAAGAACAAAATATTCTCAAGAAATGCAGCTACATTCATAGAAGGATAGAGAAATGAGGAAATCTCTAAATCGCTTGGATTTAGAAAAGAAAAGTCCGCATCATTACCAAAAGAAGCATTTCCTTGCTCAGTGGTTGTCTCTCCTTGATAAAAACGACCACCAATTACCATAGCTCCCTTTATACCTGATTTATCCTCATCTTCTGCCCTTAATTCATATTTTTTCAAATACCTTAGTTCCATCCCCATATTTTGGAAGTCCGAATATATCATTTCCCTAGCTCCACCATTATCCGTCTGGGTAACCTTACCTAAAAAACCTAATGACTTCCTATTCGAAATCATCCCAAATACTCTCAAATTCAATCTAGCATCATTCGAAAATTCATAATTAGAATTAACAGCAAGTAAGTTCCAATCTACTCCGAACCAGTTTCGGTCGCGAATACTTTGTCTGGGGTCTTCTTCAAATCTAAAGTCTGTTAAGCCTCCGGGTTGTTCAGAAAGGTAGTTCATATGAGTATACTCAACACCAACCGTCCAGTTCTCGTTTAAATAATAACCAAACTCCGCAAAGGCCTGATGCTGATAAAATTCACTGTTCTCTCTATAGCCGTTACCCCTTTTGTATAGGTGATATGCTTGATAATACATTCTTTTATGCGAACCCGAAACCCTATTGAACGTACTTATATAGCCATAGCCTCCTATGGTGTTTCTAGTCGTAAACTCCAAAGGTGAGTAATTCACGGGATCCCTTATAACGAAGTTTAGAAGTCCCCCGAACTGAGTTCCAAATTGTAAAGCCGCAGAACCTCTAACTATTTCTATATTATCCAATGCTTCAACTGGTGGTGTATAATAGCTTTCAGGATATCCGAGTGCATCAGCGCTGATATCATACCCATTCTGACGTGTATTAAAGTTCGCTGTTCTCTTTGGACTTAAACCTCTACCTCCAATACCTACCTGAATTCCTGCGCCGTCATTTTCCCAGATATTCAAACCTGGAATTTTTGCATACATTTCCCTTGCATTCCCTCTTGATTTCGCACCATTAAGGCCTTCCAACTTAATGATTGAATTTGTACCGTTATTTAATCGCACTCCTTTAATTGGGGGTAAAAATCCAACATCAAAATCTGCTAGTCTCTTTTGGATAATATCAACTTCCTCAATTTCTTGTGTTTGATAGTCCATCGTTAACGCTATACTTTTGTCAAGCATTTTATTATCAACAACAAGTAAAATCGTATCAAAAAGAAATGAAGTGAACTGAACAACATCATCTGCACTAGCTTTCAATTTGAATTCTCCATCAAGATTTGATCTAACCTTTTGGTCGGTATTTAAGTTCCAAATTGTTGCTCCGATTACCGGGTCACGATCTCTATCCATGAGTTTACCGTGTAGTTTATCCTCCTGACTAACTGCAGTAAAACTGAATACTAGAAACAATATGTATATTATAGTTTTCAATCCTTCAATGGCTCCAGCCAATTTCTATGTTTAAGATCATATTTTAATGCCGTAAGATCGAGCTCTTTACTAACAAAAAGCTGTGACGCCCGACCGTTTAAACTGACATAAATTTCAGCATGTACAGCAGGATCTTCAAAGGTAAAGCTATGTCCATGATATTCGACAGTTTTCCCCTTATAATTTTCATGAATAATGTCAGCAAATTGCAAAATCATATCAGGTTGTGTCGCCATTTGATCTTCTTGCGTTTCTGTTAAATAATCGAGGTTGTTGATTTCGGACATTCTCCCAGTCGAGCGGTCCTCAACATAAAACGTTGCATGACCTTCTTTATGCATAAGCATAACCCTCCAAGAGAAACGAAAACCTTCCTCATTCCAGAATAAATCACCTGGATAAAGCACATATCTGAAAGGAACTACAATCTGAATAAATATGTAGACTCCCAACAGAACTGAAATTACCTTACGTTTCGATTTACTGTTTTTTTTGATCGGTGGATTAAAAGGTGGAATGGTAGGTCTGATTCCTGAAAAGATAGAACGTAAAAACTGTAAAATATGCTCATGGAACTTTGCACTAAAAAAGATCAAGGTAGAAAAAATCATCACCCAAGGAAATACACCAATTGGAAATAGCATCCATGTTACCAAATGAAAAACAACAACGGCAACATAGGCAAGAGGACGAGTTCTTCGTGACAATAAAAAGAAAACAATAAAAAGGTCGTAAAAACATCCGAACCAACTGAAGAAGTACGCGACCCAAGGTTGATCAAGCAAATTTCCAAAAAGCGGAATATTATGATGGGCCTGTAGCCAGATTTTTAGTGGTAGCGCCTCCACAAGCCAGTCATAATTTAATTTAGCTAATCCAGCAAAAACATAAACAACTGCAAGTTGGAACTTAAGAATGTTAATCGTCCATGCTGGTGTTCTCTTCCAGCGTATAGAAGGCTTTAACATTGCATCTACAGAAAGTTTACGATTTGCAGGCACCCAGATCATCAAAAAAGTCATGAGACTTACAAAATAATAGTGGTTGAGGTAATTTGATTTATCGAGTAACTCAACATATGTAAAACATAGAAAGTAAGTCGCTGCTGCCCATTTATACTTAAAACCAATTAAGATGCATAATGCTGAAAAAATCATTATAGCAAAAGGCAAGTACATCCATATATCAGGCAAAGGTTTTACCCATTCAAAACCCAAATAACCAAAGTAATACTGGGGATCGATGTACAATGATTGCACCCAGCCCTTGGCAACAAAACGCGCAGATCCAAACAAGAGCAAAGCCCCAAAAATTATTCTGAAAATAATTAGAGGGGCTATACTAACGCTATTAAATAGCGCCTTTGATATGCCGTTTTTAAATTGACTAATCACCGTCGTTATCTTGATATGTAATCAGAACTCCGAAAGCTGAGGTCATGTCTGTTTTTATATTGACAGTTTGCTGTTGCAACATTAAGTAGAGTTCATTACAGGCTGTTACATCATCTTGCATCGCTACTTCAAATGATGAAGAAAAACCATCAACCTTGTTTATTATACTTGTGAAATTGCCATCTATTGTATTATCCAAAGTAGATCTTTCCAAGTGACCCAAATAATCATCGCAACCTGTACCATCACTATTACCATCAAAACTATTTCCTCTATACACCTTCTGCAGCGCAACAATACTTTCTCGAAGGAGATCAAAAGATATTCCGCTATATCTAGCCTCAATAAATTCAGGCATCTGAATATCTAAGCTCTGCTTACCCAAAGGGATTCCAACCTTTGCATTTTTGGCTAATTCATAATCTCTATTGAATTCATTAATAAAAAGTGAAAATCCTGATGTAGAAGATGTACCTTTTGATGCATTGAAGGTCGATTCATATGTTCCCCATCCACTAAGAACTGTTGCAGTTTCATTCACCATTTTTTCAACCACGTCTTGAATATATGTTCTACAAACAGAATTCGATTGAATGGAATCAAGTGCACCTGCACGATACAATAAATAATCAAGTGATGGTAAACCTATAGCATCAGCATTTGCTGCTGTCCCTAGGGTGTAAGAGCCAGACGAAATATTCGCATCAATATCTGATGTATCCACAGGATAAGTAGCTGTCGCTCCTTTGAATGCATTATCTCGTATTGGACCAAAATCAAATATCTTTACAGTTTGCCATGTCAAATAAGCAGCCTTCCAAGAATCACGAATGCTTTGAAGATCTTGTTCTGAGGTGTTTTGATTCAGTTGAGCAACTTCGCTATTCAAGTCATTTAGGTCAGAACTAAACTGATTCAGTGATGGGAGAATAATATTGCCAGATAGATTAACCAACAATGCTCCTTTATCAAACTCCTGCTCTTGCGGATCATCACCTTCTTTGTTGCAAGAAGATAATACCACAGTTGAAATTACAACACCGCATAAAATTGTTCTCCAATTCATTTTCCTAGTATTTAGATTCTATTGTTGTTTTGATTCCATTAAGGTCGCTGATCGTCATGTCCCAGAAGTTAGTTTTGAACTGAGCCATAAGTGCAGCATGCTCTGTAGGTGTCATTCTTCGCGTTTCTGTTGGCGCATACCTTAAATTCCAGGCAAATGCATATGCTTCTGCCAAAGCGTGCAAGAATACTGCATCGTCCGTCCCAAAATTCGCAATAGCTCCATCGATGTAGTCAACAGTTTGATAAGCAGAAATCTCTTCCCATTCTGTTCTTAATGCTAAGATTGCTTCATCACGATCAGCTAGAACATCGTTAGAAATCGCTGCTCTTCCTTTCAGAAAATTATCCATCATGTCCGCATTACAGTTCAAGACCGGATCTTGACTATTGCAGTATTTTCCCCACAAGTCAGAAGGGATAGCACTTGGGAAATCAATGTCAACACCAAAGTATCCGAAAGCCTCATCAAAATGATGCTCCATTTCAGTGTAATACTTTCCATTTGCAGGATCTTCTGCAGTTGTATTATCTACATCCATTTTACCTGAGCCAAAATAAACATTCAATGCCTGATGCATGAATACTGCTCCCATCAAACCTTTTTCGATTAGCTGAACGTACTCAACCCCGTTCCCATTGAAGAAGTATGTTGATCCGGAACCTGTGGTTAGCGTTCCTGCTTGTCCGTTTGAAGCCGTCATTGCATTGGACTGACTAGATACAGCCAAACTATCCATCCACTCTTCAAAAAGATCCACATCTGCAGTGAAACATTTATCTTTCAGTTGTTTTGTAGAAGAAAAAGTAAAATTACCATTCCCGTTATCTCCCACATTCGCAAACATATCTTTTAAATCCTGAGCAGATACTGTAGTTGAATTTCCAGTTTTCATCAACACGGTCATCTCTCTCAACTGATTTAATCGGTCCGTTTGACCCGAATAACTTACCGTAGAGTTACCATCACTATCCGTAAAAGAATATGTAGTTGGTACTGTATATGTTGCCTCTGGATAAGTGCAACTTCCATCGTCCTTATCTGCCTCTTCGCTGTAGTTAGACGCTATAGGATCGGTACACCCTTCTTTCTTACAAGCCACTGCTCCAACGAGCAAAACTGATAATAATAGTGTCTTCTTTAACATTTTATTCTCTTTTAAATTGATTTCTAATTCGGGTACAAAGTAAAATCAAGAACGCGCAAATCACAATACCTAAAAAGTGGTATTTTAGAATCATTTTAAATAAGAGGCTGATTTTTAGATAAATTGTTGTTGGGAGACCTTTTGAGTAAAAACACTATTTTCGTCAAACATTTATTCTATAACCTTGTTGAGCTAATGAACAAGATATGGACATGGAAGAAAATAAGTCATATAACACATTAACAGACGAAGAAAAACGTGTCATCGTAAATAAAGGAACCGAACGTCCTTTTACAGGTACATTACTTGACAATAAAAAAGAAGGTGTTTACGTATGCAAACAATGCGAAAACCCACTATATATGTCAGACTCAAAGTTTAATTCAATGTGTGGCTGGCCATCTTTCGATGATGAAATTCACGAAGCTGTGGAAAGAATCCCTGACGCAGATGGTCGCAGAACTGAAATTGTTTGTGCTAACTGCAAAGGGCACCTTGGACATGTATTTTTAGGTGAAGGTTTCACACTAAAAAACACACGTCACTGCGTAAACTCCGTTTCTCTTAAGTTCTACACCACAGACGAATTCAATGAAAACAAGATTAGCTAGCTAGTTTTCTAATATTTTGAACTCAGTTCTTCTGTTCTCTTGGTGAGCATCCTCAATTTCTGATCTCCTTTGAAGTTTAGCTATTTCAGCATCAGTTTTAATCGGTTGTTCTTCTCCATACCCCGCATATACTAAGCGGTCCTTTTTAATTCCTTTTTCTACTAAATACTCAACAACGGCTTTTGCTCGATTCTTAGATAATTCTTTATTATAAGCAGCTGAACCTCTTGAATCTGTATGACCACTTATTTCAATTTTCAATGATGGATTCTCATTCATCAGTTTGGTCAATCGCATCAACTCGTTTTGAGACTCGTCTCGAAGCGTATACTTATTGAGATCAAAGAATATATTTCGAAGTACAATTGACTCCCCAATACTAACTTTCTTTAAATCAACATTCTTTTCAACCTCCTTATATGCCTCATTTTGCTTTACATTGAAGTTTTCAGAGTGAAAAAGATATCCATCAGACTTAACAGCAATACCATAGTTTTTACCACCTGGTAAAGACACTAAAAAACGACCTGTTTTCGCATCTGAAGTAAACTCAGCAACGATTTCATTTGTTTCATTATCTACTAGTTCAATAGAGGCTTTTAGCGGAGCTTTCGTCTTGTCGTCACGTACAATTCCTTTCAAAATAGCAAGTTGACTTTTCTTCACTTCAACTTTCGGCTCTATAACTACTGCAGAACTTGGAGCTTCGGCATTAGCGAGTAATAAATCCTCTGCCATTAGGATCGGTTTCTTTTCATCTCCGAGCAAAGTTACTTTATAAAGATCCTTATCCCCATATCCATCTTCTCTATATGAAGTCATATATGCATCTCTACCATTTGCAGCAACAAGGAAGAAAACATCATCATCTGGTGTATTGATTGGATAACCCATATTCTCTGCATTTGAA
>CBFHXS010000014.1:0-23964 GCA_965659845.1 Brumimicrobium sp.
TACAATAATGTAAACTGTGTTTTTGTGGTCAGAGCTGCTTTCTCTGTTATTAAAATACGCTTTCAACACATCATCTGTATATTTGACGGTTGAGAACTCCTTTAGATACTTATTGTGTTTCAATTTGATTTCGTCACTTGCATTTGATTTCCTTATAATCTCTTGCACCTCTTTAGAATATTTCTCTTGATCTTCAACAATGAAAGGATAGTGCATAGAAAGTGTTAAGATAATATCTATATATGGGGAATGTTTGTTCGAGTTTTGCCGAGCATAAACCTCATTCAAGAGCTGTTTGTCCGAGATTCCAAAAGGAACTTCATCAATACTCGTTTTGAGGTTAGTACCTTCATAGTTGTACTCCTCACGATTGTATATTTCATGCAAATCATGATCCTTTAAAAATAAGTCCATATAATCAAAGCGAGCATGTCCTCCATAATTAAAGCTAGAGTGATATCCGTTTGCGACGAGCCACTTGAGTAAACTATTTGCAGATGGAAAACCATGCTTTTCATTGGTGAACCCTCTTCGGCCATGAGGAAGAGAACCTAGTAAAGAGGGTAGCACAGCAAAGGTTCTTTCTCCTGTTGCCAAGGAGTTTTCAAAATAGAGACTGTGATCACCTAATGAATCAAGGAAAGGGGTGTAGCTAATTTCTTTTGCGTTTCTTCCACTAAAAGAAGAGGACAGGCTTTCTACAATTAAGAAGACAAAGTTTGGAGGGTCGTTATCATCTAGCGTTAAAAAAGGTTTTAATGGGTTTTGTCTTCCAGCTTCATGCAGCAGTGGATATTTGAGAGAAGAAAAATTCTTATTCTCATTTTTTTGAAACGCTAATACTGATCTTTCGATGCTGAGTTGAGTGTCTTCATCGATATTGCAGAACGAGTGGAAGAAATGATACGTTTTATTAGTAGTTACCTCACTGTGTAAGGATTGATCATTCCTAATCTGTATTCCGAATAGCAGTGCAGAGATTGCGAAAAAAAGTCCAGCCCAAGCAATGAATCTTGTATTATGAATATAACAAATCAATCTGAAGCCAACCCAATAGAAAACCGGTAAGGTAAATAGGGTTAGGTAATACCATTTGAAAACCACGAAGTCTCCAGTAATCATTTTTATTTGCGAAAAATCGAAAGCAAATAGAATACTATCCAATGGCCGAAGTGTTATCGAAAAATAGAATGTCGATATCATTTCGAAAATCACTATGATACATAGAATTAATGAGGCAAAAAGATTGATTGCTTTAATGTTTTGCAAAAGAAAGATAGGTGATATGACAATACATAATAGAGAACCAAAAAACACTTGATTAATACTGCCAATTACCCACGTATTTAGCGGGGAAGGAAAATAATGCTCTGTACTTATTATTAACAACGAAACAGACCATGATAGAATAAGACAGATCAGGAATACAGCGTAGTGTCTCAGTAACAAATGGATATTTATCTTTACCTTCATTATCGTTAGACGAAATTACTTGTTTTTTTACAAAGAAAAAGTGCCGCCAATTTTTATTGACGGCACTTTTTTAATGTCAACGAAATCTTTACCATATTATTTCGTAAGGTAATCTGGCTTGTATTCCAGTATAATTCTCAATAGATTTTATACGTTGATATAACTTGCTAATATCCTCTGGAAGAGATGTCTGTTTTGACTCTTGCTCCTCAATTGATTCTAAAAGCTCCATCCATGGTTCTTTTTTAACTTTTGGGAAGTATTGAATTATCGGATTGTCTATTCCGGCTTCATTTGCAGCGTAATCAATTGCATCGTTTAATCCACCAAGTGTATCAACCAATCCGATTCTCAATGCGTCTTTACCTGTCCAAACACGTCCTCTAGCAACTGTATTAACTTCTGCCTTTGTCATTCCTCTTCCGTCAGCAACTCGCCCAAGAAATTGATCATAGATGTAGTCAACTTCTTTTTGAACCATACCATACTCTTCTTCGGTGAGCTTTTGATTAGTTGTTAAAACAGCATGTTTATTGGTGCTGACTTCATCGAAAGATAAACCTAACTTATTTTCGAGCATTGCTCCGGTATAAGGAATCACTCCGAACACTCCAATCGATCCAGTAATTGTTGTGGTTTCAGCAAAAATCTTACTTGCAGGAGCAGCAATATAATACCCGCCTGACGCTGCTACATCACCCATAGAGACAATCACGTTTTTCTCTTCTTTAGTAAGTTTCACTTCACGCCATATTTCATCGCTTGCCAGTGCACTTCCTCCAGGACTGTTTATTCTGAATACAATCGTTTTAATGTCTTTGTCTTTTCTTGCCGCTTGAAATAGTTTTGTAATCTTCTTACTACTAAGTCCTTCTCCTTCTACCATTACAGCTCCTTCTGCAACAATTACTGCGACATTAGCTTTCTTTCCGTTTGCGATTTTTTGGTTATTCAAAAACTTCTCCTGAGCATATTTTTTAAACTTCTTTAGGTTTAAATCATTCACGTTTTCTACACCGGCTTTTTCGGCAATAAGAGCAATTACTTCGTCTCTATACATAGCCTTATCAATAAGTTGGTATTCCACGGCTTGATTGATTCTTCTTATGTAACCAGAATCAGCATACATATTAAGGGTTCTACTTTCAATATCTCTTTCTTTTCCTATTCCGCTGCGGACATCTTCCCAAATAGAAGTTAAATAACGCTCCATCTGTAAACGGCTAGAGTCACTCATCTCTGTCAAGAAATATGGTTCTACTGCACTTTTGAAGTGATTATCCGAACCTCGAACCACTTGCATTTCGAGATCTAGTTTATCAAACATCCCTTTGTAAAACATCAATTCTGCTCCAAGTCCAAGGAATTCAAACATTGAAGAAGGGAATCCATAATTTTCATTAGCAGCAGAAGCAATGTAATATTGTTTAAGAGAAATTGCCTCTCCATTGTTGTAGGCCACTGCAAATTTCCCAGATTCTTCAAATCGATTAATAGCATCTCTAATCTCTTTTGCTGCAGCATATCCGCAGCTGGCTCCTTCCAATTCAATAAAAACACCTTTAATTCTATCATCCTTACTAGCCTTTTCAAGTCCGTAAAGTATATCAGCAAGTCCAAATCGATCAATAAGACTGAATGAAGAGCTGTTAAAGCCAGACTCACTCGTTTCTCCGATGTCTCCTTTTAAGGACATATGAAGTACCGCCTTATTACCAACGGAATATGATTTTTTATCCCCGGTTAGTCCTCCGATTATAAGGAATACTAAGGCAAAAAGGATTACGAGTACAATTACACTTGCAGTCAAACTAGGCCAAAACACCTTTCCAAATGATACTTTTTTTTCTTTCATACAATATATTTAATCAAGATAGTCGTTGTTCTTTATTAAAGCTTCGTAAAAGATCAACAGAAAATAAGAGTAATTTTGCGATTACAAATATAGGAATTAATGAATTGGACTGCAGGTATAAGAGTACCAATGGAGTCAAATTTATTTAGTTGGTAAAATATGGGTTACGAAGAAGATGTGGTTCAGGTCTATCTCAGTTTAGGAAGTAATCTTGGTGATAGAGAAGGGGAATTGAAGAGTGCTTTGACTATTCTTACTGAAAAATATAGTTTTATTGATCAATCTGGGGTGTATCAGACCGCTCCCTGGGGCTTTGTAAGTAAGGATAACTTTCTTAATATGTGTGTGGGTTTTAGAACAATTCAGTCAGCGGATAGTGTGTTAAGAAGCTGTCAAGATATCGAAATGCAGCTTGGGAGGTCTCGCTCTAAAAAAGGGGAAGGGTATAGTTCAAGAAATATAGACTTGGATATCTTGTACTATGGTGATAGTCAGATTATGACTAATGATTTGATTGTTCCGCATCCTAGGATTTACGAAAGGAATTTTGTTTTATTGCCATTGTTGGATATAGCAAGTGACTTTATAGATCCAAAGCGGGGTAAATCTATTTTGGAGTTGAAAGAAGATTGTGTTGACGATTCTCCTATTCACTTGTACAAGAAGAAATTATTAAGATTTTTGTAATTCCTCGTCATCTTCTTTCATGTGCTAAAAAAAATGATTATTATTGCAGTCATTAAATAGGAAAGAACTAATAAAATGATAATGAAAAGAAAAGGTATCAAAGGTTTAGCATTCGTTGCTGCGGCTGGATTGTTAGCAACTAGCTGTGATCTTCTCAAAGATGTAGACTATACGGTAACACCAGATCCATTAGAGATGCACGGTGATAGCGTTAAAGTGAAAGTAGATATTGTACTTCCTGAAAAAGGAATCAACAAAAAAGCTTATGCAGAAATCACTCCTGCTATCGGGACGCATGCTTTAAAGCCGGTAACTATAGTTGGTGAGAAAGCTACCGCTAATGGTACTGTAATTCCTTATAAGCCAGGTGGAACTGTAGTTTATGAAGATATCATTGCTTATTCTCCAGATATGGAGGTTTCAGAACTTTCTGTTACAGGTAAAGTTTACAAGAAAGATAAACTTAAGGGAGAGATCGAAAAACAAAAGATTGCAGATGCAACGATTGTTACTCCTCTTTTAGTGCAGAAAGATTTCCGTGTAATTATCGCAAACGACAAATTTGAAAGAGTAACTCCTGAACAGCAAGTTGCTGAGATCAATTACTTGAAAGGTAGTTCTCAAGTACGTTCAACAGAAATGCGTGATTCAGATATCGTTTCTTTGGATAGTTTCTTAGCTGTAGCTCAGACCAATCCTAAAATCGAAATCACTAGTATAGATATAGATGCATATGCATCACTTGAAGGTGAGGAGGATAAAAACAACACATTATCTACTGATCGTTCTAAGTCGGCTATGGAGGCTACTATGAAAATAGCTAAGCGTCGTAAAGTTGAAAATGAAGCTGCTCAGCAGGAAGATGTTTATACTACTGAAGGTAAAGGTGAGGATTACGAAGGTTTCAAAAGAGCACTTAAGAATTCAGATATCGAAGAAGCTGACAAAAAGACTATTTTGAATATAATTGATTCTCAATCTAATCTTGCTGCTCGAGAGCAAGCTATTCGAGATATGAGTAATTACCTTTATTTGGATAAAAATGTATTCCCAGCACAACGTCGTTCTGAAATCGTTGTGAATTACGATCTTACTGGATTCTCTGATGAAGAGTTGAAAGAATACTCTAAGTCAAACATTGATACTTTGGACCTAGAGGAGATTCTTTTCACTGCTACTTTGACAGATGATTTGAATGAAAAGTTACGTTTGTACAAGGAGGCAGAGCGTATGTTCCCTAAAGATTACCGTCCTGCTAACAATGTAGGTGCTGTATTGTACATGCAAAACAAACTTACTGAGGCTAAAGCTCAGTTCGAGAAAGCGAATGGAATTCAAGAAAATCCAAACTCTAAAAATAATTTGGCTGCAATCGCTGGTGTTAATGGAGAACGCGATGATGCTAAAGCTCTTTTAGAAGAAGCATCAGGCGCTCAAGACGGTGATAAAGTTTCTTACAATAACGGTATACTTAATATCCAAGATGGAGATTACGAAGATGCTATCTCTAACTTTGGTAATGGGGCAACATTTAATAAAGGTCTTGCAGAGTTGTTAAGTGGAGAAGCTGCAACTGGAGCTTCTACAGTAGATGGATCTCCTGCTGCTGAAACAGCAATGGGGTATTACCTTAAAGCTATTGCTTCAGCACGTCAAGATGAGTTAAATGGAATCGTTTCAAACTTGAAAAGTGCATTCGCAAAAGACGCTTCTTTAAAAGCTAAAGCTGCTAAAGATCGTGAATTCATGAAGTACATGGAAAATGCATCGTTCTCTTCGATTGTGAAGTAAACGACTCAAAATACGTTAAAAGGCGAACTGAAAGGTTCGCCTTTTTTTATGTCTTATTTTGGACTTGATTCTTTCTCTGATTTAGAATATTCAGATTGTATTTGCTGCATGGTACTAAGTGTAAAGGAGATTCTTCTGCGTGAATTAATCGATAATACTGTATTGAAGAAATGGTTGTAATCAACTAATCTAGACAGTGACAAGGATTGTCAAATTCAATTACAGCATTTGGAAATGCTTTCGTCCAATACTCAACGAATGATGCTGAAAAAGTAGTGCCTCTAAAATCAATAAACTCTATTTGTTTTAGCTTTTCAAGTGCAGGATCTATTTTAACCAGTCTGTTATCCCAGATGTCCAAATACTTGAGCTGTTGAAGGTTTTGTATTCCTTTTGGTATTGTTCCTATTTGATTTCGACTAATATCCAAATATTCTAATTTTTCGAGGTGAAAAATTGCATTGGGGAAGAATGTAAAATCATTCTTATTGACATATAAAAAACTGAGTGAGTCGAAAGTTTTTAAATAATCAGGCAATTCAGAAAGCCTATTTTTCGTCAGTCTCAAGCCTCTTAATTCAGTGAATTTGGATAGTTTAAATGGAAGTTCTTCGATTCTTTCTTTTGTGAAATCAATTCCGTAGATCGTATCAGGGTTGGCATCAATTACTTGGGACCACTCATAATACGTTATTGTGTCTTGAAGGGTTTGAGCAATTATAGTATTACCAGCTATAGTCATTAATCCAGCTGCGAACCAATGCTTCGTCTTTAGATATTTGTTCCTTAAGTGCATTTTTGTTGTCAAACTTCTCTTCTTTTCTAACTCTTTTTAAGAGTTTGATTGTAAGCTGTTCGTTGTAAATATCTTCATTAAAATCGAGAATATGAACTTCAATCGAGCATTCTCCATTGTTATTAACGGTTGGTCGATGTCCAATATTGAGTATGCCAAAGAATTCTGTCTTATTTTCTAAGACCACACGAACGGCATAGACTCCTGTTTTAGGGATGATTTTTATGTCATTATCAATAGAGAGATTGGCAGTAGGGTAGCCTAAAGTAGATCCAATTTGTTCCCCCCTAACAACCTTACCATTTAAGTCGAATGGCTCGCCTAGGTACGAGTTGGCAAGTGCTACGTCTCCATTGTTTAATGCATTCCTGATTTTAGTGGAACTGACGTTTACCTCGTCTATGTCTTCTGGTCCTATTTCGATAACGTTAAAATCATAAATCGGCCCTAGTTCTTGAAGTAAGTCTAGCGTACCTTCTCTGTTTTTACCGAATTGATGATCATAACCTATAACGATGGTTTTAATATTCAATTTATTAACAAGGTAATCTCTAACAAATTCTGTCGCTGTAAGTCGTGAAAACTCTTTTGTGAACGGATGAACAATTACGTTTTGAAGACCAATCCTTTGAAGTTTTTCAAGTTTTTCAACTTGAGTTTGGATAAGCTTTAGCCCATGTGAATCTGGAAAGAGTACCATGCGAGGGTGAGGGTAGAATGTGAATAATACTGATTCTCCACCTACTTTTTTCGCTTCGTCATTTAACTGTTGTATAATCTTTTGATGCCCTAGATGAACACCGTCAAAAGTACCAATGGTTAAAACCGGGTGAGGTATTTTAGTTAATTCATCAAATCCTTGAAAGACTTTCACGTTAATTTCTTTTTGTCAAAGATAATGATTCGATTACGATCAGCGCAATGATTTTGTAGTACTTACCTTCATTCTTTATGTATACAATCCGTTGATAGGAAAAAAGGAGAATTCTTATTTAATATGCTTGCATAGTAATATGAAATAACATATATTTATGCATCCAACACGATAATTAATTAAATACAAATACGTTATGTCTGATTCAAGCGCAAAAGAAAAGGCGATAAAAGGGGGAGAGTTTATCATTCGTGAAACCAAACCTGAGAACATTTTTATTCCAGAAGAGTGGAATGAAGAGCAAAAGATGATTGGATCGATGTGTGATGACTTCATTGAAAAAGAAGTTGTTCCTCATCTAGATCGAATTGATAAAATGGAGGATGGTTTGATGCCATCAATTCTAAATAAGGCCGGAGAGCTAGGTATGCTTGGAATGTCAGTTCCTGAAGAATTAGGTGGTATGGGAGTTGATTTTAAAACATCTCTTCTAGCTACAGAAAAACTTGGTAAAGGTTATTCTTTTTCCGTTGCGTATGGAGCTCATACAGGAATTGGAACACTTCCATTACTCTATTACGGGACAGAAGAGCAGAAAGGTAAGTATATTCCAAAACTAGCTTCGGGTGAGTGGAAAGCAGCCTACTGTTTGACGGAGCCATCTAGTGGATCAGATGCGAATTCAGGTAAGACAAAAGCTGTAATTTCAGACGACGGAAAGTATTATACTTTGAATGGTCAGAAAATGTGGATTACGAACGGTGGATTTGCCAATCTATTTACAGTATTTGCTAAAATTGGTGATGATAAAAATTTAACAGCATTTTTAGTTGAAGCCGATTCTGAAGGGATTTCTTTGAACCCAGAGGAAAAGAAAATGGGTATTAAGGGTTCTTCGACTCGTCAGGTATTTTTCAATAATGTGAAAGTTCCTGCAGAGAATATGCTTTCTGATCGAGAGAATGGATTCAAAATCGCATTGAACATATTGAACATTGGTCGTATCAAATTAGCTGCTGGAGTTCTTGGTGGAGCGAAGGATGCAATTACGCATACAATTAAGTACGCTAATGAAAGAGAGCAATTTGGACGTCCGATTTCAAAATACGGGGCTATTCGTCATAAGATTGCTGAGCAAGTTATAAAATCATATGTAGTAGAATCTGCTACGTATAGAGCAGGTCAAAATATTGATGATGCTATCCATGCCTTAATGGAAGAAGGTATGTCAAAGGGTGAAGCAACATTGAAAGGTATTGAAGAGTTTGCACCTGAATGTGCAATGCTCAAAGTTTCTGGATCTGAATGTTTGGACTATGTTGTAGATGAAGCTGTTCAAGTTCATGGAGGTATGGGATATTCAGCGGAATCTGCTGTTGAGCGTGCATACCGTGATGCCCGAATCAATAGAATATTTGAAGGTACCAATGAAATCAACAGAATGTTGACAGTGGATATGGTATTGAAAAGAGCAATGAAAGGAGAGTTGGATCTCATGGGACCTGCTCAAAAGATTGCTGACGAATTGATGAGTATTCCAGATATGGATAACGATAATGAAGGCGTATTTGCTTCAGAGTATAAGGCTTTGAAAGGATTTAAGAAAACGATTTTGATGGTAGCGGGTTCTGCTGTTCAGAAATTGATGCAAACGCTCGCTAAGGAACAGGAAGTGTTGATGAACATTGCTGATCTTTCTATATGGACGTATCACGCAGAATCTGTTTTGTTGCGTGTTGATAAGTTGATCTCTCAAAAAGGAGAAGAGGCTTGTGAGCATGAAATCGCTATAGTTAAGACTTATTTCTATGATATTGCAGATAAGATTAATAAGGCTGGAAAGGATGCAATCAATTCATTTGCTGGAGGAGACGAAGGTAAGATGATGTTAATGGGTCTTAAACGTTTCACTAAGATTGATGGATATAATGTCAAAGAAGCTCGTCAGAAGATTGCACAACGCGTTATTGATAGCGGTAAGTATGATTTTTAAGGTTGAGTAAATTGTTATAGTTTACGTTTTGTTGCAGGAATGAATTTCATTCCTGCTTTTTTTGCACGTACAATAAAAAAGCCGCAGTTCATATTAAACTGCGGCTTTCAATTAAAAATGTAATGCTTATTTACCCAATCGGATACCTTCAGCAATAAAAGTCATTGTATATTTTGGCTCAGTGATCGCGTCGATTTCCTCTTGAGGTGCCTCTGCATCTTCTAAGAAGTGACGTTGATCATCAACTGATACAGTATCCTGTATTGCAGTTCCAGTTAAATACGCCATTGTTCCTGGTTCTGTCATTGTAGGTATTGTAAAGTGATCTTTGAAACGTACCATAAATGGTTCGTCTTCAGTTCTGATATTTACCCAGCAACCCATTTTAGAGCACACTTCATTGATTTCACCTTTGAATGTTGCTTCCATTTCTGCTTTACCCTCAAACTGAGCTAATAATTCAGCTGTAGATATTGCTGCAGAAGTGTCTACAGTTTTAGGTCCAAATTCGATTTTGTCGGACATATCCTCGTCCTCATTCATGTGATCGTGACCTTCATGATCGTCACCTTCGTGATCATGTCCATCCTCATGTCCTTCGTGATGTTCTTCATGGTGCTCTCCATCCATGTGTCCTTCTTCATCAGTATTCCCTGCACAGCTTACAAAAAGTGAAGCCGCAATAATACCAACCATATAAATTTTCTTGTTCATAGTTGTGATAATTTTTCACGAAAATAGCATTTATTGAAGGTTTTTTAATAACCATCCATCAAAAAGATGTTATTTTTAATATATCTAGACATGTCCTTAAGTCCTTTTGATATAGATGATTCCACGACTTTTATTGCATTTTCCAAACGTGATATTTACAAGTATATAGTAGTATGTTATACAAGGTACTATATTTTTAGATATATTTGCATCAGATAATAATTAGAAATGAAGATAGAGAACACTAAAGCACAAATGCGCAAGGGTATTTTGGAATACTGCATTTTGTCGGTGCTTTCAAAAAAGGAGTACTATCCATCTGAGATCATCGAGGCGCTGAAAAATGCAAAATTGATTGTTGTGGAGGGAACATTGTATCCTTTATTGACGCGCCTAAAAAATGCAAAATACTTAGAATACAAGTGGGTGGAGTCACCTTCTGGGCCACCAAGAAAATATTATTCCCTTACGAAAGAAGGGGAGCAGTTTCGAAGCGAATTAGAAGGGACATGGATAGAATTACATGGAGCAGTTGATCAACTAACAAAATAACACGAAATGAGAAAAACGATATCAATAAATATATCAGGACTAGTCTTCAATATTGAAGAAGAAGCCTACCAAGTATTACAAGTTTACCTTGAAGAGGTAAAGAAAATCTTATCAGGTCATGAGGGAGTAGAGGAGATTATTGAGGATATAGAATCTAGAATTGCTGAATTATTTCATGAAAAACTTTCAGAAAGCAAACAAGTCATTACTGATGCCGATGTAGAAGAGGTCATCAAAATTATGGGAAGTCCAAGTCAATATAAGCTAGATGATGAAGAAGAATCTTCATTTAAGGAGGAGACTGAGTCTTCGACTTATTCTAGTCAAAAGCGGTTCTACCGTGATGATGACGAAGGCGTGATAGGAGGTGTTGCAGCCGGACTTGGTCATTATTTTGGAATTGATCCAGTGATTATCCGAGTGATCTTTGTACTCATGTTTATACTAGGAGGATCAGGAGTGTTGCTTTATATTATTCTCTGGATAGTAATTCCAGAGGCTACGACTACAGCACAAAAATTACAAATGCGAGGACAACCTGTGAACGTTGATAGCATCAAAGATTATGTCTACAATTTTAAGGATGGAGCAAAATCCGGAGTTTCAACTGCTTCAAAATCGGTAAGAGATGCCGCAAAGCGCTCGTCTACCGTTTTAGGTAGAGTTTTTTCAATCATAGGAAGGGTCATTGGTTTTGGTATGATGATCTTTGGATTGTCCTTCTTCGTGATTGCTTTAATGATTCATTTTGGGAGCATCGGATCGTTTTTAGTTATGGAAGAAGACCTGTCCAATAATTTTGGAACACTGACAAGTCTGGTTTTTCCTGAGGGATCAGCCAGCATAGGATTCTGGTCATTATTCTTTTCAATTATTGTCCCAATCATCTTAATTACAGCCTTAGGTATTAAACTCCTTTTTCAATTGAAGGGTAGAATGAGAGCTTTTTTTATTTCGGGATTAGTTGTTTGGATAGTTTCAATTTGCGTATTGTCTTATGTAGGAGTTCAAACTGGGCTAGAGTTTAGAAATGAATATTCTTACCTAGATAAGGTTGAGCAAAATGATGTTATGACGGGTGACACTATATTCATTGAAATGGATGATATCATGTGGGATGATCAGACTTTTGATATGAGTTATAATGATTACTTCTCAGTTGGAAGAGATTCAATTCAGGTTGGATTCCCTTTGATTAAGGTTGAAAGAGGAATCGCGAATCATGATGTCAAGGTTTCAGTTGTGAAACGAAGCAATGGATCTTCTATTAAAGATGCTAAATCCAATGCTGAAAACATTAATTATCCTTCTTTTCTGAACGGCAATACACTGAAAATAAAGTCAAGTTATTCGTTTCCAACTCTAGATAAGATAAGGGGGCAACATGCTTCTTTGATGATTTCTTTACCAATTGGAAAGAGAGTCGTTTTCCCCGGGAATATGGATAATTTTCCAATTGAATTCGAAGACTGTAAACATTTTTCCGATGATTTTCTTGAAGAACCTTCTATCTGGGAAGCGAATGAGGAAGGAATGGAGTTCATTGGGATTTACAGACCGGAAAAAAGCAGGATAGAGGTTTCTGAAAAAGAGGAAGATAAAGAAAATGACGAATAGTATATGTTAACGTCAGGTGAATAATGGTTAAGTCTAGTGCAGAGTATTTTGTTCTTGGCTTAACTTTTCCATGAAATGACGAAACTCCATTCTAAACAATCATTATCTTTGTTGTAAAGATTTTTTAAGCATGGAAATTCCAAAAACGTATGAGCCTGCGAAGGCAGAGGAGAAGTGGTATGATCACTGGCAAAAGAAGAACTATTTTCATAGTGAACCGGATGACAGAGAGCCTTATACGGTCGTCATTCCACCTCCAAACGTTACGGGAGTGCTACACATGGGGCATATGTTGAATAACACTATTCAAGATGTCTTGGTACGTCGTGCTAGAATGCAAGGGAAAAATGCATGCTGGGTACCGGGAACTGACCATGCGTCTATTGCCACCGAAGCAAAAGTTGTAAATAAATTACGTCAAGAAGGGATTAAAAAATCTGACCTTTCTCGTGATGGATTTATGGAACACGCGTGGGAGTGGAAAGAAAAGCATGGAGGTATCATACTCGATCAACTTAAGAAGCTTGGGGCTTCCTGCGATTGGGAAAGAACCCATTTTACAATGGACCCTGCATATGCCGAGTCGGTGATTGATGTTTTTATTGATCTCTACAAGAAAGGTAAAATCTATCGAGGTGTAAGGATGATCAACTGGGATCCAGCTGCAAAAACAGCGCTTTCAGATGAGGAAGTAATTCATAAAGAAGTAAACTCTAAACTGTTCCATGTTCGTTACAAGATTGCTGGAACTGAAGACGAATGGTTGACAATTGCAACGACACGACCTGAGACAATTCTTGGAGATACTGCCATTTGCGTGAATCCAAATGATGCGAGATATGCCAATCTTAAGGGTAAATTCGCGATTGTACCATTGGCTGACCGCTCCATTCCAATCATTCAGGATGACTATGTAGACATGGAATTTGGTACAGGATGTCTGAAGATTACACCTGCGCATGATGTGAATGATTATGACATGGGTAAGCGTCATGACCTTGAAACTATAGACATTCTGAATGCCGATGGTTCCATGAATGAGAAAGGACTTCACTACGAAGGAATGGATCGCTTTGAGGCCCGTAAGAAAATCGCTAAGGAATTAGAAGCAAAAGGGTATATGGTTAAGGTTGAAGACCATATCAATAAGCTTGGTTTTTCGGAGCGTACTGATGCTGTGATTGAACCTCGTCTTTCATTGCAGTGGTTTGTTGACATGAAGCAATTGTCTGAACCCGCGCTTGAGCATGTTATGAACGGAGATATTAAGTTCTATCCCGACAACATGAAGAATACGTATCGTCATTGGATGGAGAATATTAAAGATTGGTGTATTTCTCGACAGCTGTGGTGGGGACATCGTATTCCAGCTTGGTATTTTGGAGAAGGTGATGATGACTTTGTTGTTGCAAAGACAGCGGATGAGGCACTTGCTGCGATAGAAAAAAAGACGGGTAAACAACTTACGGAAAAGGACCTTCATCAAGATGAAGATGTATTAGATACTTGGTTCTCAAGTTGGTTGTGGCCGATTTCAGTCTTTAAAGGTTTGAATGAACCAGGAAATAAAGAGATTAAATATTATTATCCAACAAACGATATAGTTACTGCTCCCGAAATTATGTTTTTCTGGGTAGCAAGAATGATTATTGCTGGGTATGAGTACATGGATGAATTGCCTTTCAAAAATGTATACTATACAGGAATTGTGAGAGATAAGCTTGGACGTAAAATGTCTAAGTCACTGGGGAACTCACCTGATCCGATAGAATTGATTAAAAAATATGGAGCGGATGGAGTACGTGTAGGTATGTTGGTGTCATCGCCAGCAGGAAATGACCTTCCGTTTGATTCAAGTCAGTGTGAACAAGGAAGAAACTTCTCAAATAAAATGTGGAATGCATTTAGGTTGATGGATTCTTGGGAGGTGAAAGACGATTTGAAGCAGCCTGCTGCGTCTAAAATAGCAATTGAGTGGTTTGAAAGTCGTTTTAACGAAGTCTTAAGTCACATCAATGAGCAATTTGACAAGTTTAGAATTTCAGATGCTTTGATGGCTACTTATAAACTTGTTTGGGATGATTACTGTTCTTGGTTTTTAGAAATGGTTAAACCTGGTTACCAGCAGCCTATTGATAAAACTACGAAGGAAAAGGCAATTTACTTCTTTGAACAATTATTGAAGTTAGTGCATCCTTTTACTCCTTTTGTATCTGAGGAGCTTTGGCACTTGATCTCTGAACGTAAAGACGGAGAAGACATTATTGTTGCGAAATGGCCTGAGGCTGGAGCAGTAAATGATACTATCAATGCAGAATTTAAAGTTGCATCAGAAGTGATCACAAATATTCGTAACATCAGAAAACAGAACAACATTGCCAATAAAATCATGATCGATTTCAAAGTGATGAAGTCGGATAAACATCCTGAAAATATGGATGACGTTCTTCGTAAAATGGGGAACTTATCCTCACTGGATTACGTTGATGAAAAAGTAGGAAATGCATTCTCCTTTATCGTTCAGAATACGGATTATTTTGTCCCATTCGGTGACAATGTTGATACTGAGGCAGAACGTGAAAAACTTCAGGAGGAATTGGAATACACAAAAGGATTCTTAAAGTCAGTTCAAAAGAAACTTGGAAATGAACGTTTCGTAAATAACGCTCCCGAGCAGGTTGTTGCTTCTGAAAAGAGAAAACAAGCTGATGCTGAAGCGAAGATCAAAATGATCGAAGAGAAGTTGTCAGCAATGGCTTAGAGATTAGTGAAATGGACGGCTACAAGAAAAAAGAGCAATTGACTCAGGAGCAAATTGATCAATGTATCTCTATTTTAAAAGTATTAAATGAGGATACGGATCAAATCTTTGAGATTCCTAAAGAAGAACGAATTGAACTCATTAAAGAGGCAGGTCGACTTTCCAGACCGAGCAGGGAAGAGTTTGCGAGAAGGAAAAAAGATGCCAAGAAAGCAGCTAGAAGAAAAGCGCTAGAAAGAGATAAACGTGCTAGAAATAGCACAGGTATAAGAAGTGCAAGAGAAGCATCTGTATTCGTTGCTCCGAAGATGATCTCTCTTACGGGTGAAGAGAAGAATAATGAAAAGCGACACGTGGCTCCTCGTAATTGCTACGTTTGTAAGACTGTTTTTACCAAGCTTCATCATTTTTATGATACAATGTGTGAGTCTTGCGGTGATTTCAATTATGCAAAACGATTTCAAACGGCAAACATGCGTGGTCAAGTAGCGTTGGTTACTGGTTCACGGCTTAAGATAGGTTATCATATTACATTGATGATGCTTCGAGCCGGAGCAACTGTAATAGCAACTACTCGATTTCCTGTAGATTCAGCATTACGTTATGCAAAGGAATCTGACTTTAACAAGTGGGGACACCGTCTAAAAATTCATGGCCTAGATTTAAGACATATTCCGAGTGTAGAGATCTTTTGTAATTTCATTGAACAAGAATACGAACGACTGGATGTGTTGATCAACAATGCAGCCCAAACTGTTCGTCGTCCAGCTGGTTTTTACGAGCATTTATTAGAGAATGAAGAAAAGGATATTTCTGAATTGCCAAAGAATGTTCAGGAGGTGCTTTCAGATCATGAGGCATGCCTTAGAGAGATTGAAGCGTTTAGACCAAATGCGGAGGATCAGCATAAGAATTTACCCGTTAGCTGGCACGGTAAGCAAGTAGGTATAGGGTTGAGTGCATCTGCTCAATTATCTCAAGTTCCTTACTCTATTGATAAATCATTGTCGGCAGAAGAGGTTTTCCCTAAAGGGGAATTAGATGCCGACCTTCAACAGGTAGATCTTAGAAAGACCAATAGTTGGAGGTTGATGTTAGGGGAGATTCATACCAATGAAATGCTAGAAGTACAGCTCGTAAATTCAGTAGCTCCTTTTGTACTTTGTAATAGACTTGTGAATCTTATGAAGAAAGAAAATACAGGTATGAAGCATGTTATAAACGTTTCAGCGATGGAAGGTAAGTTTCATCAGTATCATAAAGAATCTCGTCATCCACATACGAATATGGCCAAAGCAGCCTTGAATATGATGACACTTACCTCGGCAGGTGAGCTATCAAAGTATGGTATTTATACAAATGCGGTAGACACAGGCTGGGTTACGGATGAAGACCCTGTAGAGTTGGCTAAACGAAAAGAAGAAATTCATGATTTTCAACCTCCTTTAGATATTGTTGACGGTGCAGCAAGAGTAATGGATCCATTATTTGACGGTATTAATACTGGTAAGCATTGGTGTGGTAAATTTTTGAAGGATTATAAGCCAATTAGCTGGTAATCAATACGATTTATAAGTTTTACTCTCAGAGTATCGAGACGTATATTTTACTCAAACAATGATAACTCATGTCTAAGGATAAAAGTCAACAGAAAAAGAAACCTTTACATTCAAGAAACCGAAATGTCGACCGTTATGACCTAGAGGCTTTGATTAAGGTTAATTCCGACTTAAAGCAACATGTCAAGCTGAATAAATACGGACAAGATTCGATTGATTTTTCAGATCCTGATGCAATAAAGATTTTGAATACGGCACTTCTTAGACACTATTACGATATTAAGTTCTGGGAATTTCCTAATGAGAACCTATGTCCTCCAATTCCAGGAAGGGCTGATTATATTCATTATGCAGCCGATCTATTAGCTGAAAATAACTTTGGTAACATTCCTAAAGGAGAGAAGATTAAGTGTCTTGATGTTGGAGTAGGAGCAAGTTGTATTTATCCCATTATTGGGGTTGTCGAATACGATTGGAACTTTATTGGGTCTGATATTGACCAGGCTTCAGTTGAGTCAGCGAAAGCTATTGTGAGTGCAAATAAGCCACTAAAGGGTAAGGTTGAATGTCGAGTTCAAGAAAATCCGAATGATTTCTTCTATGGCGTCTTGGATAGAGAGGAGAACGTTGATTTTGTCATTTGTAACCCGCCGTTTCATGCATCACAAGAAGATGCTCAGAAAGGTACCCGAAGGAAGGTGAAGAATTTGTCTGGAAAAAAAGAAAAGACACCAACAATGAATTTTTCAGGTGTGAGCAGTGAACTAATTTATGACGGTGGTGAGTCTAGATTTATCAGTAATATGATGAAAGAGAGTAAGAAATTCGCCAAGAACATTTTTTGGTTTTCTACTTTAGTTTCCAAGCAGTCGAATTTAAAAGGAGCAGAAAAAACATTGAAGAAACTTGGTGTTAAGGAATTTAGAACAATAAACATGGGTACTGGAAATAAATCTACCCGAATCATGGCTTGGACATTCCTTTCGAATGAAGACCAGAAAGAATGGAGAGAGACTAGATGGAAATAATCATTTAGAAGCTTCCCTAAGATTTATCAAGGTGCTGTTGATTTCGGCACTTTTTTTGCTTGTGTTGAAATAAAAATACCATGAAGCAGGTCTTAACTTTTTCAATTTTTATTTTCTCACTTTATTTTTTTTCGAGTTGTGCCAAAACTGTTGACCCTGTATGGGTAAAACTGGATGAAACACATTGTAAACCTTCCTGGGTTGGAAATACTGATCATCAAAGTCGAAAGAACCTCGAAGCCCTATTGAGAGGAGATGGAGTCGTTCCTTTGAAAATAAGAATTAAGGGCTCGCGAGATAACAACTGTGAAAGTTGCCTATGTCATACAGGTAAGACTTATCGAGTAAGTATCGATCGTTCTCAATTGAATTGGTTAGTTTATTACGGATTTGAAGTCGATTAAAAATTCAAGAGGAAGAAGAGAAGACCAGGAAACCGTCTTTTTCTATTAGTCTACAATCAAAACTCTTTGATATGTGAACTCACTAGTAATTACGTTTAATCGATAAATACCTTCTGAAAAACAACTGACATTGATGCTTTTTTGATTCATGTTGTCTTCTGAATGAAATATTAATCTGCCTAGTTGATCATAAATTGCTAATTTGAATACTTTTTCCGCAAGCTGGATTAACACATTTTCATTCGCAGGATTGGGATAAATGATCAATTCAGCAACAGACTCATCTTCTAGACGAACTTCTGAGTCAACAAAAAACATTAAAGTATCTAAACAGCCATTTTCGTCCATGACAATGCTTTCATAGTTGCCGGTTGTCAGATCACTATATGAATTTAACGAACTAAATCCATTGCCAATATTGTATTGGTAAGGCTGCGTTCCTCCGCTCGCATTTATAAAAGCCTCTCCATCATCTCCCAATGATTCAGGAGAGGTCAATACTGTCTGTGTAAGTGAGTCTGTAATCTCATTTATGGTAATTAGACTATCGTAAACACACCCCATTGAATCAATAATATTCAGAAGGTAACTTCCAGGAGGAATATCGCTTATTTCTTGATCGACAATTGTATTTCCTTCCCATGAAATCAACAATGGAGGGTAGGTAGTAAAGGCATCAAAAATAAAATTTCCATTGTCATAATTATAACAGCTTTCATGCATAATAGACAAGTTATCAACTATTAGGCCGTTCCCTTCAGGTATAATCACTGAAATCGAACTAGAACATCCAATTGACGAATTTATATCACAAGAATAACTTCCTGAGCCAATATTAGATAAACTGTTTGTTGAGTTGTTAGGAAAATCAATCCAGTCGTAAGAGAAATAAGGGAGATCTGGAAATATTTGTATTCCACCATTATTTTGTCCGAAACAAATTATAGAATCTACTTCATATGAAAATGAATTTTCATTTAAAACTTCAATACTATCAGTAAGGGAACACCCATTATTTCCGGTATAAACATATTCATACCATCCATTATTTAAGCCTGTCAATGTATCTGAGAATAAGGTTTGATCAGTCCAAAAATACCAACTGTCAGAACTGTTTGTAAATGTTGAGTATATTTCGCCAATTCCACCGTTGCAAAAATCATCTAATTTATCTAGGTTATGCGTTTGAAAGTCTTGATTAATCCAGGATGTATCATTTGATAATGAAAAGTCACCGCAAAGTATTGAGCTATCACTGGCTAGCCCAAGAAAGTAACCAACGCTATCTCCGAGTGCTTGGCCTATTACTACCAAGGTGTCTGAATAGGGAAAACTATCTCCGAGGGTATTGTTCCATGCGTAAGTAATAGTGTCAACCGCAATTTTATAAGGGATCGTAGTGATTGTATAGTCATTTATTCCATTGGGGGACCATTTCTTGCCTTCTCTTAGAGCGGTCCAATTATCACCATAATTTCTGCCGTTTACAACGTCAGCAATTTGACTGTTTCGATGATGTAAACCCTGTATTGCAGAGTTGCTGTTCCAGCTACAATATTCTTTTTTTCCTATATGTATTTCAATTTCATTCGTATTCTCATAGAGAATTAATGTTGATGTGGACTCGGTGGGACACCCAAATAAATAACCACATAGTTTTTGCACAACAAAGTATCGATTTGGAGCACTGCCTAATGTTTCGTAGACATAAGGAGCTGATCCACCTTGAATATCCACAAATGGAAACATTATGTTGTTTGCATCTAAATTTGTTGTAGGTATTGGGTCGTTGATAATCCAGTTATTATAAGAAACAGCCTTCGATACATCAAAGGTTAGAATTCCATTTTGACCGATAACTACCTTGCTGTATGTTGAGTCATAAAATGTGAAGTCAAAGCCAATATTGATTGTATCAGAGTATAAATCTTCAGGGAGGCTTAGTGTATCTGGTGATGAAAAAAGAATGAATTGAGAGGAGTCTACAGCTTCTCCAATTAACTCAACTTGATCTCCGGGACAAAGTATGGTATCATTTCCAAATTCTAAAGTCTGTCCAAAGACAACCGAAGAAATAAGGTAAATATTGATATGAATAAAAACTTTCATTTATTATAATTTACAATGACAAAGAACTAAAACAAAAGTATGAATGACAAAAAAAAGACGGCCTGATGACCGTCTTTTTCTAGGATTCTATTTAAAATCATTTATTTACACCTAAAATTTCGTCGATTGTATTGAACGATACCGCATGATAATTAGGTCGAGCTTCTTCATAGACCTCTTTTGCAAATTCCAAGTCATCTTCTTCAGCATTAGCTAATGTTGTGTATATCGGACGTAAGAATTTTCTTCTTCCAACTTTCACCAAGAATTTTTTAATCTCAGGTCTAATTGCATCATAATTGTTTTCAATAGCTAACACAAACCATTCTGCCATAATCTCAGCATTTCCACTACTTTTGAAGTTTAGTTTTTCATCAATCCTTTGCATTGTCTCGACCTCAACTTCACCTTCAAATGCTCTAATGAAAGCTAACCATTCTTGAGTTGTATAATCTCCTCTTTTAATGTCAGCAGAAAGCTCGACCTTACTATTTTTGATGTCTTTTGCTAAATTCTGAACATTTGTAAAACGTTGTGAGGATAATTTTATCGCATTATCAGGAATGCCATCTTCGTAAATCCATTCCTCAGTATTAAAATCAATGTTTTCCTTACCTAGGAGATTTTTGTTCAGGTAATCAACAAATTCTTCAGTATTAATCGTTTTAAACTTATATTTCGTAAAATAATTGTTTAAGAACTCATCAAACTTTTCCCGACCGACCTTTGCTTCTAGCGTCTTTAGAAAGAATGCACCTTTAACATAAGCAATGTCAGTCATTCCTTCGTCAGGATTTCTGTGGTTCAATGCTAATTTTAAGTGAGTATCTTCAGCATTTCCATCCGACATCATTTCAGCGACACTGCCTTCTAACTCTTGATATTCAATTAGAGCCAACATTTTAGCCACTTCCGTACCGTATAGTTCCTCCATGATTCGGTTTTCAAAGTATACAGTAAAACCTTCGTTTAACCAGAAGTCATTCCAAGATGCATTAGTAACAAGGTTCCCTGACCAAGAGTGGGCAAGTTCGTGAGCAATTACACTAACTAAACTTCTGTCTCCAGCTATAAGTGTTGGAGTTGCAAATGTTAATCGTGGGTTTTCCATTCCACCAAAAGGGAAAGAGTATGGAAGTACGATTACATCATATGTTTCCCAAAGGTATTTTCCATAGAGATCTTCTGCTGCTGTCATCATTTTAGGGATGTCCTTAAATTCAGACGCCGCTTTTTCAATCATATGAGGCTCTGCATATACCCCGCAGTTGTTGCCTAAATCCGCATATTCTAATTCTCCAACTGCTAATGCTAGAAGGTAAGAAGGTATTGGCTGCTTCATTTCATATGAATATTCGCCGGTGCTATTCTTTTCTGTAGGGTTTGTTGCGCTCATTAACGCTAAAAGTTCGCTTGGAACTTTCAGGTCAGCTGAGTAAGTTATTCTGTTGTTGGGTGTGTCCTGAACAGGAACCCATGATCTTGTCAAGATCGCTTGACCTTGTGTGTAGAGAAATGGGTGATTTCCACTGCCAGTTAATTCAGGAGCTAACCAATCTAAAGCTTCGGATTCCGAAGTGGTAGAATAATATATGTTAACATATTTGGTGTCATTGTTTATATCTACAATAAGCGCTTTTCCAAGTAATGCATCTTCTTTGCCAACAGTATATGTTGTTTCTGTTTCATTCTCTGCGTTACCAAGAGTGACTTTTGCGATGTCAATAGCTTTGAAATCAAAAATGGCTTTTTCTGTACCTGAATTATTCATGGAGTGGCGCGCTACACCTGAAATTATCTTTTTATCGAAATCAACTTCTAAATCTAGGTGCAGATGCTGAGTATTGATCTTGTCTATATTAGAAAAACTATGATTTGTTACCTTAATGGATTCTGAAACTTCGATTTTCTCAATTTCATCTGTTGGATCTTCGTTTTCTTTGTTTTCGTTTTCACAACTAAAAAGAAATGCGATTAAAAGAAGCGGAATAAATTTTTGTAAAATCATATTTAACGTTTAGCGATTGTCAAAAATATGATTTTATTCTTGAAATACGATGCACTTTTTGCCGAATGGCGATCAGGATTCGTTAAGGTCACATTTTCAGTCGATTATTTTTTTTAAACGAAACAAAAGAGGTCAAATAACATTCACCTCAGAATTTTTATTTATTTTCACGCCTCACAAAAACTCATCAACATGGACAAGTTGCAGTCGAGTGGTAAAGAATTAATGGGGCACCCAATAGGTTTATTCGTCCTGTTTTTTACCGAAATGTGGGAGAGATTCTCTTACTACGGAATGCGTGCGATTTTAACCTTATACATGGTTTCTGAAACCACCTCAGATAATCCTGGTTTAGGTTGGGATAATTCTGAAGCGCTTGCTTTATATGGTTGGTATACAATGTTGGTCTATGTTGCTTCGATACCTGGTGGTATAATTGCTGATAAAATACTTGGTCAAAAGAATTCAGTTCTATTAGGGGGGTGGCTGTTAGTAGCAGGACACGGAGTCCTTTCAATTGAGCAAGATGTAGCTTTCTATTCTGGTTTACTACTCATTATTCTTGGTGTTGGTCTCTTAAAGCCCAATGTTTCTACAATGGTAGGTGGTTTGTATTCAAAAGGTGACGAGAGAAGAGATAAAGGTTTTTCAATATTCTATATAGGAATCAACATAGGAGCTGCGCTATCTGCCTTAACCGTCGGATTTTTAGCTCAGGCATACGGATGGCATGCAGGTTTCGGGTTGGCAGCTGTAGGAATGGTTGTAGGTCAGCTTGTATACATATACGGTATGCGCTATTTAAAGGACGTTGGTAACAAGCCAATTAAAAGTGTTACTGATCCGGACTCAATTACGTTGAAAGAGATATTTGTGCGTATGTTCAAAACCCAGTCTAGTTTACTAGCGCTTATCTTGTTGAGTGCAGTATCTGTTGCTATACCATTGCTCTTGATGAATGATGAGGTAATCGCTTACGTAGTCTTTTTCTTGTTCTTATCTTTTGTTGTGAGTTTCATGATGACTGTATTCGCTGATCTTAAAACACGAATTGAAAAAGATAGATTCATTGTTCTACTGCTTTCATTCTTGATTGTTATCGTTTTCTGGGGAGCATTTGAACAAGCTGGTGGTTTGATGAATATCTACGCGGAACAAAAGGCGAATCGATTGGTTTGGGGTTATGAGATTCCAGCGGCAGTAATGCAGTTTTTTAATCCGTTCTACATCATTACATTGGGTATACCCGTAGCAGGTTTTTGGATTTGGATGAAAAGAAGAGGTAAAGAAGCAACTTCGATATTTAAAATGGGAATCGGTGTAATTATTATGGGCCTAGGATTTGTCTTTATGATTTTTGCATCTTTACAATATGAAGAGTATGGTCAGTCAGCTTTGGTATGGCTTGTTCTCGCATATTTGCTGCATACAATAGGAGAGCTTTGCGCTTCACCAGTGGCACTTTCGTTCATTACAAAGTTGGCTCCGATTCGTTACGGTGCTTTAATGATGGGTGTATATTTTGCAGCTACTGGGTTAGGTAATAAAGTAGCTGGTATAATCGGGGAATCAGCGGAAAGCGCAGGTGATCTAACAGTGTTCACTACCATTACGGTATTTTGTGTAGCATTTGGAATTCTTGTAATCCTTTTACTTAAGCCTTTGAAGAGATTAACGCATGGTGCGGAGGATAAGAAAATTGAAGGAATGGAACAAGAAGGGTTTGAATTGGCAGATTCTGAG
>CBFHXS010000014.1:24062-35903 GCA_965659845.1 Brumimicrobium sp.
GTTTGAACAATAATTGAGTAAATAATGGCGTCATCGGTTTCTAGAGAAAATGAAAGAAAGGACTTTTTTAGTTCTAAAGTATTAGGTCATCCTTCTGGATTATTTGTTTTATTCTTCACTGAGATGTGGGAGAGATTTTCATTCTATGGAATGAGGGTTCTATTAGTCAATTTTTTGACTATGTCTGTAATCGGAGTTAATCCAGGTTGGGAATGGACGACTGAAAATGCGGGTACTTTATTCGCGACTTATGCAGGTCTTTTATACATAACGCCTATACTAGGAGGTGTTATTGCAGACAAGTTTTTAGGATACAGAAATGCAGTAGCAATAGGTGCTTTGGTCATGACTTTAGGTCATGCTTTAATGGCTTTGGAGACTGAGTTATCTCTATATGGTGGATTAGCACTTCTTGTTATCGGTACTGGATTTTTTAAACCTACAATGACATCGATAATTTCTGAGATGTACAAGGATCTGCCAGAGAAGAAAGATGGTGCTTATACCATTTTTTATATGGGGGTAAATGCAGGGGCATTCTTCGGAATGATGCTTTGTGGTTATCTTGCCGAGAAAGTGGGTTGGTCATGGGGGTTCGGACTAGCCGGAGTATTCATGATGCTAGGGTTGCTCCAGTTCTGGTTTGCTAAGCCATTGTTTGGTTCAATAGGAGCAAAGCCAGATAGGACTACAAAGGAAGTTATTGCGGCAACTTCAAAAGTTCAACCAGCAGATCAAGAGGTTGATAACAAGGTTGCTGAAAACCCAGTATCATCTGAAGATGGCAGCGAACCAGAAAAGCCAGGTTCAAAGTTGAATCCGTTTACACCTTTTGATAAAATATTTACTGTGATTTCCAGCTTTTTTGGGCTGGTATTTTTATTAGATGGTCCTTTTAATATCAATGGAATCAAGTTGATTCCAGATTTCCTTGCGATAACAAATGGTCAGGGTGAAGTAGCTTTACCATCGCGTATTACTTTTATTCTTATTGGATTACTAATATTCTTTTTGCCGTTAGTGATTAGTAGAATTTCACGATATGAGAAAGTTATTCGTCATAGAATGATTGCAGTTGTAATCTTTGCATTCTTCACTGTATTCTTTTGGATGTCTTTTGAACAGGGTGCTAGTTCACTAATCATTTTTGCAAGAGACTATACTATTCGTGTGCTCAGTGGTGGTGCAGCAACCACATTTTTAATCGTGGATTTATTACTGACTTTTGTACCACTCATTATTATTACGGGTGTATTAGTTAAGCTATGGCAGGCTTCTTCAAGTGTAATAAAGACTTCCAATATTATTCTTGCATTTTGTTTTTTGGGAGTTTGGGGATTAGCTGTTTGGAAAACGAATCGAGATTTAAATACGAAATCTTACGAAATTGAAGTAGCTGCGAAAGTAGAACCTGTTACTGATGAAAATGGTGAATTTGTTTACAATAAGGATACTGGAAAACAGGAATTCACTGAAACATTTGTGACTCAAGGAATGAAAGATGAGCTTACTTCATCGGATAAGATTATTACTGTTAAGAAGAAGATAGGGGAGTATAAAAAATTGGAAAAAGGTTCTCAGATCTTAACTACGTTTGAATTGGGTGCTTTTAGACATGTAGATGATAAGAAATTGGCGAATATAAATACGCAATTAGAAGAATATCCAGACAAAGAAACGCCAATAATCGAAGCTAAGGTTGGAGAAGTTAAAGGTAACGAAGTGGAAATCACAACATCTTGGTTCTCAATTCTAAATTCATTCTTCATTATTGCGTTTGCATCTTTCTTCTCGAAATGGTTTGATAGTAAATATAATCCGAGCGCAGCATGGAAATATGGATTAGGTCTTATTATTATGGCAATTGGATTTGGAGTTCTAGCTTACGGTTCAAGCGGATTAGAAGAGGGAACGAGAGTTAGTTTAATATGGCTCGTATTTGCTTATCTCTTCCATACACTTGGTGAACTTTGTTCTTCACCCGTTGGTTTGTCTTATGTGAGTAAGCTGGTGCCAGGCAGGATGATCGGATTCATGTTTGGTATGTGGTATCTAGCTATAGCAATAGGTAATTATGCAGCAGGTGCTTTGGGTGGTTTAATTGAACCGATAAAGGAAGAGTATTCTATGTCCACTTTCTTTCTAATCTTTACGATTGTTCCTGCCGTTGCTGGATTACTAATTATTGCTCTGAATCCATTGATCAAGAAATTGATGCATGGTGTGAAATAACAGAATAGAACGATAATCAATATTTTATGGAGACCGTAGAATTTTCCCTAAAAGGAGAGTATATAGAATTAACGCAGTTGTTGAAGGCAGTAAATATTGCTCAAACTGGCGGTCATGCTAAGATCATCGTTGAAGAAGGAGCTGTTGTTCGAGACGGTGAAGTGGAGTCTAGAAAGCGAGCAAAGATTAGAAGAGGAGAAGAGATCAAGGTTGAAGATGAATTGATCATTAAGGTTGTATAATACGGGTAGGAATACCAATAGATCAGTTACTTTATCTCAATCATCACCACCTTAAAATCAATTTTAGATTGAATCGTCTTTGTGTAAGATAGTTTGGGATAGCAAAAAATCTTCCCTGTGTGTCTTGAACCCATTGCTGAGAAAGTACATTATTTATCCCAAGTAAATTAAAGACTTCGAAATTCAGTCGCACGTCTGTAAAAGGACGTAAAAACTTCTTACGATCTTCTTTCTTTGGTCGTTTGTAAAGGAAGTCGTAACCAAATCCGATATCTACTCTAAAATAAGCTTTCTGTCTAAGTGTATCTTTATAACGATTTCGATCTGGAGGGCCATAAGGGAGCCTAGAGCCGAAGTTAAAGCCTAATTGTACTGTGAATTGCTCTACGGTAGGCATTCGGTCTTGAAATAAAGTAGCAAAAGTAAACCATTGATCTGTTGGTTTTGGAATAAATCCTGGCTGATTTAATGTGCTATCTGCAATTGTATCATTGAATGTGAATCCTGGTATGATATTTTCACCTTCAGTATTGATGTATGTATAATAATCGTCGTTATTCAGATCTTCAATCACTCGTAACAGTCCTACTTTAAAAAAGGATTGTGTTCCCTCAATAAATTCTCCGTGTAAGTTCATGTCCATTCCGAATGAATGGCCAATAGCACTATTTTCTCCATAGTAGCGCGTACGAACATTATCTATTTCATATGGGTTTATGTCCCACATGTACTTATAAAAGACTTCTCCTGTTAGTTTAAAAGGTGTTTGACGATCCCACATTTCAAAAGCGTAGTCCATCCCCGAAACAAAGTGAAATGATTTCTGACTCAATGTATTTGTAGCTACAGTTCCATCAAATCTTCTCAATTCACGGTAAAAGGGAGGTTGATAGTATAATCCAGCACTGGAGTGAATTCGTATAAAGCGTTTTTTCAGAACTCCGTCTTCACTTAAATAGTACTTTCTTGGAAAGTAATTTACGATAGCTCTTGGGGTAATATAGAATTCATTATTAAAAGCAGTATAACCTCCACGAACACCTGCGTTAAATGAAAGTTGTGCCCTTGACCTATCTACTGTGTCTCGGTATACGGTCGAAATTTTATTACCTAAGGAATCTTTATATTTCTTCGTTATTTCAACCGGATAATTTTCCTTCGTTGTATTGAAGGAGCGACTAAATTGAGCAAAGCCTTGTGTTCTGAATGTTTCTAATGTATTCTGAGCTTTGATTACTTCAAAAAGCTCAATGCTACCCGCGGGAGTTTGAGGTAAACTGAATCCAGCGGAATCAACATAATTCCATTCACTAAGTACATCATTGAATTCTTCGTATTGCGCCGAAACACCCCATCTAAGGACTCCTTTTCTTTTATAGTCTAGACCGTCTTCAGTAACTTTTAGGAAATTATATTCAGCAACATGCCGAACAGAGTAAATCATCGCTTGTAGTCGATTTCTGGCATGGTCTAAAAAGGATCCAACCCCCAAAGTACCAACTGAATCTCCAAACTCTTCTTGGGCAGGATCGGTTTCAATTTCATTGATAAAATATTGTCCTAGTATGTCAAAGGTTTCATTCTCATCAGTTGAAAATATTTTAGCATAAAGCGCTAGGTTCGTTCGTTTGTTTACGTCCCATTTTAGTGAAGTAGCCCCAGTTATGGTTTGGAAACGTGTTAATTCCTCACCTTCGAAGAATACCCGGAAGCTTAAAGCTTGATTTACAGTACCAAAACGCGTTTCTTGAGATTCTGGAGCAAATCGGTAATCGTTTGAAGAAAAATGCCCTAAAACACTCCAGGTTAAGTTTTCTGTAAGTGAGTAATTTGTTAACAGTTGAAAGTCATAAAATCTTGGTCGATATGCACCTTGAACAGGCAGTGCGTCTAGAACATAACTCTGGTCTTGATACCTTCCGGCAATCATGTAATTAAGCCTTGGATTTACTTTGTCTTCTACGTGGATAGAAGTTCCTAGAAGAGAAGCATTGAATGAGCCTCTAAAGCGCTTAGGTGTTCTGTACTTGATGTCGAGTACAGAACTTAGTCGGTCTCCATACTCAGCAGCAAATCCCCCTGCACTGAATGAAATGTTGCTAACTAGATCTGGATTGATGAAGCTCATCCCCTCCTGTTGACCCGTTCTTGTCAGAAATGGTCTATAGATTTGAAATCCATTGACGTAAACTAAGTTTTCATCGTAGCTACCACCACGCACATTGTAGTTGTTGGTTAATTCATTATTCGAGACAGCTGCAGTGGTTAATGTAATATATTTCTCAACTGAACTTTGAGGACCTGGTATTTGCTGCACTTCAATCATTGGAAGATCTCCTATTGGAGTAGTTTTTCGAACTCCTTCAACGGATACTCCTTCAAAATATTGGACATCTAGTTTGACTTTATCCAGTGTAACTAGTTCATCTTCTCCTACTTTGACAGGAACTTTTTGTTTTTCCTGAAGATACTTGATGACTACAACGTGTTCTCCAGGAGTAACCGAGAGTGAAAACTCGCCGTCAATATTCGTTCTAGTGTTGATGGATCGATCACCCTCTAAATAGATTTTGGTGTCAGGGAATCCTTTATTTGTTTTGTCTACAACCTTTCCTTCAATAGTTCCATTCTGACCTAATAAATAAGCACAGTTCAATAGAAAGAGAATAAAAAGTCCTAAAAGACGCATTGAAATCATTTTGTTCGTTGTACTAACGATAAAATATGGATTGTGGTATATAAGAATGATCTAAAATCATTACTCATTGATTAGAGTAATTCTTCTATGATTCTATCCATTGAATACCCCTCAGCCTCAGCTTTATAGTTACGCACCAATCGGTGACGAAGTATAGGCTTTGCAACGGCTTTAACGTCTTCAATGTCCGGTGTGTACTTACCATTCAATACAGCATGACACTTAGCACCAATAACTAAATATTGTGAGGCTCTTGGACCTGCTCCCCAAGAAAGGAAATCCTTGGTTAATTGCGGAGCAGAGGCATCATTGATACGAGTCCTACCTACTAATTTCACAGCATATTCTAGTACATTATCTGCTACAGGAATCTCACGAACAAGAGATTGGAATTTCAAAATGTCTTCGCTTGTCATCGCCTGATTCACTTTCACATCGGTGTCAGTTGTTGTAGCCTTGACAATTGCAACTTCTTCTTCATAACTTGGGTAATCAACCCAAATATTGAACATGAATCGGTCTAATTGAGCTTCCGGTAAAGGATATGTACCCTCTTGTTCAATCGGGTTCTGTGTAGCAAGAACAAAGAAAGGGGAAGGTAAAGGATAATTTTGACCTGCCGCCGTTACACTTCTTTCTTGCATGGCTTCGAGCAATGCAGACTGCGTTTTAGGAGGTGTTCTATTGATCTCATCAGCTAAAACGATGTTATTGAACAATGGTCCTTTAACGAACTTGAAGTCACGATTTTCATTAAGTATTTCAGCTCCTATAATATCCGAAGGCATTAAATCCGGAGTAAACTGAATTCGATTAAACGACAGTCCAAGAGATTGAGCTATCGTATTCACCAACAATGTTTTTGCTAATCCAGGCACCCCAACTAATAGACAATGTCCTCGAGAGAAAATACTGATCAATACCTGATCAACCACATCGTCTTGTCCAACGATGACTTTATGTATCTCCTTTTTAAGGTTTGCGTATTTCTGTACTAAATTATCTACTTCTTGTGCGTTGGACATAGTTTTATAGCTTGAATGTTAAAGGTAATTAATTCCAATCATACTGAAATGAACAACCCTCAAGATTTTCCGAAATTCGAATATACGTTTTTCCGATGCTGCTGTTTACCCACTCTGTAATTTTTTTACTTTTCTTATCGTTCTCTGAAGCTTTTTTGATGAAGTTGTAATCATCCTTCAAATTAGCAACATGTGGTTCTGTTCTATCTTTGATGCGAACAATCCTAACCCCTTCTTTTCTGTTTTTTTGATCAGTGTAAAGTGCAGGCTGCGATAGATCACCTAATTTCATTCCATTCACCAAGCCAAATATTTGCGGGTCAATCTGATTGATTTGTGATACATCCCAATATTGATCACCCGTGTATGGGTTGGATAAATTACCTTGATTTTGTCGAGTATCATCATCTTCAGAATATTCGAGAACCGCTTCTTTCCAAGTGATTTCATTCCTCTGCAATCGTGAATAACATTCATCGATCAGTGCAGCAGCAGTAGATAATTCTTCACTACCCACTTCTGGGCTCATCAGAATATGTTGGATTGTATAATTGTCCCCTTTACGATCTAATAACTTAATAATGTGATAGCCATATTGAGTTTCAACAACATCTGATATTTCCCCAACTTGTAATGAAAAAGCTGCTGCTTCGAAAGGTTTTACCATCATCCCGCGTGTCGCTTCGATCTTACCACCTTGTCTGCGACTACCTTGATCTTCTGAATGAACAGTTGCAACTGCAGAAAAAGATCTATTTCCTTCCAGAATATCAGTTCTCCATTTTCTTAATTGTTCAATGACGTCGTTTTTACTAGTTTGAGTTATTTTCGGGTAGACTACAATCTGTTGAATGGCAATTTTTTCATTGATATAAGGAATACTATCCTTAGGAATTGACTTAAAAAACTCTTGAACATCTTCGGGACTCACGGTAATATCTTGTGTGATTTGACGTTCCATTTCTTGTGACATCATTCTATCGCGAATAACCTCGCGAAACTCTTCTTTTATTTGAGTGTATGACTTACCATAAAAATCTTCTAGTTTTTCGCGACTACCTATTTGTTGTTCAATTGTTCTGAGTCGATTTTCCATCTCCGCGTTAACCTGACCATCTGTGATCTCGATACTGTCTACCTCAGCCTGATTAAGGAGTAACTTTTCATATAATAACTCCTCCAGAATTTCACATTTCGTATTAGAAGTGATATCCGCTCCTTGGCTTTTCAATTGAAGCTTTTGAGCTTCTACATCAGAAAGAAGAACAACATTGTCTCCTACTTGTGCAACGATTTCATCGATCACTTGACCATCTCCATTTGTATCATTGGTGACGATCTGTGCCTCTGATGTTAGAGCGGCAGAAAAACTAATAATAACTGACAGGATAATTTTCTTTAACATCTTCAAGTATTGTTTCTTTTGCTTGTTTTCTTAAATGGTGAACACGTCTTTTGAGTATATGTGTTCTGATTATAGACTTTTCAACTTCCATTGGCGAAGATATAGTTTTAGAACGGTAATCTAAAACATTGATAAAATAGGTATAGCCATCTATCTGAAATGTCGCTTCACCTCTTCTTTGTATTAGATCATCTTTTTGCTCTTGACTCATTGGTACTTCTTTCACTAAATCATCAAAATAGATCCATTTATGCTCGCCTAAATAAAAGTTAGTGGCATAAAGGTTACCATATTTTTTAACTTCAATAACGTCTTTATCATTTTTTAACATGAAAGCTTCTTCTATTGAGTTTTCCTTGGCTAAGGAGTCAAGGGTTTTAATGTAAAGCGCTTTTACGATATACGAGGAAGTTTTATAATTTTCACGATGATTCTTGTAGTAAGTTTGTATTTCTTTATCGGTAATTATAGAGTCAATATGTGTTCGAATAAAATGATTTTCCAATTCAAACATATGGAAGTCAGAAGCTTCTTGATCCGATTTGATTAAGTTTTGTTTGTATAAATCCGGTAATTCTTTTTCTATTTTTATTTCAATTAATTTCCGCTCGATCCATTCGTCGATTACTTTTTCTTTTAGTTCATCCTCAGGAAAATCCTCACGATGATATTCCATAAGTACGTTTAATTCATCTTTACTTAAGACATGATTCTCAACTTTACAGACAGCATCAGATTTATTGCTCATGCATGAATACATAAACAGAAGAAGGCTGCCAAAAATGACAACCTTCCCAAGTATGATATGCGTTTGATTATTCTCCAAGGCTGTAGAGAACATCTTTATTGACGTTAATTTCGTGTTTTTGTCGCAATTCTTTTAACCATTCGTTTTCCAAATACTCTTGATAATTTTGTATTACAGCACCTCTCGCTTCTGCAAGTGTCTTTTGTTCTTTACTAAGGAATTTTTCCACGACGATTAAATAGTGTTTTCCTTCAAATTCAAAAATATCGTTTGCTCCTTCTTTTAGTTTTCGATCTTTCATGAAAGCAAGATTTTCTTGAATATACTTTCCCTGTTCCCCCTTAAGATTTAATTGAGATTTTTTATTTACAGCTTTCAGAATTCCTTTCATCGTTAATGAGTCAATTTTAGTCATTACTAAGGCTGTATCAAGCATTTCTCTTTTATCGGAAGAATATATTTCAGCCTGGATTCTGTTTGGCCACATGTATTCATCACTGTTCTTTTTAAAGAATTCCTGCAGACCTGTTGTGTCTTTAATCGCTTTATCCCAGACTTTATCTTTCATGATTTCATAAAGAAGAACGCCGTCGTGGTACTCTTGTAAAAGTGCTTTATACGCTGGGTATTTGTCAACCAATCGCGACTTTTCATCTTCAATAATCTGCTCGTTTTGCCAAGCTTTGTATTTGTCATTTACAAATAGTTCAATACTGTTTGGTCTGCTGCGCTGATTTTTAGAAATGTAGTTGAGGAAAGACTGCATATCATATTTCTCTCCATTATATGAGAACATCCACTTGTTTTTATCTAATTCTGGAGCTTTCCATTTTCCTTTGAATATAGAGCTGTCAACGTTAGCGTAGAACCAATCCAGTCGCTTGTCACCTTTGTCCTTAAATTTATTCATTGCTTTTAACTTCTGGATAAAGGATTTTTGAGTTTGTTGGCCACGAGCACCTCTGTTTACTTTGTTTTGGAGTTCACTTTTCATTTCATCAAAAGAAGAAAGTGATTCATAGCTTATTCTTTTTACAATGTGGTATCCATAATCAGTTTGAAACGGTTTAGAATAAGAATCATCTGCAGTCAAATTAAAAGCGGCATCCTCAAATTCAGGCACCATTCTTTGATTTGTACCTGAACCAAATGCAGGGAGTCTACCTCCCTTGTTTTTTGAACCTTGGTCGTCAGAGTAAAGTCTTGCAAGTGTTTCAAAAGATTCTCCGGCCTCTAATTTTTGATGAATTTCTTCAATTTTCATTTTGGCGTTCTTCAAATCTTGTTCATCTGAATCTTTAGGAGCGGTCACCATTATATGGGCAGCCATAATAGTTCCTCTCGCTTTTCTTTTGTCAGAAACTTTGATGAGGTGATAACCATATTTGGTTCTAACAGGGTTAGAAATCTCACCCTCTTTTGTTGTATATGCTGCAGTTTCAAAAGGGTATACCATTTGAAATGCAGTGAAATATCCGAGATCTCCGCTATTCAATTTAGCCGAAGGATCCTGAGATTTAGCTCGAGCTACTTTTTCGAAGTTTTGCCCGTCATCAACCATTTTCTTGATATCCATGATTTTGTTATAGGCTTCTAACGTATCTGCGGGGCTAGCGCCACTTGGTAGTTTTATTAAGATGTGTGCAGCTTTGACTTCCATTTTCATGCGATCATAAGCTTCTTTAACTAGTTCTTTGTTCTTAGAAGAATCTACCAAATAAGGTCTAGCTAATTGTTCTTTATAACCTTGAAGTTCTCTCATTAATGCTGGAATTGTATCGTATCCCAATGCCTCAGCTTCAGCAACTTTAAGCTTGAACTTTTTATATAGTTCGAGGTATTCATCAAGACTTTCTTTGTCGTATTTAGGGTCGTTATTGTTCTTCAAGTAAACTTGAAGAAATTCATTTTTGGTTATGTCTTCACCATTTATCGTCATGACAACCTTGTTATCTTGGCTCCAGGCTTGGAAAGTTAGTATGGATAATAAAAGTAAAGCAATGTATTTCATATTTATATCTTTTTACGTTTGTTTTCGAATTACGAATTTATAAATCTGCATTATAGAATCACGAATGAATTCTAAAAATATTGTAAAACAAAATTATTTAAAGCTGTAGTTAGGTGCTTCTCGTGTGATAGAGACATCATGAGGATGAGATTCCAACATTCCAGCGTTAGTGATTCTCACAAACTCTGCACCTTTCAAGTTGTCAATTGAAGGAGCTCCACAATATCCCATTCCAGCTCTAAGTCCCCCAATGATTTGATAAACAACTTCTTTTAATTGCCCTTTATATGGAACTCTTCCAGAAATACCTTCCGGTACAAGTTTACTCGTGTCATCTTCTTCATCTTGGAAATATCGATCCTTAGATCCTTTTTCCATGGCTTCAATAGAACCCATACCTCTGTAGGCTTTAAATTTTCTGCCTTGATAAATGATTGTTTCACCTGGTGACTCTTCAGTTCCTGCAAACATTGAACCAACCATTACTGTATCGGCTCCAGCCGCTATTGCTTTTACAATATCTCCAGTATATCGAATTCCTCCATCTGCTATGATAGGAACACCTGTTCCCTCTAAGGCGCGAGCAACATCATTGATCGCTGAAATTTGCGGAACTCCAACACCTGCGATCACACGTGTCGTACAAATTGAACCAGGTCCAATTCCAACTTTAACGGCATCTGCTCCAGCATCAACGAGATACTTGGCAGCTTCAGCCGTAGCAATATTTCCAACGATAACATCAATCTTATCATGCTTGGCTTTTACTTGCTTAAGCTTATCTACTACTCCCTCAGTGTGTCCATGAGCTGTATCAATAACAATAGCGTCTACTCCAGCATGAACAAGGGCATCTACTCTTTCAATAGTGTCATTGGTTACTCCAACAGCCGCAGCCACGCGAAGTCTACCAAATTGATCTTTGCATGAGTTTGGATGCTTTCTTACCTTGATTATATCTCTGTATGTAATTAATCCAATTAATTTATTCTGTTTGTCAACAACAGGGAGCTTTTCAATTTTATGCTCTTGTAAAATCCCTTCAGCCGTGGAAAGGTCTGTTCCATCATTAGCAGTAATGATATTATCTGATGTCATTACTTCGACGATTGGTCGGTTCTTTTCTTTCTCAAAACGAAGATCTCTATTGGTAACGATTCCTTTTAAATTATTGTCTTCATCTACAACAGGTATTCCACCAATCTTATTTTCTTTCATCAATAAAAGTGCGTCTTTTACAACGGCATTTTCTCGAAGCGTTATAGGATCAATGATCATTCCACTTTCAGAACGTTTTACTTTCCTTACTTGAAGAGCCTGTTCTGCAATACTCATATTTTTATGAATAACACCAATCCCGCCTGTCTGAGCGATAGCAATTGCTAAACTCGACTCTGTAACTGTGTCCATAGCAGCTGCAACAACGGGTGTGTTTACTGCTATATTCTTTGTAATCTTACTTTGAAGATTGACATTTTTT
>CBFHXS010000015.1:0-34258 GCA_965659845.1 Brumimicrobium sp.
ACTCCAGGACATGCTTTGATTATCAAGAAGTCTGGAGATGTTAGTGAAGTAATGATCAATAAGCCGCTTGAAAGATCAGCTTGTTCATTTGAAAGAATATATTTTTCACGAGGTAACGATCATGATATTTATAATGAACGTAAACGTTTAGGTCAGTTGTTAGTTCCGCAAATAATAGAGGGGATAGATAACGAATTAGATAACTCTGTTTTTTCATTCATTCCCAATACGGCTGAGATGTCCTTCTATGGAATGATGAAAGGCTTGGAAGACTATTTGAATGTAGAAAAACTTGAAGCCATAAAGAAATTAGGAAGTGACGCATCAGAAGATGACTTGAAGCGTATTTTATCTCGAAAAACGCGTTTTGAGAAAATTGCTATCAAGGATGCCAAGTTGAGAACATTCATTACTCAAGATGAATCTCGCGATGATATGGTTGCTCATGTTTACGATATTACCTACGGCACAGTGGAAAGAGATAAAGACAATCTAGTTGTTATCGATGATTCAATTGTGAGAGGAACAACATTAAAGCAAAGTATACTCCGCATTTTAGACAGATTAGAACCGAAAAAAATAGTAGTTGTTTCATCAGCTCCTCAAATTCGTTACCCTGATTGTTATGGTATCGACATGGCAAAAATGGGAGACTTCATTGCATTCGAAGCGGCAATCGAACTACTTAAAGAGAAAGGCAAAAGCTATATCATTGATGACGTTTATAAAAAATGTAAGGAACAAGAAGTGATGCCGAAAGAGCAAATCAAAAATTATGTTCGAGAAATTTATGAACCGTTCAATGCTGAGGAAATATCGGCTAAAATCTCTGAGCTTTTGACTCCTGTGAACATGAACGCTGAGGTTCAAATCATTTATCAAACGATTGAAAATTTACACAAAGCTTGTCCAAACAACAATGGAGATTGGTATTTCACTGGAAACTATCCTACTCCTGGCGGAAACAAGGTAGTGAATAAGGCCTTCATGAACTACATCGAAGGAATTGATGATCGTGCTTACTAAAGATTAAGATGAAAAGGCAAACGGCAATATTCTTTTACGTTCTCAGTGCGTATGTCGTATTGCAATTTGTTTGGTGGGGATATCATTTGATTGAGTTATCTACAGAGTTGGCTGAAAGAGAGAATCAACCTGATCGAATTATAATGGTCATAGGAGAAGGAAGCGTTTTCCTCCTTATTCTTCTTTTAGGCTTATGGAAAATAAGAAGCTCAATACAGAAAGACATAAGGCTTTCACAAAGACAGAGTAATTTCTTGCTATCAGTAACCCATGAGTTAAAAACCCCGCTTGCATCAAACAAACTTTATTTGCAAACACTTTTAAAGAGGTCTACCCTTGATAGAGCAAAGCAAGAAGAATTAATCAACCATGCGATCGTCGAGAATAACAGACTCGAAAATATGATTGAAAATATTCTTACCGCAACTCGAATAGAAAATCACGTTTTCAAACTTCAATTAGAACCTGTTGACCTGAGCACGTTAATAAAGTCAACGGCAGAAAAATGGTCGAATCAAAGAAGAGAATTAGCCTATGATGTTCAAGAAGGCATAACTGCGCAAGTAGATTCTTTCGTAATCGAAACTGTACTTTTGAATTTATTAGATAATGCAAATAAATACTCAGGTGACTCATCAACTGTCGAAGTATATCTAAAGCGCGATGGCGACAACATCATCTGGGGTATTAAAGATAACGGTCAAGGAGTACCTGAAAAATTTGCCGCTACCATTTTTGATAAGTTTGTTCGAATTGGAAATGAAGAAACAAGATTAGAAAAAGGTACAGGGCTAGGGCTATACATAACTCGACAGCTCGTAAAAGCTCATGGAGGAGAAATTCAATATTTGAATAACGAACCTTCGGGAGCTAATTTTAAAATAACCATGAATGATCATGAATAAACGGAAAGTCGGATTAATAATTTTAGATGGATGGGGTATTGGAGATAAAAGCAAATCAGATGCTGTGTACAATGCTCGAACGCCTGTAATGGATCAATTGCTAATTGACTATCCTAACACGCAATTACTCACTAGTGGAGAAAACGTTGGTCTTCCTTCTGGTCAAATGGGAAATTCTGAGGTCGGGCATTTAAATATAGGAGCAGGAAGAATCGTTTATCAAGAACTGACAAGAATAAATAAGTCAATAAAAGATGGAGAGTTCTTCGAAAACCCAATAATAACTGAGGCATTTGAAAAAGCGAAGTCGCTTCATAAGAAGGTTCATTTCATAGGACTAATATCAGAAGGTGGAGTACATAGTTCTCAAGAACATCTTCACGCTTTGTGTAACATGGCTAAAAAATTCGAACTTGAGAATGTATTTATTCATGGTTTTACCGATGGTAGAGATTGTGACCCGAACAGTGGTAAAAGATATGTTAAGAACTTAATTGAACATATTAAAGGAACTAATATAAAGTTAGCCACTCTAATCGGTCGTTATTATGCAATGGATCGAGATAATCGTTGGGAACGTATTGAAAAGGCATACAAGCTGATGGTAAATGGAGAAGGTGAAACCTTCAATAATACAACAGATGTATTTGACCATTGGTACAACGCAGATGTAACTGATGAGTTTTTACTACCATCCAAAATTGCTGGAGTAGAAAATGGTATTATCGAAGACGGTGATATTGTCATCAGTTTCAATTTCAGAACTGATCGTCCGAGAGAGATTGTGACTGCTCTCACGCAAAGGAAGATAGAGAATTATCACATGCAGCCTCTTGATATTGATCTTTTAACAATGACGTCTTATGACGACTCTTTTCAAGGTGTCAAAGTCATATTTGAAAAACAACATCTTACAGAAACGTTAGGAGAGGTTATTGAGGGGGAGAACTTAAATCAGGTACGAATTGCTGAAACTGAAAAATATCCTCATGTTACATTCTTCTTTTCAGGAGGAAGAGAAGCGGAGTTCAATAACGAAAAACGAATTTTGGTTAACTCTCCTAAAGTTGCTACTTATGACATGCAACCTGAAATGAGTGCTTTTGAAGTAACCGAAAAAATTATTGCTGAAATAAATGCGAACAGTCCTGATTTCTTTTGTCTTAACTATGCCAATCCTGATATGGTCGGGCACACTGGAGTCTATAAAGCCGTTGTGAAAGCCGTAGAGACAATTGATGAATGTCTAGGCAAAGTTGTAGAATCAGCAGTTTCGAAAGAATACGAGCTTATTATCATTGCCGACCACGGAAATGCAGACTATGTTATTAATGGCGATGGAAGTCCGAATACAGCTCATTCATTAAATCCTGTTCCCATTGTATATGTAACGAATGACAACATCTCATTAGAGAAAGGAATTTTGGCGGATGTTGCTCCAACTATTCTTGAAAGAATGAGGATTAAAAAGCCTCTAGCAATGACAGGAAAAAGCTTAATTAAATAGAAAAGGAGCTCAAAAGAGCTCCTTTTCTAATACTAAATATTTAAGAACTACTTATCAGTATCTCTTACAAGCTGCACAAATCCGTGCTCCTCTATTTCAACTTCGTCTTCGCCCATGATGATAAACTTGTAAAAATAAGTCCCATCAACACAAGTAGCCCCCGTGTTATTCTTTAAGCCGTTCCAAGTCTCACCTACCGTCTGAGTTTCAAAAACTACATTCCCCCAACGGTTCAAGATTACCATATCGATAGAAACAGCATTCTCCGCATTAATGGAGAAAAAGTCATTGGTTCCATCATTATTTGGAGTAAAAACATTTGGCAGATCATATGACAATGGTAAAAGAAGGTTTACTACAATTTGTTGAGAAGCTTGATCGGAACAGTTACCATCTGTAATTGTAAGCGTCACTGTGTATACACCTTCTTCAGTATATGTTGTGTTTTGACTATCCGTATTGTTTACAGATACAGTTTGCCCATTTCCAAAATCCCAATCATAAGTAATCGCAGGGTCTGAAGTATTTGTAAAGTTTACATCCAAAGGTGCATTTCCTTGGGTAGGATTTGCGTTAAAAGATGCTGTAGGGGGCGGATCCTGCTCAAGAAAAATACTATCCTGAACGAAACACACGTCATCCTCAATTGAAAAGTAATACCATCCAGAAGATAAGTCCTGCCAAACTGTTGCATTAATAGAATCCGAAGCTGGCTGACCAGGGCCAGACCATGTATAGTCTGGAGTTCCTGTTATTCCTGCACCTGTTCCTGATATTGCTCCATTCGGAACTCCGCAATCTGCAGGAAATTGAATCATTGTATCGATTGCCAAAGTTTGATTCAGGGTGATGGTAGCAGTATCTGAATATTCAAATCCACAGGCATCAGTAGATGTCACAATATAATCCGTCGGACCATCAATAAGACCTTCTGTAGGAACAGTATCACCTATTTCCCCATTACTCCAAGTATATGTATATGGTGCAAATCCACCAGAGGTGGTTACCCAAGTTGGTACGCTATCATTTGCACATAAAATCGTAGTATCTAATGCCGTGACTTCAGAAAAGGGCTCATCATTTATCCAAATAATCCCTTCGGAAAATACGGTATCACCACATTCCGTGACTGAAAATGCTGATATGGTAATATCTTCAAAACCTTCTCCGACATTATCCTGGATAGGATCGAGCACTAATATCAAGGTATCCTCACCAGGAAGGAAAATTACACTATCTCCTGGAGCTAAATCAGGGTAGTCGCTTCCCTCAGTAGCTGAACCTCCCGTATTAAAGTAAACAACTAAAGAATCAGCTGTTTGATTCGCCGGTCTTGTAAAGTAAATGGTAGCGTCTGTACAACCTTCGATCAATAAAGTATCAGTTGAAGAAGTTTGAGACTCAATACTAATATCTACAGCTCCAGAAGTAAAAGAGCTTGCTTCTAAGAAAACACCTGAATCTAGACCCTGATCAAGGTCATTAGCTATACAAAGTTTAATATGAAAAGTATCTCCACAGATAAGGTCAGAGTTAGCCGGAAGAACAATAGTACTTCCATTAAATCCGCTAATTGGAGTGGCAGAACTTTGAAAAAGAGTATTATTGCCTAATGTGAAGTATATTGAATTAGCTTGCCAGTTGGGGTCGGCAGCATCACAATCAGCGGAACTTATTCCACTAGGCAAACCTGAATTAACAGTATTAATAGCAACGGGAACCGTTGTACCTGGAACTGTTGCGATATTCTCTGCATTATTAGTGAACGGACCGCTAATCCCTGGTCCCGAGATTAAAAATGCGAAAACATCATTAAAACTTGAACATGTGAAACTTGTATACTCCGTTGAAGCAAAAATATAATTGAAAGATAAAGTATCACCTGACGGAACAAAATCAAATTCTATAATCGCTCCATTCGTATATGAACCTCCGGTCAAAGTATTAAGATCAGGATCATTCAAAACCGGCCCATCTGTAGTCATCAAAACACCTTGATTCAGAGGAAACCCTGTGTTTGTAGCATCAAACTCTTGAACATTTGGTTGCTGTACATTTGCATCTGCAGCACTTCCGTTGTAAGTAATATTGAAAGCATTAACACCAGCTCCAACCAAAATATCCTCTACAGCCTGCACAGGAGTAATATTAGGGTTTGTAGTTGTTATCTGACTGAACGATAATTCGGCTGAACCTATCAATAAAATTGATATTATAATTAATCTAAACATATTTTTAGTCTTTTTCTTTAAGTAATGACTGCAAAATTAATTCAAAGGTTGCACATACTACTCTTTTATTAATATTTTTACGTAAACAAAACTTCTCAAGTTAAAACTTGATACATCAAACCAATAGAAATGGAAAAAACACAACGATTTATTAAAGAGAATAGCGACAGATTTCTAAACGAACTAATAGACTTACTTAAAATCCCATCTGTATCTGCTGATCCAGCTCATAAAGGAGATGTTCAAAAAGCTGCAGAATCTGTAAAAAGCCACCTGGAAATCGCAGGAGCAGAAAATGTTGAGGTTTGCCAAACAAAAGGACATCCAATAGTTTATGGTGAAAAGCTAATAGACCCAAGTTTACCTACCGTACTTGTTTACGGTCATTATGATGTGCAGCCTGCGGACCCTATCGAATTATGGGACTCACCTGCATTTGAGCCCGTAGTTAAAAAAACAGAGATACATCCTGAAGGCGCCATCTTCGCAAGAGGAGCATGCGATGATAAAGGACAAATGTTCATGCACATTAAGGCACTCGAAGCTATGGTTCAAAGCGGTGAAATGCCTTGCAACGCAAAGTTCATGATCGAAGGTGAAGAAGAAGTAGGTAGTGAAAACCTTGAGATTTTCATTAAAGAAAATACTCAAAAGCTAGCTGCTGATATTATTCTAGTTTCAGATACTGGAATCATTTCAAATGAACACCCTTCAATAACGACTGGACTGAGAGGACTTAGTTATGTAGAAGTTGAAGTTACTGGACCAAATAGAGATTTACATTCGGGATTATACGGAGGATGTGTTGCTAACCCGATAAATATTCTATCTGACATGATTGCACAGTTGCAAGATGATCAGAATAAAATAACTGTTCCCGGTTTTTATGATGATGTTGAAATTTTAAGTCAAGAAGAACGTGATGAAATGGCTCGTGCTCCTTACAACGAGGAAGATTATAAAAAAGCAATCGACATTAAAAATGTTTATGGAGAAACTGGTTACACAACTAGAGAAAGAGGTTCTATCAGACCTACTTTAGATGTTAATGGAATTTGGGGTGGATACATTGGAGAAGGTGCGAAAACAGTACTTCCCTCTAAAGCTTATGCAAAAATATCTATGCGTTTAGTCCCTCATCAAGATCCAGATAAAATCACAGCTCAATTCAAAGACTACTTCGAATCTATCGCTCCAAATACAGTAACAGTAGAAGTAAAACCTCATCATGGTGCACAACCTGCTGTAACTCCTATTGATTCTGCCGGTTATAAGGCTGCAAGCAATGCAATGGAGAAAACGTTTGGAAAGAAACCTATTCCATTAAGAAGTGGTGGAAGTATTCCAATCGTAGCTCTTTTTGAAGAAGTCCTAGGCCTTAAAACAGTATTAATGGGATTCGGATTAGATTCTGATGCCATTCATTCACCGAATGAGAACTATGGTCTTTTCAATTATTACAAAGGTATTGAAACGATACCTCATTTCTATAATGAGTTTGCCGAATTGAAAAAATAAATACCATGAACGTATTGTCTAAGCTGTCCATAATAGTTGTTCTTCTTTTATCACTATCCTCTTGTTTTGAAGCGCCAGAATTTAAAGGCTTTTCTAATTTCAAGATGGATGAAATGAATAAGAACATTATAAAATTCCATGTAGACGTTAGTGTTTTCAATCCAAACGGTTACAATTTAAAGATAAGACGTTCAAAATTTGAAGTATTTGTAAATGATTTGTTTGTAGGTGAAGCCAAGCTTTTGAAGAAATTTAAAATGAAACGCAAAAGTACAACTGATGACCAAATCCCTGTTGAGTTAAAATTAGAAAAAGGTATGCTTTTCAAGTTAATGGCACTAGCTGGTGGATCGGGAAAAGTAGATGTTAGACTAAAAGGACCACTTAAAGCTTCTGCCAGTTTATTACCTATTCGCAAAAAGATTGATGAGACAAAATCCATCAGCTTAGGTGACTTAAAAATTAAAGGCATGGGAATGTTGAACAAATAAAACTCATGAGTCAGCACACGAATGAATTAGCTGAAGCGACCAGTCCGTACTTATTACAACATGCTCACAACCCTGTAAACTGGGTTGAATGGAGTAAACAAGCATTTGAAACCGCCAAAAAGGAGGGCAAACTGGTACTCATCTCCATAGGCTATTCTGCCTGTCATTGGTGTCACGTGATGGAACGAGAATCTTTCGAAAACAGGGATGTGGCAAAAATCATGAATGAGCATTTTGTCTGTATCAAAGTAGATCGTGAAGAACGTCCGGATGTGGATCAAGTTTATATGAACGCTGTCCAACTGATGACCCAAAAAGGTGGCTGGCCACTCAATTGTTTTACGCTTTCTGATGGCCGCCCAATCTATGGAGGAACTTATTTTCCTGAAGAACAATGGGTTCAAATCTTAAAAAACTTATGGAGCACTTATATTGATGAACCTGAAAAAGTTGAGCAGTACGCGACTAAGTTAAGCGAAGGAGTCAACTTATCTGAAATGATAGAGGTGAATGAGCTTAAGAATAGTTTTGAGACTTCCCTTTTAACTGACCTAGTTGCCAAATGGAAAAAGAAATTTGATCATGATTATGGTGGAGAAACAAGAGCTCCAAAATTTCCATTGCCTAACAATTACGAATTTCTTCTACACTACGGCTACTTAAACAAGGACAAAACCCTTCAGAATCATGTTCATCGAACTTTACAAAAAATGGCACGTGGTGGAATCTATGATCAAATTGGAGGAGGCTTCTCCAGATATTCAGTTGATAAAATGTGGAAAGTACCTCATTTTGAAAAAATGCTGTATGACAATGCACAGCTTTTAACGCTATATGCAGTAGCCTATTCGCACAACCCTTCCCGCGAGTACAAGCAGGTTCTTTTAGAAACTGTAGAATGGCTACGAAAGGATATGTTTGATTCTTCATCTGGGGGTTATCATTCTGCATTGGATGCTGACTCTGAAGGAATTGAAGGCAAGTATTACATATGGACGGAAGAAGAACTATTACAGGTATTGGGAGATGACTTTGCATTCGCTAAAGAATACTTCAATATAAATCAAGAAGGCTATTGGGAAAATGACCAGTACATTCTTCTGCGCAAATATTCAGATGACGTAATTTCTAAAAAACTAAATATCAAGCTTAATGAGCTGTACGTCAATATTCAGAAAGTCAAGGACAAACTGCTAAGCAAACGTGAAGAAAGAGTGAAGCCAGGGCTAGACAATAAGAAAATAACATCATGGAATGCCCTTTTAGCTAAAGGTTTTCTAGAAACTGGTTGTGCCATTGACGAATCGATAATAGTTGATTATGGTAAAGAATTACTGGAATGGATATTAACCCAGATGTGGGATAATGAAACTGGCATTTTGTATAGAGTACCTCGATCAAAAAATAGTATCAGAGGTTTCTTAGATGATTACGCTAACACGATAGATGCACTAATCAAGGCTTATGAAAAAAGCTTCGAAAGCAAGTGGATTGAATGGGCCGAAATACTTACTGCAAAGTCTATTGAACTCTTTTCAAGTGAAGATTCTGGTTTCTTTTACTACACGGAATCCAATACAGAGCTGATTGCAAGAAAAATGGAAGTCAACGACAATGTTATTCCTTCTTCAAATAGCGTTATGGCGAAAAACTTATATAAGCTCGGAATTTTACTCGAAAACCAGAATTATAGCATGAGAGCAAAACAGATGCTCTCTAACATTTACGATTCAATGCATCAATACGGATCGGGCTATTCAAATTGGGCGCAACTTGCACTCTATCACAATCATGATTTTAAAGAGCTCGCTATTGTTGGAAATGATGCTAAGGAATATCTACAGAAATTGAATAAAGAATATTTACCTCACGTTTTAATTGCAGGAGGCCCTGAAGAAAATATACCCTTCTTGTTGAATCGCAAAAAAGAATTAACTCATTTTTATGTTTGCCAGAATCAGCAATGTAAAGAACCGTTGAACAATTTTGAGCAAGCCTTAGCTCAAATAAAAAGAGTATAAAAAAGCCATACCTGAATAGCATGGCTAATAAGACAATATTTTAAAGCTAAACTTAGTTAGCCAAGTATTTATCGTAAAACTCGTTTATCGAAAACTCTTTTCCGTTGAACGCAATAGTTCTAACTCCATTTGAAAGAAGCAATCGATTGATCACTCTTCGAGAAGACGGCGTATTATCAACCATTTTTATACTCGCCACCTTCGTTTCACCATTATATTCAACGGTAAAATAATCTACGTAATATTCAGCTGATTTAGTGATATCCTCGTTAGAAGTAGTATTGGGCATTTGAATTTCAAAAGTTCCTTTTTCAACTTGTTCTGCAATAGTCGCCTCGTTTCCTGAAACGGAAGCTGTTTGAGCAAATGTGAAACCAAAAGTAAGAACGAACATCGAAAGCATTAATATATTTTTCATAGCTGTTGTTTTTTGTTAGACTAAATTTGACAATAAATAGTTGCACTGCCAAAAAAAAACTAACGTATTTATTCTAGATGATGAAAATACAAAGTTCATGCCAGCTTTACAGTATAAATCTTGATAAATATTTTATTTTTGAATATGGATTCTTATTACAACGACCAAAAACTTGAGGCTGGATGCGATGAGGCTGGAAGAGGATGCCTTGCAGGACCTGTTGTAGCCTCTGCTGTAATATTGCCACATGATTTTCACCATCCACTTCTGAATGATTCAAAAAAACTGAGTTCAAAAAAGAGAAAAGAATTAGTTCCAATTATTAAAGCGGGTGCGATTTCATACGCAATTGCATTTGTGAATCATGAAGAAATTGATAAGATAAATATTCTAAGAGCAAGCTTCAAAGCCATGCACTTATCTATTGATCAGTTAGACCCTCGACCAGAGTCGTTATTAATCGATGGGAATAGTTTTGATCCATATGAAGATATTGAGCACCATTGCATGATAAAGGGAGACGGAAGATTCAAAAGTATTGCAGCGGCGTCGATACTCGCAAAAGAAGCCAGGGATGATTACATGTTGGAATTGAGTCAAAAGTTTCCAAATTATGATTGGGAAAGAAATAAAGGGTACCCTACAAAAAAACACAAAGCTGCGGTGAAACAATTTGGTCTTAGCCCATATCACAGAAAGTCCTTTAGTCAAACCTCACAACTAATGATGGAACTATGAAGACATCAACATTCCATTGTTTGAGAAATGATTTCGCCTAGCTCTTGTATAAAAATATATACTTTAATTTTGACAAAAGAATAAGATGAAAAGAATAGGACTCATAACCCTTGTTATCGCAGCACTATCGTGGATGGGCTATGCAGGCTATGAGCTATTTTTAAAAAACTCCGATCAAACAGCTCCAGAAAATGTTTTCTGTGAACTAGACGAAGGAATATTGCTGATCAATCGTCTTTCTGAAACTGAGAAAGCTGATTACCTGTCAGTCTTAAGCAGTAACGAACTTTCTCCCGCGATAAGTAATCTAGATTCATTGTTTAATAAACATCGCTATTTAAAAGTTTACGCAAGCACGAATAGAAATATAGTTATTCTAGATAATGAAGAGAACTGGAAAATAAAGGATGAAAAAAACATCAAAAAATATTTCCCACTTCAAGGAACGAAAATACTACGAGAAGGCAAGCACATACTATTATACAAAGATTACACACCCTGCTCAAAAGTTGAAAGGCTAAATGTTTTTATAGAAGCGGATAAGAAAGCATCTGCTAATTTATGGCAACAGAAAAACGCAACTTGGAAACGTACAGACATTTATAATCTGGACAAAGGTTTTTTTGAATACCGAAGCAGCTCACCCTCGAAGTCATATGGGAAAGCAATTAATGATGTTAATCGTTTCGCTTCTGTTCTACCTTCACAATTATCCAACTATTCATTTTTTGAACGATTTTATGCTGAATCAATAGATAGTACCTACAAAAAAGGCCCAATGAGTAAATGGGTTGACTTAGGTTACATTAAATTCGATTATAGAAACACGCAAGTACTTTGTAGCGACTATCGCTCAAAACAGCAACCTAGTTTAATCTTAATCGAAAAAACAAGTACTGACGACTCTATACAAGTTGACAACAACATACACTCATACACGGACTTTAAATTAACTGTAGATTTTCCTAAACAGAAAGAGAACAGGTTTTACGTTCTGGAAATCGAGGATAAAGTCTTCTTTTGCGAGAAAAAATCAGTCTTACAACAGATTGCTGTAGACTATCAACTCGGTAAAACCTTAGCTCTGAAACCAGAAAAAGAAAAATATCTATTTGGAGGTTTACCAACTTTTGCAAATTATCGATCGGTTAGTCGTGATAAAAAAATGAGTTTAACCTGGAAAGAAGATCTATTATTCGAGGTAAATACAAGTCCGCCAATGAATGAGATGGAAACTGAAGAAAGAACAACATGGTCTTACTCAGCAGACTTCAAAATTGAAGGAATCGTTCCTATACCTGATCACCTCAGAAAAGGAACTTCTTCATTCATTTATTCAAATGAAGGGAAATATCAACTCCTTGGGCCGAATGGAAATATCTTGTGGAAAGGAGATATCGGCAATTCAATAGAAAACGAAATTCAAGTTGTTGACGTGTTCGACAATAAAAAACATCAGTTTTTATTTCGAACAGAGAATAATGTATACTTAATAGACCTAAACGGAAACAGTGTAGGAGGCTTTCCATATAGATGCGATAGTAAGCTAACTTCTTCGATCAGTTCTTTTGTTTGGAATGGTACAAAACGATTTTTAGTTGGTACTGAAAATGGAGAAGTAATTATGCTCAATAGTTCAGGTCGCGAACTCAATATCGTACAAATCAGTTCTGAACCAATCAAAAGTAAATCTTTCGCCCTGAATATCAAAGGTAACCTTCGCAATTGGGCGATTGACGTAAATGGGAATCAATATCTAGGCTATCTCGAAACACCAGCAAAAGCGAAGAAAATGGGAAAATCTTCCGCAAAGTGGTTTATCAAGCATCAAGGAACAGTAAAAGCATATTTCGAAAAAAATGGAGATGTGTTCAGTCAAACGATTGATGAACAGGAAGCTAAACTCGTTGAAACTGGTAAAATCATGAAGGTTGATAATCAATCAATTTACATTAAGAAGTCTAATAAGCTTGTCGTCTTGAGCCACGAAGAAGTTACCAACTATCTCATGGATGTTTCTTTCAATGAAATCAGTTCTATTCATTCTGTTTCATTAAAAGAGAAAAACGGACTTTTACTTATGGACTATTTAAAAAACAAGATTTTCCTATATGACGAAACGGGGAAGGTTTACAATGATTTCCCAAAAGAAGGACGTAATAAAGTTTATACCTACCCCAATGATATGAATGAAAAACTATCAATTTTTACTACGATAGAAAACGCAATCATCTGTTACAAAGTAAAATTGTAGTAATTTTCAACGTATTTTGTAATCATATCCTTACTTTTGAACGCTAACTAATATTGGTTCACTCCAAAACATGAAACTTTATGAAAACTCTTAAACAAATCTTTCTAATTGTCATTCTATGCTTTATGACTATTGGGTCTGCCGTAAAAGCACAGAATTATTTAGGTGTTATGCACAGTAACTATGGTGGTATAATGTCAGCAGATTTACAACCAGCGTCTATTGTTGACAGTAGGTTTATAGTTGATGTGAATCTATTCAGCTTTAGTATTGATGCTTATCAAAATGCTAAATACTTCAATGCAGACGTACTTCCTAAAAGAAGTTGGCTACATTCCTTGAGAAAAGACACTGCCTGGATGGATGAACCAGATTTTTACGAAAACAATGTATTTGATACAGAAAACTATGATGATCCTTCTGCAAGAGCTAAAGGAGTAAATGCTAATATACAGTTGGATGTCTTGAATTTCATGTTCCACATTAATCCAAAAATAGCCGTTGGTTTTTCTGCTAAATTCAGAATGATCGCTAACGTAGACAATATTAATCCAGAAGTTTTGAAACTTTCGGAAGAAAGTCTAGAGTTTTCGCAACTTTGGAATCAAAACATTAATGGCGATCTACTTTCTCAGAATGCAATGGCTTGGACAGAATATGGTGTGAATTACGCGCAAGTCTTACACGATGAAGGAGAACACTTCTGGAAATTAGGGGGTCGACTTAAATTCAATCAAGGATTAGCTTCTTCGTATCTGCATGCCGGCGATCTAGATTTTGATCTACTCAATAGTGATACCGCCACAACACTTAGAGGTGATTTCCGCTATGGACACTCAGAAAATGTAGAAGAATATGTTCAAGGTAACACTCCGCAATCATTCTCTGACTTTATTAATGCTACGTCCAATGGAGGATCAAAGCTTGGACTAGGACTTGATTTGGGTGTTGTTTACGAATGGCGTCCAGATTGGAAGGAATACAAATATGATATGGATGGTGAGACTAACATTTGGAGAAGAGATCAAAACAAATACAAATTAAGAGTTGGTGCCTCATTAATTGATTTGGGAGGAATGCAGTTTACAAAAGCAGACAGAAGTAGAGATTTTTCAGTAAACACAACTGACTTTGATTTGACATTATTTGACGAGGTAGAAAGTGTTGCAGATTTTAATAATGTTATTGACAGTTTAATTCAAAATGATTCAGGATGGGAAGCTAGTGAAGATACTACGCAAACCTATTATATGAATACTCCAACAGCGCTGAGCTTTCAGGTAGATTATAACATATATAAAGACTTTTACATCAATGCTACTGCTTACTTGAATATGAACCGTTCAAGAAATGCTTCAAATGTTAGAGCAGCAAGCATGTACTCTATTACACCTACTTATGATTTCAAATGGGCTGGTGTTGGTATCCCTGTTTCGTATAACCAATATTCTGGCTTAAGAGCAGGTTTAGGCCTCCGACTTGGGCCTTTAACTGTAGGAGTACCTGATCTTAAAACACTTTTTCCAGGAGGCAAAGTAAGAGGAGCAGGTGTTTATGCTGGATTGAGAGTACCTGTTCTATATGGTCATCCAAGCGATATAGATAATGATAAAGTATCTGACGAAAAAGATGAATGTATCGATGTCCCTGGAGTTTGGACATTTAGAGGTTGCCCTGACACCGATAAAGATGGTATTCAAGACGCTATCGATGATTGTCCTATGGAGCCCGGTTTAGAAAAATTCAATGGTTGTCCTGATACAGACGGAGATGGTGTCATGGATAAAAACGATGACTGTCCAGAAACTCCAGGTCTTGAGAAATTCAATGGTTGTCCTGATACTGACGAGGATGACATTATGGACAAAGAAGATGATTGTCCTGATACTCCAGGGCTGAAACAATTCAACGGATGTCCAGATACGGATAACGATAGCATACCGGACTTCGAAGATGCATGTCCAGATGTACCTGGTCCAAAACGTCTTAACGGATGTCCTGACACTGATAATGATGGTATTCTTGACTACTTAGATGAATGTCCAAATACTCCTGGACCAGAGGAAAATAATGGATGCCCTTGGCCTGATACCGATGAAGATGGAATCTTGGACAAAGATGATGATTGTCCAAATCTTGCTGGACCGAAAGAAAATAATGGATGTCCTTACACGGATACTGATAACGATAGTATTCCAGACAAAGATGATGACTGTCCAGAAACGAAAGGTCCAAGATCCAATAATGGATGCCCTGAAATTGAAGAAGAAGTTCAAGAGATTATCAAAACAGCATTTGACAACCTAGAGTTTGAAACTGCTCGTGCTAAGATCAAAGAACAATCAATCGAATCTCTCAATGGCTTAGCTGAAGTACTTCAGAAGAAGCCAGAATGGAACCTTCAAATCGCTGGTCATACCGATAATGTTGGTGGCGCACAAGGAAACTTAATACTTTCTAAGAAACGTGCTGAAGCAGTAAAAGCTTTCATGATTGAACGTGGTATTGATGAAAAGCGTCTATTCGTGCTTTACTTCGGTGAAACGCAGCCAATAGAAACAAATGACACAAAAGAGGGTCGTCAGGCAAACAGACGTGTCGAGATGACGATAATCTTCAAATAAAAAATAGTTTTTATCTTTAATGTCCGTGGCGTAATGTCACGGACATTTTTTTTAAATCAACTTTATGAAACGTAATTTTATTCTCTTCGCAGCTATTATTTCAATCACTTTATCTTGTGAGCAAAAAACGTCGAATAATTCGTCAGGGGCTAAGCCAGACAATACTGATACCTCTTCTTTAGAACCAGTATATCCAAGCCAAGTTAAAATGCAAGAGATCAATTCAATTCTCACTAACCTAGAAAAGGTTCACTCTCTTCGCTGGGAAAAATACAATGAAGATCAAGTGACCTTCACAGAAGTCATTGCATATCTTAATGAAGATGGTGTTCCATTGAAGATTCTTGAGCAATACTCAAATGGTAATTTTAAAGATCAAGGTACACGGAACTATTATCTAGAAGAAGAGAAAGTCATTGCTTTTGAAGACAAAAAAGATTTATGGTTAGACTCCAACACTTTTGTTTATGAAGAAATTCAAACATTCTATAATGATCAGGAACCTGTTTTTACTAGAAAGAGAACTTCAGAATCAGTTAGCAACATTGAATCAAGCAAATGGAAAACAGTTCGACCAGAATCACATACGTTAACAAAAGTAAATAAGATTCTATCAGGTAAGGATGAATTTGAAACCCATTTTATAAGTATAATTGAGGCACAGTCAGGACTATTTTTACTTCTAGGAGAGCCAAAAGAAAATGATCGCTATCAGACGGCTGTTCGCGTTGATGAAAAAACTCCCTTTATCAAAGACCTATTGAACAATTTGGAAGCGTATAAATTTCGACCTATCGAGATTCAATTCATGATTGAAGGAGGTAATGGGAGTCCTCAATTTCAAGTTTTAACAGATGCTGAATGGAAAGATCAATAATTCTTTCCTCACCGTACTATTCTCATTATCTTTGCTCTCATGATTGATGAAATTATAGAACTTGCCTTTAAGGAAGATATTGGCGAAGGTGATCACACCTCACTATCATGTGTGCCGGAGAACGCTACTGGTCATGCTAAACTACTTGTAAAGGATGAAGGGATTATTGCTGGTGTTGAATTGGCTGAACGTATTTTTAAAAAATACGATGATAGCCTGAAAATTGATAAACACATCCTTGATGGATCAAAAGTCAAACAGGGTGATATCGTTTTTGAACTTAACGGTAATTCTCGATCAATATTAGCAACAGAGCGTTTAGTTCTTAACTTTATGCAAAGGATGAGTGCTATTGCAACTCAAACTCGAGGAGTTGTAGACCTTATCAATCATACCAATGTGTCTTTACTCGATACACGTAAAACAACACCCGGTATTAGAGCCTTAGAAAAATGGGCCGTAACGATTGGTGGTGGACGTAACCATCGCTTTGGACTTTATGACATGATCATGATTAAGGATAATCATATTGATTATGCGGGTGGAATAACAAAAGCTATCGAAAGAGCCAATGCATATATTGAAGAAAAGAAACTGAAAATCAATATAGAAATTGAAGTTCGTGACGAGAAAGAATTAGAAGAAGTACTAGCGATAGGGAAAGTCGATAGAATTATGCTCGACAACTTTACTCCAGAGCAAATTGTTGCTGTTCTTCCAAGTATTCCAAAACATATAGAAACAGAAGCGTCAGGTGGTATTACACCCGAAAACATCAAAGGTTACGCTGAAACTGGTGTTAACTTTATTTCTTCTGGAGCATTAACACACTCCGTTAAATCAATGGACCTCAGCTTAAAAGCTGTCTATAAATAATTTAAGTATGTCTACACAAATTACAGTTAAAAGTATTGAACAAGCCGTTTTAAAAATTGATGATCTCGATGAAGACAGCTTAGAAAAACTCTCGGAAGCGCACGTGTTGGCTCAAGAGACCTTCGTTGGATATATATTATCATCTGCAATTGAATACAAAAATGACGAGCTATTAGAGTTGTTGATGTATTACTACACAATCTTCGCAGAAACGTTCGTAATTCAAGAAGTTCAGCTTGAAAAAATCACAGATGATCACATTGAGGAATTTCAAGAAGAATATGTCCAAACACTAGATGAATACATGGAGACGGAAGATAATGATCTTATTGCAAGCCTATGTAATCAACCGAATATGGTTTCATTTTTGCTGAATGAAATCGATATGGAAGATAGCAATGGACAAAAACTTGAAGAGGACACTGCTACCTATTTATTCATTGTTGGAGTTGCTTTAATTGCACTATTGAACAGATCTATAAAAAACTAAGTTGGACCCGGAATCGATCATAGAGAAAATGTTGGAAGAAGATTCCTTCTCTCAATGGATGGGTATTGACGTTATAGTAATTAAAAAAGGCTATTCAAAATTAAGTTTGAAAATTCGCCAAGAAATGGTGAATGGCTTTGAGATTGCGCATGGAGGAATCACTTATAGCTTGTCTGATTCAGCATTAGCCTTTGCGGCAAATAGCTACGGTAAACAATGTGTGAGTATAGAGACTTCAATTTCTCACACCCGACCGGTAAATATAGGCGATTCACTCATCGCAGAATGTATTGAATTGAATCGGGGAAAATCAATAGCAATATACCAAGTAACTGTTCTCAATCAAGACAATAAAAAAGTGTCAATATTTAAAGGAACGGTGCATATTTCTGAACGAAATTGGTAATCACTTAACTCCTAATAACCAGCGAACCATTTTCTTTTTAAAACCCGTGTAAGGAGGATACTTCAAGCTTGGGTCAAGCCAAGTAGGCTTATCTAATATGCTTTTATGATGCGTAAACGTATCAAAACCTGCCTTTCCATGGTAAGCACCAATACCGCTACTTCCTACCCCCCCAAATGGAAGGTTGCTATTGGTAATGTGCATGATAGTATCATTAATTGCTCCACCTCCAAATGAAATTTCATTAATTACTTTCTCCTTGACCTGTTTACGATTGGTAAATACATAACATGAAAGAGGTTTAGGTAAAGATCTGATTTTATGTATTACCGAATCGAGATCTTCGTAGGTGATTATTGGTAAAATAGGCCCAAAAATCTCTTCTTGCATTACTTTATCTTCAAAAGACACATTATCCAAAATTGTTGGCTGAAAATATCGTGATTCACGATCAATCTTTCCACCAAAAACAATTTTTTCAGTGACTAACATTTTCTCTAAACGATCAATGTTTTTCTCATTTATAATTTGAACGTAATTCTCATTTTCTAGAGCGAAATCCATTTCGACTATGCGATCTTTAATTCTTTTTAAGAAATCATCTTTAATACTCTTTTCAACTAAAATATAGTCAGGAGCAATGCAGGTTTGACCAGCATTTAAAAACTTACCCCAAACTATTCTCTGAACAGCGACTTTCAAATTAGCTCCTTTCGTTACAATGGCAGGACTTTTCCCCCCTAACTCTAAAGTCACTGGCACTAAGTTCTTGGCCGCAGCTTGATAAACGATCCTTCCCACAGGAACACTGCCAGTAAAAAATATCTTATTCCATGAACAATCTAAGAGTTTGGTAGTCTCCTCGACCCCCCCCTCTTCTACCCTAAAGAAGTTCGGGTCAAAGTTATCATTAACTATTTTCGCCATCAAATTGCTCGTTGCGCTCGGTACTTCACTTGGTTTCAAAACAATAGTGTTACCAGCGGCGATTGCTGCCACAACTGGTGCGAATGAAAGTTGAAAAGGATAATTCCACGCACCAATAATCAAACATGAACCCAAAGGTTCAGGATAGATGAAGCTCTGTGCAGGAAAGTTCAGTAGATTCGTTGAAACTCGCTTTCTTTTTGACCAGTTGTATAAACTGGAAAGCGCTTCATCAATATCCAAATAAACAAGTGCTAATTCATTAGTAAAAGTGTCAAAAGATGATTTTTGAAAATCTGCATAAATTGCTTCATTCATCAAGGTCTCATTATCTCGCAGGATAGACTTTAATTTAGTCAATTGCTTTTTTCTAAAACTAATTGGCCGCGTAACACCTGTATTGAAATATTCTTGTTGATTTGAGAGCAGCTCTTTATATTCTATTGACATATTTTCAAATTTATTAAATAACAGCGGTAAATGAAATTCTGTTCCGGTTTAATATTGAGTCTTCATATAATTAAATCTTATGCTACTCCTTTTGTTATATTTGTTTAGCTACAACGATTCGAGAATCCATGCAGAAAAAATTTTATGGAAGTTTAATATTGATCATTCTGTTGAATGTACTAGTCAAACCACTCTATTTATTTGCTATCGATGCTCAGGTTCAAAACACAGTGGGATCAGAAGCATACGGGGTTTACTTCTCCCTACTTAATTTCTCATTCATATTCAATATTTTTCTGGATATAGGTATTACAAATTATAATACTAAAAATATAGCTCAACATCCGAATACAGTTGCGAAATACATCGGTCCGATTTTAGGGCTTCGATTAATTCTGGCGTTCATTTATCTATTCATAACATTAGGCTCGGGTTTGCTTTTAGGCTATGGGGACCTAGAAATGAAAATCCTAGGAATGTTAGCTCTCAATCAAGTCCTAGCAGGTTTGATACTTTATTTTAGGAGTAATTTTTCAGGTTTACATTGGTTTAAAATAGATGCTTTGCTTTCTGTTTTAGATAGATTCTTGCTTATCATTGTCTGTAGTGTTTTGCTCTACAGCTCTTTAATAGAGACTCATTTTCAGATTGAGTGGTTCGTTTATGCCCAAACATTTACATATACTTTAACAGCAATTGTCGCTTTCATATTGTCACTAATCAAAATTGGACGTATTCGCTTTCGATTCAAAGGATTATTCAATCGCGCTTTGCTTAAGCAGAGTATTCCTTATGCTCTTTTAATATTATTGATGATGATGTACACCCGAATGGATGCCGTAATGATAGAGCGGATTCTTCCGGATGGAAAAGAACAAGCTGGGATATATGCCCAAGGCTTTCGCTTACTCGATGTAGTGAATATGTTTGCTTTCTTAATTGCGGGTTTGCTTCTACCCATATTTGCTAGAATGATCAAAAAGAGCGAAAACATAAAACCAGTGCTTCATTCGGCAGGTCTTCTATTGGTCGGAACTTCAATTTTGGTTTCCGTATGTTTCAGCCTATTCTCTGAGCAACTCATGAGCTTAATTTATGATGAAAAAACGGTTCAATCAGGATCAGCTTTCTCTTGGATTATCTTGAGTTTTATACCAATGGCTACGGGACATGTTTTCGGATCCCTTCTCACGGCAAATGGCAGTATGCGTCTACTAAATCAAATGGCTCTCGGTGGAATCGTAGTTAACTTCACTTTGAATTTCATATTAATCCCATTGCATAAGGCAGATGGGGCCGCCGTGGCAACACTCATTACTCAAAGCATAACTGCCTTAGCGCAAATAATACTCGTTCTGAAAGTTTTTAAACTAAATGTAAACATCAAGCACGTAGGAAGATTAGTTTTATTCAGCTTAGCTTTATTTAGCATAGGAAGATATACCCCTATATATTCTCAGGGTCTACTAGGGTTATTGATATTAATAACATCTGGAATTGTTTTATTATTACTATTTAGAATCATTCACATCAAGAATATTCTGAATATTCTTCGAGATAGGATTTAATTCTGATTATGCTCTTACCTCTCTCACTTTGTGCATCGGTGAGAAGTAGTCAAGCGAATAAGATTTAGATCGAAGATCTAAGGTGTAAATCATACCTTCTTCGGTAGGATAGCAGTTAAAATCTTCACTCAGGGACACCTCAATTCCTTTAGCATTTAGTTTAGCAAATAATAGATTTAAATCTGTACCGTCTAAAACCAAAGTTGTTTCTACAAATTTTCCATTTTGAAAAAACTCAACTTCAACAGATGCTCTTTGTGTTTTCTCCTCTATTTGAATGTGCTTTACTGTTAATTGATCGAAAATAGTTCTCATAATGCCGTTCTTTTTATTTGTTACGATACAAACATACCTTATCAGAACGTAAACTATTTACGTAGTAATAATCTATTGAATACCCTAAAATAAAAAAGAGAATTTTGTACCTTGGCAATTCTAATAAACACACAAACTTTAAATAAATAGACTCCTATGAGATACGAACGTATAGACAAGCGACTATTCGAAAGAAACAGAACTAAATTCATGCAGAAAATGAAAGCGGGTACACTAGCCGTTTTCAATTCGAATGATATATATCCAATTAGTGCCGACAGCAGTATTCCTTTTCATCAGCACAGAGACATCTTTTACTTGTCTGGTGTAGATCAAGAAGAAAGTATTTTGGTTCTTTTTCCAGATGCTTCTGGAGAAAAATTCCGCGAAGTACTGTTCCTAAGAGAAACAAACGAACATATTGCGGTATGGGAGGGAGAAAAACTAACGAAAGAAGCAGCATTTGAAAATACAGGAATCAGAACAGTGTACTGGTTGAAAGAGTTTGAAACCGTTTTTAAGCAAATGATGGCTGAGGCCGAAGGCATCTATTTCAATACAAATGAGCACTTACGTGGTAATACAGAAGTTGAATTACGTGAAGATCGTTTTATTAACTGGTGCAAAAAAGAGTACCCAGCTCATCAAGTTCACAAAAGTGCACCTATTTTACATGAAATCCGTAGTGTGAAAGAAGACATTGAAATTGACCTAATGCAAAAGGCTTGCGACATCACTGAAGGTGCTGTCAAACGTGTTCTCGGGTTTATTAAGCCAAATGTTTGGGAGCACGAAATTGAGGCTGAAATCATTCATGAATTCACAAAAAACAGAGCAAAAGGGTTTGCATATACGCCTATCATAGCCACAGGAGGAAACGCCTGTGTTTTACATTATATAGAAAACAAAGATCAGTGTAAAGACGGCGAAGTTATTCTCATGGATTTCGGAGCTGAATATGCAAATTATTGTGCAGATCAAACGCGTGCTTTTCCTGTTAACGGGAGGTATACAGATCGCCAAAAAGATGTATACAATGCTGTTCTGCATGTAAAAAAGGAATCAGAAAAACTGCTCGTACCGGGAACTCTTATACCTGAATACCACAAAGAAGTTGGTAAGCTGATGGAAGAGCAATTAGTCAAGTTAAAGTTATTAGACAAGACAGATATCAAAAACCAAAATCCAGATTGGCCAGCATATAAGAAATACTTCATGCACGGAACATCTCATCATATCGGATTGGATACGCATGATTATGGGTTATATCATAAACCAATATCAGCAGGAATGGTCTTTACTTGTGAGCCAGGTATATATATTCCAAAAGAAAACTTAGGTATTCGACTAGAGGATGATTTGATCATTCGCGACGGTAAGGCTGCTCACAATATGATGTCAGGAATTCCAATTGAGATTGAGGAGATCGAAGAGTTAATGAATAAATAATGTCTACAACAGATTTATTAAATTACAGGGTAGTCGGAGAAGGCTATCCTGTTCTTTTTTTACACGGTTTTTTAGAGAGTAATACTATGTGGGAAAAACTCTCTGACGAACTTGCAGAAAAGTATTCATGCATCTTCATGGAATTACCTGGTCATGGAAAATCACATCGTTTTGACGGAGGTCAACCCAGTATTAACATAATGATGGAAAAGGTCAAAAAGACTTTACTGACTATTACTAAGGATGAATTCAGTATAGTCGGACATTCTTTAGGAGGATATGTAGCATTAAACCTAGTCGCATCATATTCTGATTTTAAAGGAAAACTAATCCTTTTGAATTCTCATCCATGGGAAGACTCGGCCTTAAAAAAAGGTGAACGGGATCGGGTAATCAAAGTTGTTCAACAAAACAAAGACTTTTTTATTCGTACAGCTATTCCAAACCTCTATCGAAATCCTGAAAACCAAAGTGATAATATAGAAAAGTTGGTTCTAGAAGCTGTTAGGATGGACAAGTATTCTATAGAAAACACACTCAAAGCGATGAGGAACAGAGCCAGTCATGAATCTATCATGAAAAAGATGAGCGCTCGCTGCATGGTTATTCAAGGTCAGTATGACCATCTAATTGACTCAGATCGAATGCAACAAATATGCATCGATCAAAACAATTCATTCAAATTGGTAAAAAACGCAGGACACATGGCTCATCATGAAGACCATGAAAAAGTTTTAGAAGCGATAGGGGATTTTATTTAACTTGAAAAGAGAATACATCTCTATAGATAGCGTCAAAAATAGTCAATTGATAAAAACCAGGCTGAAAAAGAGAAAGATCAAACGATAAACGATCATCAAATTTTCCTTTTTCAAGGATATTTCCATTTTCTGTAGATATAGCAAAACTATATTCTCCCTTGCTACTACAAATACATTCTAAAACATTTTCCCCAAAAGAAACCTTGGGTGCTTTTTCTTTCCGCTCTTGAACGCTAATTGCCTTATTTAGTCTTAACCCCACCCAACAAAGCTAAGCACGATAAAACGCTTTAAAACGTAAATGGTAACTTTTTAGCTCAACTAGAATTATATCTAGCTAAATCGAGAGAATTCGCAACTTAAAACCTAAGCGCGCATAATTCTAATTGCCATTATCATTAAAAATCCAAATATCTCTATAGTGTAACGTATTTGTCATAATATCAGTTTTGTTTTGCACTAAGATAAAACGAGTTTCTTATCGAACTCAAGGTCAAAGAGTTTACTGTAACATTCATTGATTAAAGCGTGTAAGGTGTAAAGTCAAGCGTACATCAGGGCGTTTATGAAGCGCTATATCAGAGATGTAACCGAAAATATTTTACTACATTTATATAAAACGTACAAGATGAACCTAAGAGCAGTAATAGTAGATGATGAAGAATTGGCAAGGAAAAACCTAACCATGATGCTTGAAACATATTGTCCTGAAATTGATGTTATCGGTGAGGCCTCAGACAAGGACGAAGCAAAAAGTATTATCGAAAGTTCTAGTCCTGACGTAATCTTTTTGGATATACGAATGCCAAGTGGTTCAGAGGGTTTTGAATTGCTCGATATGATAGAAAAACGTAACTTTCTAGTGGTTTTCGTTACGGCCTTTAAAGATTATGCAATCCGTGCGTTTCAGGCAAATGCTGTTCATTATCTGCTAAAGCCTATTGATGACGAAGACTTGAGAGCCGCAGTAGACAAAGTTATTGCAACGAAGGAGACATTTACTAACAACCCAGGGAACTATGATGATTATTTCGAATCCCTTCAGAATTTAGCTGATCGATTGGTTCGCAATAAAGCAACAAATAGAATTGCCATCTCTCATACTAAAGGCGTGAAAATCGTTGAAGAAGACACCATTACTTACTTGGAAGCAAGTGGTAATTGTACTATGATTCATTTTAAAGATGGATCCAGATATCTAGATACAAGAACTTTAAAAGTATATGAAGAAATTCTCGATGAAGACAAATTCTACAGAATTCATAAGTCTCACATTGTAAATATGAGTTGCTTAAAAGAATACATCAGTGAAGATGGACATATAGTAGAACTAAAAGATGGTACTCAGCTTCCAGTAGCAAGAAATAGGGTCAGCGCATTTCTTAAAACGATCAAAGGCCTGGTATGATTCGAATATTAGTCTTCCTAGTATTATTTCTTTTCTGCTTTCCGGTCTATGGTCAAAAATATTCTTTCATAGCACTCAGTACTAGTGAAGGCTTACCGCAGTCTCAAGTAAATGATATTACTCAGGACGAGAGTGGATATCTTTGGATCGCTACTCTGGGTGGGTTGGCAAAATTTGACGGTAAAAATTTTACGACATACGGTAAATCAGATGGATTACTCAATAATCGTATAGTTGAGCTTAACTTTTTTGATGATAAATTATACGTTGGTCACGACAAGGGAATTTCATATTCATGTTACAATGATAGTTTCTGCACGGCAGCCTACCCTCCAAACGTTTCTCCTGCAAATGTTACAGCTATAGTAAAGTTTAATAATCAGATTTTTGTTGGCACGAATGGGTCAGGACTATTTTCATTCAATACCAAAACTAAAAAACTAAAAATAGTCCAAGATAGTCCCTCAAGAATTCGAGAGATAATCGTGATAAATGATAAATTATTCTTAGCTACACGCTCTGGTGTTTTTATAACAGAAGAAGGCAAAACTTTTGATCAAGTAGAGAACACTCAAGAGTTTTCTTTCTCTTCATTATTGGCCCATAAAAACAATGTATTAGCAACAACTTACAGTGGATCACTTTTACGCCTAGATGAAAATGGTATCAGCGATACAATTCTTTATAGACCTGAAGATCCATTCCGATCAATTACCGTGGATGATACAGATAGAATATGGTTAAACTCAAGAAATGGCCTATTATCCATTAAAAACAAAAGGAATTTTTTCTTATCTGAAGAAAATGGTCTACCTCTTAATGATATCAATACTACCTTTCAAGATCGTGAAGGAAATATTTGGTTTGGATCAGGAGGTAAGGGTTTGATTAAGTTTACGGGAGAGGTATTTACTTATTTTGACAAAAACGAGTTAATACCTAGCAATCTAGTTATTTCAATGATCAAGGATGAAAGCGGTAATAAATGGTTTTCAACCTTAGACAAAGGAGTTTTCAGAGTTAGTCCCGATGGTAAAACCACCTCAATAGAATACATTAACAGTAGCGTTTGGAGTATAGATCAAAATAAAAGGTCTATAGTATTTGGGAGTAATTTCGGTTTACATGTATACAAAAATGGAAGCTGGAAAAGTTATTATGAGGAAGATGGTTTAAGCTCAAACCGTATAAGAGGAGTCAAAAGATACACTGAAAACTCTTTTCTTATTGGAACATCGGAAGGTATAGAAATACTTAATGTTCTCGACAATACACTTACGCCGCTTGTTAAATCAAAAGAGAATTATACAAATATCAGAGACTTTGTAATACAGGGAGATTCTATTCTTTTTGCGGCACAAACTGGGGTATACTCAGCTCGAAAAGGAGATATAACAAGTATTCACCGCTTTGATGCGAGTATCAACTGCATTGAACTAGACGAATCGAATAACTTATGGGTAGGAACTGAAAACGGCTTATATATCCGCACTCAAGATGGATTAGAAAGAAAATATCTCGAAAATAAAGACAGAAACGATTATGTAAACTTCATCCAAAAAGTCGGTCAAGAAATTTTCGTAGGAACAAATAATGGAATTTATGAGATCGATCCTACGAACTCTTTTCAATATAACTTCGATATTAACAGTGGACTTATTGACTTAGAAACGAACTTGAATGCCTCAATGTATGACGAAGAGACTGATCTACTCTGGTTCGGAACTGCCTCTGGCTTAATGAACATGGACATAAGTGAGCGTAAAGCTTTATTTGAATCCGTACCTCCCAAACTTCAACTTACCGCTGTTAAAATTAATTTCAAACCACTTAGCGGGGGATCAACTTCCCAGAATAACTATTTCCAGAGAAATCAGATAATGTTACCTTTTAAAAATAACACGATCGAATTTGAATTTGACGGAATCTATCTCAGTAATCCAGGAGCACTAAAATACCAATACTTTTTGGAAGGATTCTCTGATGAATGGTCACCCATGATGAACAATTCAGAGATCAACTTTACTAATTTACCGCCGGGAGAATTCACCCTTCGATTCAGAGCTCAGAATGACATCGGGCTATTCTCCGATGAGTGGAACACAAAATTCGAAGTTTTACCCCCTTTTTATCGCACTTGGTGGTTCTATACTTTGTGTCTAATTTTAATTCTCGTCCTATTATTTGTAGCTGACCGAATACGTGTAATTCGTTTGGCAAGAAAAAATTATCAGTTGAGATTAGAATTTGAAAATAAACTCTCAAAACTTGAACAACAATCACTCAATGCAAGTATGAATAGACATTTTATTTTTAATTCCTTGAACTCTATTCAGTATTACATCAATTCGTCCGACAAAAAATCGGCCAATAAGTATTTATCTCGATTTGCGAAACTGATCAGAAAAAACTTAGATAGCTCTCACAGAAAAGATGGTATGGTACCTTTAGGAGATGAAATAGATCGACTAAAACTATATATGGATCTAGAATCTATGCGTTTCAAAGATAAATTTGATTACGATATCAATATTAACCCTCAAGTTGAAGTTGAGCTACTGAAAGTTCCTGCCATGTTTCTACAGCCGTTCGTTGAGAATAGCATAATACATGGTGTACTACCGCTAAAAGATCGAAAGGGATTAATTAAAATTAGCATATCAGATCATTTGGAACACATCAAAATAGAAATTAAAGATAATGGAGTGGGTATTGAACATTCTGTCAATAAAAAGTCTACTCAGGGCGATCACGAATCTCAAGGTATGCTTATTACAAAAGGACGTATTGAATTACTCCAGAAAATATCAGCTAAATCAATTGAAATGATTGGGCCCCATCAAATCAATGAAAATGACAGTTCAGTCAACGGAACCATCGTTACCTTCAAATTGATAAAACAATATTTGGATTAATAGCTTGTATTTCATATATTTGGTTGTAGATAAGAGTAGAACTATGAAAAAACGCTTTTACATATTATTCACCTTTGTAGTGTCAATTGGATTTGTTGGCTGTAATAAAATTGATTTAAACCCGCACGACTGTGAGGAAGATAGATCAATGGAGAACTTCGAAAAAGGTCTTGATGACGATGGAGGAGACAATTTTGGACGCGATGGTGATACGGACGAAAGCATAACTGATCCAAATCACGATGAAGATGAAGATCAAAAGAGGAGAAGATAATTCTCCAATCAAGGAATATGTGAAAGCTGCTCAATAGAGTGGCTTTTTTTATTTCCAGTTCTAAAGTATACACTTCAATCAATACAAATCACCATTCAATCGTTCAGTAGAAATTAAGCACTGAAAACCCGTAAATTCATAGTGTAAAGCTAAACTAAACACTATGTCTAAAACTGCATCTCCCGCGTTATTCGATTTAATACATAACATGTCTAAAAGTGAAAAGCGGTATTTCAAAATACATGCCTCAAGACATACTATAGGTGATCAAAATAAGTATGTTCAACTTTTTGATTTTATTGAACAACAAAACGAATTTAATGAAGAAGAAATCTTTTCTCACTTTAAAGGAGAGAGTTTTCTTAATAAGTTTTCCATTACTAAAAACAGACTCTATGATCATCTAATGAAGGCTTTAGCCGGATACCATAGCAATTCATCTGCGGATGCTAGCATATATAAGTTATTACATGGAGCTGAAATACTCTATGAAAAAGGCTTATATGGACATGCGGATAGGCAATTGAAAAGTGCCAAAAGACTTGCTCTCAAGCACGGAGACTCTACCTTACTTCTAAAAATCACAGGTAAACTAAACGAAATATCAGAAACACAAGGCTATGCAAAAGTTTCCATAACAGAGCTAGAATCTCAAGAAAAAGAACTCAATGAACTATTGAATTCAGAAAAGTACTATAAAAAACTATGGCTTCTGAAAAGTAAACTTTTCTCCATGATGCATTTCCAGGGTAAGTCTAGATCTCAAGAGGAGATAGAAAAATTCGAATCTTTGTTTGATGAATATGAAAAACTAGAACGACCAGAAAAAATTAGTTTTAATGCGCAATACTTGTCAATCCATTTTGAAAGCGCTTATTACTTCGCAACGCTAAACCGTCAAAAATGCTTGATTAGTTCATATAAAAACCTCGAACTTTTTCAGAAGGAAAATAAAAAAATCAAAGATGCTCCACAAAAGTACTTATCGGTACTCACTAATATAATTCATCTTGAGTTGGCTGAGGGCAATACTAAAAGCATTTATTCACTTCTAGGAGAGCTAAATACATTCAAACAAAAATATAACATAAGCCCTAGTGAAGATTTAGACATCAAATTATTTTCAAGCATTAAGAGCACCAATCTAATGGTGCATATTCATCAAGCAGAATTTCAAAAAGCCGTATCTATGGAGGAATCCATAATCGAAGGATTCAATCAATTTGGAGGAGGAATAACACCTTCACGAAAAGCATACTTGTCATTCAAATTGGCTATTGCATTTTTTGGAGAGGAAGAGTTCAATAACAGTTTAAAATGGATCAACGCTATCCTAAATGACTCAGAGCTGGACGAGAACGAGGATATAGTTGCGTTCGCTCATATTGTTGGATTAATCATACATTTCGAATTGAATAACACCTCATACCTACCCTATGCCTTAAAAAGTACTCTTCGCTTTTTACAAAAGAGAAAGAGAGGTTATACTTTCGAAACCCTATTTCTTAAAAATCTGAGAAAAGTAATTAACACTGATGATCCTTTTAAATCCGAGCAACTGCTTCAAGATGTGGCGAATCAACTGGAAGAAGTGGCAAACGATCCTTTTCAATCTGTTGCCTTTGAATACTTTGACTTTAGAAGTTGGCTTATCTCCAAAATCAAGAAAAAGAAATTTCAAGTAGTCAAAAGAGATGCTTACTTATCTCAATCAGCTTGACTTAACTTTACCAGTTTATCGGGTTGGATGTCTTTTCTGCACCAATTGTAGTTTCAGGACCATGGCCCGTATAAACTAAAGTATCTTCAGGCAATTGAAACAATTTATTCTGAATAGTATCTTTCAACGTTTGAAAGTCCCCTCCTGGTAAGTCTACCCTCCCATAACTCCCTTTAAAAAGGATATCTCCATTAATCAAAACGCCTTCAGCCTTGTTATAAAAGGCAACGTGACCAGGGGCGTGTCCCGGACCAAAAATCACGTCAAATGCTATATCACCAAACTCTAGTCGATCACCCTCTTTTAAAAATTGATCTGGTTGAGGAGAAGTTTCAAACTGATCTAAACCATATAACTTTGAACTTTGATCCCCCATATTTAATGTAATAACATCAGCCGCATGTAAGTATAAATCCACATCGTATGTCCTTTTGACAAACGCATTACCCATAATATGATCTAGGTGGGCATGCGTATTGAGCAATGCCTTTACCGCTATACCATTAGAGTTGATAAATTCCTTTAACGCTTCCTTCTCTTCTTGAAAATAGCATCCTGGATCTATGATAACACAGTTTTTTTCATCATCTGTAACGACAAACGTATTTTCCTGAAGTGGATTAAATGTAAACTTATGAATTTCCATATTAGATTAATTTCAAATGAGCAACTCAATAGATAAGATTATACCGCAAAAATAGGTAAAAGCTATTGATGTATAAAGCCTATAAAACACGAAGACAATATTTAAAACAGAAAGTACTATTTATTACCTTCAAAATTGTAATTTAGTTCTAAATCTCTTAAGGTAACATGTCAGCATCCTCATTGATCATACTCATTCTTATAGGCCTTTTCGCAGGTATACTTAGTGGATTCATTGGTGTAGGCGGTGGTATCTTAATCGTTCCTGTGTTGATTTATGCTTTTGGTTTCTCTCAGCATATGGCTCAAGGAACATCTTTGTTTTTAATGTTACCCCCTATTGGTGTTTTAGCCTTTTACAATTATTACAAAGCAGGAGAAGTAAACATTTTGTACGGATCAGTAATCGCTCTTACTTTTGTTATTGGTGGATATTTCGGTTCTAAACTCTCTCTAAAACTCTCCCCGGCTATTGTCAAAACAATATTTGGATTTATAATGGCATACGTTGCCTTCAGAATGGTATATACTGGAATATTAGACTTACGTAATGAATAATGCTCTCCAATCGAAAATAGAATCTCTCTCTCAAGAAATATATGAGAAGGTAGTTGGTTATCGTAAACACCTTCATCAACATCCTGAACTTTCTTACAAGGAGTTTGAAACAATGAAGTACATCTCTTCACAGTTAGAAGAACTAGGAATACCACATGAAACAGGTGTTGCAGAGACCGGAATCACGGCTATGATAAGAGGAGAGCAGCATGATGACCATACTCCTTGTATCGGGTTAAGAGCTGACATAGACGCTCTACCTATTCTAGAGCAAAATGATGTACCATATAAATCAAAAAACGATGGGATCATGCATGCTTGCGGTCATGATGTACATACCTCTGTATTGTTAGGTACAGCAGAAATCCTCAATGAAATAAAGAATGAAATACCTCATCCCATTAAACTGATCTTTCAACCAGGAGAAGAGAAAAATCCAGGAGGAGCAAGCCTTATGATAAAAGCAGGCTGTTTAAAAAATCCAGAAGTAAAGGAAATGTATGCGCTACATGTATTCCCTGATATGCCTGTAGGTAATATTGGAACGAAAGAGGGTCTTTATATGGCGTCCTGTGATGAAATCTATATTGATATTTATGGAAAGAGTGGACACGGAGCTACTCCTCATGAAACTGTGGATAGTATTTTAGTGGGGGCAGAAATCATAACTTCTCTCCAACAAATTGTTAGCAGGAAGTGCGACCCTAAAGTTCCATGTGTTCTTAATTTCGGGCATTTTGAGGGCTTAGGAGCGACAAATGTAGTTCCTTCACACGTTCATATCAAAGGTACTTTTAGAACCATGAATGAAGAGTGGAGAGCAAAAGCGCTTGATCAAATAGTTAGACAAACCGAGTTAATAGCACAAGCACATGGAGCTGAAGCAAAAGTTGAAATAAGTAAGGGGTATCCGTTTCTCGAGAACAATCCTGAATTAACAAGAAGGTTTGTTCAGAAAGCAGAACAATGGCTAGGAAAAGAACATGTTCATAACTTACCCATCCGATTAACCGCTGAAGACTTTTCTTTCTATGCGCAAGAAGTACCTACTTGTTTCTTTAGAATCGGTGTGAGAAATGACGAAAAAGGAATTATTCATGGTGTTCATAATTCAAAATTTGACATTGATCATGAAGCGCTCAAAGTAGGTATGCAGATGATGACAATGGCATGTTTATAATGCTAACATCTCATTTTTACGGCATTAATCATAGGTGGTACTGAAAACCAATAGTTAAACCAACGGCCTTTGTTGAAGTCTTAAAGAAATCGGATGGGATTACCTGATTTCCTTGGAAAATGTTTAATAAGCCAATTTGGGTATTAACTCCTGTGAATAGACTCCAACGGTTCGTAATCTTCGAGGAAATTGCTACACCAAATATTGCTCCTGCATCTACTTCCCCATATCCATCTTCTAAAGAAGAAACTCTCTCTTCATCAAACAATACTTCTTTATTTGTTAGCGTTGAGGCAAACAATCCTACCTCTGTATTAAATCTCAATCGATTTTGCCTCCCTATATTCCATGAAGAGGTATAAAGTGCAGCAAGACTTAAATATCTTAAATTTATATTACGTTGGACTTTATCTGACTCAATCATTAAACTCTTATTATTGTTGAACAGAACTGCCAATTTCAATCCATTTCTTTTATTTAATTTATGACCTGCTGAGAAAGCATAAGTTAGAGACAATCTTGGTAAGATTTTAGCTTCAGTAGAAAATGAAGATTGAGACATTGGATTGTTTAAGGTCGAAAGTTGAGGCATTATAGAAAGGGAGAGCCATCTTTTACTATCATAAACACCATTAAAAGAAAGTTCTCTTGACAAATTAATTTGCGCTAAACTTGTTTGTCGAATCGGAAGCATTCTATTAACTTCATTTCTAAAATCACCTGAATCTTCAGAGTCAATAGTAATCCCTGACTTTAAAATTGAACGATTGAGAACATAAGGTGAATTATCTTTTAGAATTGAAGCGGTTTCCTCATTAAGGTTATGATTAATTGTATCTATATATGCAAAAGAACTATTCCTCCTATCGGCAATAACAGTTCCCAAGGTATTCTCTTCCTTTTGAATCTTGGAATTACTGCGGATTGGATCAGAAAGATCAGGTGAAGAAATAAATCCAGCTAGAGAAGCAATTTGAAAATCTTCCGAAAACAAGAAGTCTTCAGTTTTCAAAGGAATAACTAATAATAAGAATGATGCTACTGCTGCAGTAATATACGAGAATCTATTTGCTCGCAAAACTCTGCGTTCATCTGACAAATGAATGTTCAATTGCTCCCAGGTATTGCTGCGTGGTTTAGTACCCAGATCCTTAGCATTGAATGAATACCAGTGCTTCGGCCAATCCTCCATCGCCTGAGAAATATTTTCCCAAACCTCAGAGGAAGGCGTTAAATCAATCTGATCGAATTGATTATTATACCACTCGTCTATCCAGTCCTTCATATTTGCTAATCTCCTCTTTTGAAAGTTTTTGTTCCAGAATTTCTTTTAAGTATTTCTTTGCCTTAAATAGCTGTGATTTAGATGTGCCAATAGAAATACTAAGTTTCTCAGCTATTTCCTGATGTTTATAGCCTTCTAAGAAATAAAGGTTCAATACCATTCGATAACCTTCTGGTAAATCTTTAATGATCGTCAGAAAATCTGCTTCTTTAAAGCGATTCTCTACCTCATTAAATGAAACTAGAAGTGCATCCATTTCGAAATCGTTATCTAACAATTTTTTATGCATCTCCCACTTATTAGATCTATACTGATCAATACAAGTATTCGTAATAACCGTTCGAATCCAACCGCCTAAAGAACCAGAAGGTTTGTACTTATTTAATTTTTGAAAAACTTTTAAAAAGCCTTCTTGAAGCAG
>CBFHXS010000016.1:0-33977 GCA_965659845.1 Brumimicrobium sp.
TGGAAAGCTTGCCAAACAAGCTGACGGATCAGTAGTGTTACAAATGGGCAACACAGTTATGCTGGCTACAGTAGTATCAGCACCAGAGGCAAAAGAAGGAATGAACTTCTTCCCTCTAACAGTAGATTATCGCGAGAAATATGCCGCTGCAGGAAGAATCCCAGGAGGTTTCTTGCGTCGTGAAGGAAGACCTTCAGATATGGAAATATTGATCATGCGTTTAGTAGACCGTGCGCTTCGTCCATTATTTAATGATGATTATCGTGCTGAAACGCAGATAATGATTCAGTTAATGGCATACGATGGTGAGCACCTTCCGGATGCACTTGCAGGTTTTGCAGCGTCAGCTGCTTTAGCCGTTTCAGATATTCCATTTAATGGACCAATGTCAGAAGTAAGAGTAGCTAGAGTAGACGGACAATATATCGTTAACCCATTGAAGTCTGAATTAGACAAAGCTAACATGGAAATCATGATGGCAGGTACTATGAAAGATGTTGTTATGATCGAGGGGGAGATGGAATTTATCCAGGAATCAGAGCTAGTTGAAGCAATCAAGGTAGGACACGAAGCAATTAAAGAACAATGCCAATTCCAATTGGATTTGGCTGCTGAGATTCCTTCGTCAAGTCCAAAAAGAGAATACAACCACATTGATACAAATGAGGAGGTAGAAAAGAAAGTACATGATTTTGCTTTTGAAAAATTGAAGGCTGTTGCTCGAAAGGGGAATTCAGACAGAACTGAAAGAGCAAATGACTTTGATGCAGTTAAAGAGGAAACGAAAGCTCAATTTACTGAAGAAGAACTCGAAGAAGTTGGAGGATTCGTTAGTACTTACTTCAAGAAAACAATGAAGGAAGCAGTTCGTGATGTAATGTTAAACGAGAGAATCCGTTTGGATGGACGTAACTTCGATGAGATTCGTCCTATATGGTCTGAAGTTGACTATTTACCGATGGTTCATGGTTCATCTGTATTTACAAGAGGAGAAACTCAGTCATTGACAACATTGACACTAGGTGGTAAGCTTCAAGAGCAAATGATTGATGCTGCTACGTACCAAGGATATGAGAAATTCATGTTACACTATAACTTCCCTCCATTTAGTACGGGAGAGGCATACCCAATTAGAGGAGTATCTAGAAGAGAAGTTGGTCATGGTAATCTCGCTTTGAGAGCACTCAAGCCAGTTCTTCCAGAAGATAATCCTTATACAATCCGTCTTGTTTCTGAGATTTTAGAATCTAACGGTTCTTCATCTATGGCTACGGTTTGTGCTGGTACACTTGCATTAATGGACGGAGGAATTCCAATTAAGGCACCTGTATCAGGAATAGCGATGGGTCTAGTAATGAATGCTGAAGGAAAATATGCGGTTTTATCTGATATCCTTGGAGACGAAGATCACTTAGGAGATATGGACTTTAAAATTACTGGAACAGCTGAAGGAATTACAGCATGTCAAATGGATATTAAAGTAGACGGTCTTCCTTACGAAGTTCTAATCGAAGCATTGGAGCAAGCAAAAGCTGGTCGTTTACATATCTTAGGTAAGATTACTGAAACAATAGCCGAGCCAAGAGCTGAATTGAAACCTTACGCGCCGCGTGTTGAATCATTTAGGGTTCCTAACGAAGCAATAGGTGGAATCATCGGACCTGGAGGTAAGATCATTCAACAAATTCAAAAAGATACTGGAGCAACAATTACGATTGATGAAGATCCAGAAACTGGAGAAGGTGTTGTTCAGATTTTAGCTGAAGGAAAAGAAACAATGGATGCTGCAAACAAAGCAGTTCGTATCATTGCTTTCCCTCCTACAGTTGAGGATGGTGCTGAGTACGAAGGAAAAGTAAAATCTGTTCAGCCTTACGGTGTATTCGTTGAGATCATGCCAGGAACTGACGGTTTAATTCACGTTTCTGAATTCGCTCATGAACGCATCAACAAAATGGAAGATGTTGCCAAAGAAGGTGATTTGTTGAAGTTTAAGGTTGTTGGACAAGATCCAAAATCTAAGAAATGGAAACTATCTCGAAAGGTATTACTTCCAAAACCTGAAAGTAAAGAGTCTTAGGATTCTTCAAATACAAAAAAGCTCGATCATTTGATCGAGCTTTTTTTTCGATTGTTATTATTATTTATGCCTCGGTTGCAATGCTTGCACTACTCGTTGGGAACTTTCTATCTACTTTCTTGAATAGTCCCTGTAGTACTTTTCCTGGTCCAACCTCAACGACTTCTTCGCAACCATCATTAATCATAGCATGCATTGTTTGCGTCCATTTTACCGGTGCTGTTAATTGTGCCATTAAATTAGATTTGATCTCTTCTGGTGAAGTAACAGCTTTTGCATTTACATTTTGATAAATAGCACATTTGCCTTCTTTGAAAGGCGTATTTTCAATTGCTTTTGCAAGCTCTTCTCGGGCTGGCTCCATAAGAGGTGAGTGAAAAGCTCCACCTACCGGAAGAGGTAGTGCGCGTTTAGCACCTTCTTCTTTTGCTTTTTCACATGCTAGCTCTATACCTTTGTTTGATCCTGATATTACGAGTTGTCCTGGGCAGTTGTAATTAGCAGGAACAACTACTTCGTCAATTGAAGAGCAAACTTTTTCTACTACTTCGTCCTCTAAGCCTAATATTGCAGCCATAGCTGATGGTTCAGCCTCACATGCTTTTTGCATTGCTTGCGCTCTTTGAGACACTAATCTTAGTCCATCCTCAAATGATAAAACATCACTAGCTACGAGTGCAGACAACTCTCCCAAAGAATGTCCTGCAACCATATCTGGTTTGAAGTCATCACCTAGAACTTTTGCTAGGATGACAGAATGTAAAAAGATTGCGGGTTGAGTTACCTTGGTTTCTTTCAGTTGTTCATCTGTCCCATTGAACATGATCTCTGTGATATCGAATCCCAAGATCTCATTTGCCTTATTAAAGTAATCCTTTGCTACCTCTGAATTATCGTAAAGGTCTTTACCCATTCCAATGAATTGAGCTCCTTGACCTGGAAATACATATGCTTTCATGATTCTATAATTTTATACAAAATTAAAAATATTGTGTTTATTGGTCTGATGATCTAGAATAAAAAAAGGCCCCGAGAGTTTTCTCGAGGCCTTCTGATAGATTAAAAGTAATCTTTATTTGTTCACTACTAATTTCTTAGCAGTTGAAGCATTTCCTGCGTTGTAATTTACGATGTAAACTCCGTTTGATAATTTAGCAGTTGGAATAGCAACTGTATGTTGTCCTTTTGCTGCATTATTTAAAGAAGTTGTAAATACAGTTTTACCTGAAAGATCAGTTACTGTAATCTGAACATCTGTTGTATTCTCTAATGAGAAGTTAACATTTGATTCTTCGTTTGCAGGGTTTGGATAGATAGATACATTTGCTTCAGTAGCTTCTGCGTTATCCACACTCAAAGAAGGGTCAAAGTTCATTCTCACCATTGGTGTACTGTTCGTGAAGTACCAATCTACACCAGCTGTTCCAAGGTCTCCATATAAGAATGAAGTTTGGTCTGGAGAAGCTCCAGCAACAGCAATTGAAAGATCAATAGCGAAAGAACCAATTGTTACTAAGTATGTTGATCCTGCAGTTAGCGTAATTTCATTTGGAAAAATGAAAGATCTCGATGTTCCTGCATCACCTGCTTGCGTCGTGTAGTATTCTGTTTCAGCTTCAAATTGGAATTCACCATTCGCATCGATTGAATAAAGCGTACCGTATACTTCTATACCAGCAGCAGTTGAAGCTCCAAACTGGGCATCAATTGCGTAAAGATCTGCATCTTGATTGATGTCAAACATATTACCACCCTCGAAGGCAACTTCAGGGAAGAAACCACCATCAACGAGTCCATTGTCACGAGCATAAATGTGTTGTACTACATTCATCGTGTCGTGTCCTGCAACAGTGTTGTTACTTGGAACAGCATCTGTAGCTCCAGAAGTTACATCTCCATCGATGATATACTCTCCTAATCCAGAAGGAGTAAACTGCGTTGCAAGAGCAATAGTATCTGTAGTAAAAGCATTTACAGTACTTGCAGCAGAGCTTGATGAGAACGATTCAGAAACAACATCAGCAGTATAAACTACATCCGTTTGATTTGCAAAACCGAAGTTATTCACAATTCCTGAAATATCATAAGCTGTAACTTGCTCTAGAGGAACTTGGTAATAAGGTACACGAACTCCGATGTTTCCTGCAGCTCCCCAGTAAACTCCCTCATCAATAAGATCGAACTCGTCAGCTTCATTGATTTTCACATCATCAACTGCCCAATACCATCCCCAGAAATCATTATCATCATAATAAAATTGAATTCTTACTTGAGAAGAATTTCCTGCAACCGCAGAAATATCAATTTGTGTAACTTCAGGGTTCATTGAGTTCTGATCGTCCGGAGAACCAGCGTTATTCGTTACTTCGTAATCAGTCCAAGTTGCACCGTCGTCTCCAGATACACGAACTCCACGAGCATCTTGCCACCATCGATAGCTGTGTTCGAAAGTCAGAATAACATTTGGAGAACCTGTTAAATCTATTAGCTCACTAGTTGCTTCTGCAACAATTGGAGTCCCATCATTGTCAGAATTGTTAGGTGCTGCATCAGAACTTATCCAAAGGAAACCATTGGAAGCAGTTGTACTACCAAAAGTAGCCAAATCAGCAGGCATAGGAGTAACGTTAAGGTTCTCAAGATTTGAATCTGTTTCTATTGAGAAATCAGTTGTAGGTACACTTGTGTTTGTAAACGTCCAAGTAGCAGCACTTGAGCAGTCATCTTCCCAAAGTAGGGCACCTTTTTCCTGTGCAGTGTTAGTATTAGCACGGGTTTTTTTGAAACCTTCAAAGTTAGATTGCTTAGTAGCACCTAATTTTGCGCGGTTAACTTTAGCTTGAGAAGACTGACCTATTGCGGCTCCAGAAAGAAGAATAGAACCAGCCATCATCAATAAGTAACTTTTTTTCATGTTATCAGATTTTAGTTTTAACATAATTATTCGAAACGTAAATTTAATGAAAAAGAAATTTTTCGTTAAATAAAATTGCAATTATTATTACTTAAAAGTGTCGAATATATGACAAAGCGCTTTGCTTAGTCCTCGACCTGTTACGACCAATCAAACACTATGGTTGGCATTTGAGCAGGGATTTTAATCTGTTTTGGTTCGTTTTTACCAGAAAGAAGTAGAAGTTTATTGTGTTTCCAGTCTAAGTTGTATTGCTGATCAAAATCAATATATGCTGTTTCAAAGCCATGAATTAGAAATTGCTTGTCACCTACAGCTATTGTCGATACGCCAGTAAGGTTAATTTTTAGTGATGAACCGAAGTCAAGCCCAATCTCATCTATCAGTTTGTTGTAGGAAATTCTATTGAGGAGCACCGTTTTATCCTTGATTTCAGTCCCTACAATGAATAACTTGCCCTTTTCTTTTTCATATTTCTCTACGAAATCTTCAATTTGTGCATAAATCAAACCTGTTTCAATAGTTGGAAAATCATCTTCTCCGAGTATAACTTTGTTTTTCATGTCTTCACCAAATTTGAAATAGAAAGTAATACTGACGAGGATACCTGTCAAAATAATAAGCATATTCCCGATGAGCATTGGTGTGCTGTAGAAATTCTTGTACAACCACCACGCAAGAAAAACAAATGGCGCAAGAATAAATAAAGAAATGACGATTGATACGAACTTTTTCATGAGGCAAATGTAATGAATTCTGTAGCTTTGTAGCAAATGTTAAAAGTAGACCAACAAACATATAGAGATTTAGAATTTGATGTCTTAATAAACATCATGAAGACGTATTGCGTTGGTCGAACAGCGGAAAATCGAATTGCAAAGTTATCTCCTGTCAAAAATAACTCTGAGCTCTTGAAGTTTTTAAAACAAACTAATGAGTTAACTGCCATTAGAAAAGAGGGTGAAACTTTTCCAAGAATTGAATTCGACGAGCTTCTTGATGAGATTAAAATGTTGCCAATCCAAAATGCCAGTTTACCTCAAAAGAGTTTTGGTAAAATCAGATTCGCCTCAAATTTGGTAAATAGCTTTATTTATTTTTTTAACAAGCGTGAAAATGAATATCCTGAATTGTATCGAATGCTTGAGAACGTCTATTTTACTAAAGAAATAGTAGATGCAATAGATAAAATTTTCGATAAGCATGGGGAGGTGAGAGATGAGGCCTCTAAGGATTTGTTTGAAATACGCGGTAGAATAAGGGAGGTAGAAAGAAAGGTTAATAGCAATTTTGATCGCGTCATTAAGAAATATCTCAAAAAGGGTTATCTCAGTGATACAAAAGAAGCTTACATGGAAAACAGGCGTCTTTTGGCTGTTGTGTCTTCCTATAAAAGACAAGTACCAGGTCAAGTTACAGGATCATCAAAAACGGGCGCTGTTACATACGTTGAGCCAATAGAGACCGTTCCATTGAACAATGAATTGGAACAACTTAAAGACGACGAAAGAAAAGAGATTTTTAAGATACTTCAAGTCCTAACGCATGAAATGGTTGTACACCTTTCTCTCATTAAATCCTACCAGCAAGTTTTGGTGAATTTTGATTTTATAAATGCGAAATCAAGACTAGCGCTGAAGTTTGATGCTGTTCTGCCTGGTTTGACTGATAATATGTCGTTAGATCTCATTGATGCCTATCATCCTGTTTTAAAATTAACGAATGATGAAGTAGGAAAGAATACAATGCCTCAGCGAATTACAATGGGTAAAGATTCGAGAATGTTGGTCATTTCCGGACCAAATGCTGGAGGTAAAAGTATCACATTAAAAACGATCGGTCTACTCCAGCTTATGTTGCAATGTGGCTTACTCGTTCCAGTCCATCCAAATAGTAAAATGACTTTATTTAACGGTCTACTTACGGACATAGGAGATAATCAATCGATTGTTGATGAATTGAGTACATATTCATACCGATTGAAGAGGATGAAGCATTTTCTAGAAGTGGCAGATGAAAATACAATGCTTTTGCTTGATGAATTTGGAACAGGTTCGGACCCTGATTTAGGTGGAGCATTGGCAGAGGTGTTTTTTGAGGAACTTTATCAAAAAGGCGCCTTTGGTGTAATTACGACTCATTATTCAAATATTAAGCTCAAAGCCGATGAACTTGAACAGGCGATTAATGGCTGTATGCTTTTTGATACTGAGACGCTAAAACCACTTTTTACATTTTCAATGGGACAGCCTGGGAGTTCATTCACTTTCGAAGTAGCCCAGATTAATGGAATTTCGAAGAGTCTTGTCGATAGAGCTAAGTCTAAATTAGATTCCAGAAAAGTAAAGATGGATGAATTACTTCATGAACTGCAGAGAGAGAAGTCCTATTTGTCCAGGTTGACTAAAGAGCATGTATTAGCTCAGGAAGCGGCAGAGAAGGCGAGGGTTAAATCTGAAGAAGCACTTTCCAAGTACAATGCTAAGTTAAAGCAGATGCGGGAAAGGGCGGAGGAAAACAGCAAATTTGTTAGTCTAGGTAAAAAGCTACAGCAATTCATTAACGAATATGTTACGAAAAGTAAGAAGAAAGCGGTTAATGCTTCTTTGATGCAAGAGGTTAAAAAATATATAGCTGTTGAAAAAGCTAAGATTGAAGTCGCGAAGAAAGAAGAGGTATTAAAAAAACAGTCAAAGAAAAAGAAAAGTAAGCCATCAAAACGTGCTCAGCAGTATCATCAAGATAAAATCAAAGAAGGGAGTACTGTTAAAATGATTTCAACCAAGCAAAAAGGCGAGGTAGAGCAAGTGGAAAAGAATGATATTATCGTCACTTTCGGTTTTGCCAGAATGAAAGTGAAAAGGGAAAGTTTAATTTGGATCAAAGATTAGTCTATTTTTTAACTTTGTACCTATGAAAGATAAAATCACTATTGCTATCGATGGTTGGTCATCTTGTGGCAAAAGCACAATGGCTAAAGCTTTGGCGAAATCCTTAAATTACATATACGTAGATTCCGGTGCAATGTATCGAGGTGTTGCATTGTTTGCCCTTCGTAAAGGTTGGGTAACTGATAATTGTCTGGAAAAGTCAAACATAATTGATGCCTTAGATAATCTTTCAATAAGCTTCAGTCAAAATCAAAAGGGTACTCCAGATCTCATACTCAATGGTGAAAATGTAGAAGACATTATTAGAACTCTTGAAGTTTCTCAACAGGTAAGCAAGATTGCTGCGATTAAAGAAGTTAGAACTTTTCTTGTTGATCAACAGCGAAAAATGGGAGATGATGGAGGTGTAGTGATGGACGGACGGGATATAGGCTCTGTAGTTTTTCCGAATGCAGAACTTAAGCTCTTTATTACGGCAGATGTCGATACAAGAGCAATGAGACGTTATGACGAACTCCTTTCTAAGGGAGGTGACATAACTCTAGATGAGGTAAAGCAAAATTTAAAAGAAAGAGATCATCTTGATTCAACAAGAGAAGAAAGTCCATTAATTCAAACTAAGGATGCCGTGGTAATCGATAATTCGGATTTAACGCAGGATCAGCAATTAGAAAAAGCATTGGAACTTGTTAAAAATAGAATAGAGGCGTAACTACTTTCCTTATTTTTTATTATACTTGTTTGAACCCTGTCAATGAATTATGCGCAATAAAATACTATTAATTATTCCTTTTTTATTTTCCGTTACTCTATTTGCAGAAGAAACAGACTCTTTGGCATTTGACGATTGCGCTCCACCATGGCAGAAGGAACTTTTGAGTGTAAAGCATTTAAATGATTCTATTCATGTTACTTACGTGGAAAATAACGCCTTGTTTACTGAGCGCTGGGATCGATTAGCTCATCCTGTTTTTTGGAAAACGATGATGACGCTATCTCCAGATTCATGTGTTATTAATATTGCTAAAACTAGAGATATTGTTGCTCGTATGAGTGTCGAAGACTGGGATCGATGGTCGGATACTGAAAAGGATAAGTATAGAGATTCCATAAGGGATGCTTATAACCTTCATAAAGAAGATAAAGTATATATGACCACTGGGAAAAGTGATTTTTATGCTTTTGACCTTGCTTTACCTACAATATCAAAAGGTGTAGAAGTATTTAAAGAAGAAGGAGTTGATCCTTGGTATGCTCAGGCTATATTGCTTATCGAGAGTCCGGGAAAAATCGCGAGATCTAATGTGGGTGCTTATGGTTCATTTCAATTGATGCCTGGTGTAGCTCGAAAACATGGGTTGACTGTTAATCGATATGTTGATGAACGAAAAGATTTTGTTAAATCTGCACAGGCTGCTAGCGACCTTATAAAAACTACCTGTATTCCTGAAGCTAAAATAATACTGGAAAGGCAAGGTGTAGCCTATGAAGAAACTGATTTGTGGTTTCGACTTTTTGTGTTGCATGTATATCATGCTGGAGCATACAACGTGAGTCAAGTGATAAATAAGATCGCACCATCTTCTGGAGGTGTTAATTTGATTCAAACCATGTGGGTTACTGAGGCTGGTAGATTTAAGAATGCTTCTCAAAACTATTCCCAACTTGCATTGGCAGCTATGTTAATCTTCGAAGATATGCTTTGGGAGACTTGCGAGTCAATAGTCATGAACTAATTAACGAGATTAGTTCAGCTTGTTTGAATTAGTCTGCGAATCATCAAGCAAATCCTTTTCTTCGTTAATTACTGGAATATTAGATGATTTATCTCTCGCTTCCATTCTCAGATAGTTTAATGTACCAACCATCGTTAAAAGGACTGGAGCAATAACAACACCCACGAACGGAATGTAAAGCAGAAGCGTAAATATTCCGCCTGTTAGGGTCATTTGTAAAGGATGTCTAAATGCATACCCCCAGCTTTTTCCAACACTTACATTGTAGCGTTCAAGAGAGTAATCATAACTATTGAAACCAGTGAAAAATCCAATCAACATTGCGGATATAAATGGTGTGAGAAAACTAATGCCCAGCACCCATGCAAAAGCCCACCAAATGAGTTTAATGAAAAGGTACATCAATCCTCCTAACAATGCAACGCCAATTGTTCTAAGAATGTCATTAAAGAATTTTTGCCATCCGTCATCGAACTTCCTTCCTGTTTCGTGTTCATCTAACCTCTGACTTAGCATGGTGTGAAAAGGAGAAAGTAAAGTTATTATTGCGAATTGGTATAGGTAAATGGAGAAATCTGTGATCCATCCAAAAACAGCATCCACAGCAGATTGCAAATAACTTCCTATCCAGGGTATATGTTCAACTAATCCTAAGGCCGAGTTAGCCGAAGCTAATCCTCGAGTGTACATGTAAAAAAAAACAGCAATCACAATCCCTGGTATAAAATATATCAAATAATGCCCCTTGAACAGGAGAGTTAGTGCTCTGGAAATAGAATGAAAATGATCAGTAATTGCTTTCATGGTCTCAATTAAACAGTTTTAAAATTAACATGATAATGCCGAAAAAGGCTATAGATCCCATAAAAAAAAGTTTACCTCCTCGATAACCTTGATTGTACCAATACCAGCTATTAAGACTACTCAGGATAATACCACCGAGTGCAGCGAATAGATAATATATTGAAGGCATTTTTAGTTTGGCTTATTTCTTGTTTGTAAAAAGGAAATACAAAAGTATGAAATCAATTATTGAGAAAACGTTCGTATTGTTACTTATGTTGTCTATCGTTGCTTGGATTATGAATTAGTCTGGTTTGACGGTGATTCCCATAACGCAAATATCATCTATCTGTTCGTAACCTTTTTTCCATTCGATCATCCTTTTTTCGAGAATTTCTCTTTGCTCTTCCATAGGTAGCTTATAATTCTCTGTTAAAATGCTTTTCATCGCTTTGATTTTAAACTTCTTGTTTCTTTCTCCGCCAAATTGATCTGCATAGCCATCGGAACTCATATAAAATCTCAACGTTTCGGAAATCTCAATTTCGTGTAGTTCGTATACCTGGTCAATTGGGGTGAATCCACCTACGGCCACTTTGGTTGCTTTAATTTCCGCTAATTCACCAGACGAGTTAAGAATCCAAAGAGCTCTATGAGCACCAGCATATTTTACTTTTTTCGTTGTGTGATCTATTGTAATGATAGCAGCATCCATTCCATCTCGGGTGGCTTTTTTACTATCATCTTGCCTTAATGAAGTTTTAATTCCCTCATTTAAAAATGACAAAATCTTATCAGGGCTTGTTATTCCTTTCTCTCCAACACAAACATTCAGTTTATCTACACCAATCATAGACATGAATGCTCCAGGAACTCCATGGCCAGTGCAATCTGCACAAACAATTATTGATTCATTTCCACGTTGAAAAAACCAGTAGAAATCACCACTAACCACATCTTTTGGCCAAAATAGAATAAACGAATCCAATAAGTGTTCTTTCATTTCATCCTTCAATGGAAGTATAGCCTTTTGAATTCGTTGAGCGTAGTTAATACTGTCTTCAATTTCAGTTTTTTGATGCAGAATCTCAGATTTTTGACTTTCCAGACGAGTGTTTTTTTCCTCAATCTCTTTCGTTCGATCTTGAACGGCCTTTTCAAGTCTTTTGTTCTGAGCCTTTAATTGCATTGAGCTGATCTTGATTGCCAAATAAACAATGATCAAGAAAAGTAGAACGTAGCTTATGTACGCTATTGTCGTTCTATACCACGGAGTAGATATAGTGAATTCTATTTTCGCCTCTTCAGCTTCTTGCCGGTAGATATTTCTGGCTTTTACATGGAATGTATATTTTCCTTCGGGAAGGTTAGAAAACTCCATCTCATTTTTTTCTTTCCAATCGGACCACTCATTCGTATAACCTTCTAACCAATAACTATATTCTATGGGTTGATGATCCTCAAAGTAGGGTGCACTATAATTAAATTTAATATAGTTTTTATTATAGTCAATAATAATAGCTTTTAAGTCATCATGTTTGACTCCACCAAATGACGTTTCCTTATCATTTGTAACTACGGACCTGATTAATGCTTTAAAGTCTTCTTTATAAGGTATTGCGCTATTAATACTATACCTGATCAATCCATCTGAAGCACCAATCCATAGATAATCTTTATTCGGAGATCGATAAAGCTCATTTACTTTTCCTTTTTTGATTCCCCAGAAGGGTCTATTTGTGAATTTTTCATCTTTTTTATCATAGACACCAACATTATTATCAATGCAATACCAAATCTTTTTATCATCTTCCAGCAAATAAAAAATAGGGTCTTGTATTGCACTATCACCAATGTTTTGAGGCATAAAGAAAGTGTATGTTTCACCATCCATTTCTGTCTCATCAACATTCAATAATCCTTTAGAACTACCAAAAACTATAGTGTTTTTTAGTTTGTTAGGAACAACAATATGGTCCTCGGGTATGCCATAAGAAGTTCCTCCATAAAAGTCAGCTTTAAAATCATCGGTATAACTTAATTTTAGAATTCCCTGCCCGTGAAGTCCCATCCAATACTCAGTAGTATCTTCTTTCTTTTTCGTGCTTATGCCTGTAACAGTTTTAAAAGATTCTTCAATTACATGTTTTAAATCTAGACTTTCAAGATCCAGAACATATAGTCCTTTTCCACCAGCAGTAACCAGTTGATTATTGGCAGTATCAATACTGATAGCATTAGCATTTCTGCGTAAGATGTTTTCAACGAAATAAGGCGCTTTATCAACCCTCATGGTGAACAAACCTTCACTTGTTCCAATAAATAATGTCTCGTTATAAACGCCCAGATCCCAAACTGCGTAGTTTATTCCTTCAATTTTCTTAAATATTCGAAAGGAACTTTCGTCCTCTGGCTTCAAAACATACAGCCCTTCGTTTGTCCCAACAAACAGTTCGTTTTTGCCATTAACCGTCACTTCCAGAATGGACTTCACGCCTCCATGTAAACCTTGCAGCTGACCGAAATAGGATAATCTAGCGTTTAGGTTGACAAGCACCAAACCGTTGTTTGTTGCCAGCCAAAGATTTCCATCCATATCCATGAATTGATTACGAACGTCATTTGAAACAAGTCCCGTTCTTTTATTAGCCCTACCAACTTCTTTACCCTGATTATTTATGAATACCAATCCTTTTCCATTGGTCATTAATGAGATTCTATCCTTGCTTATTCGCTTTGCACCATAGAGGATGTAATTCACGATTTCATTGTCATATTCAGTAATGAAAGAAACTATTGAATTCGTCTTTAAATTCCATTTGAATAGCCCGATTTCCTGAGAGATAACGAGTTTAATAGTTGACTTGTCAGTGTCTACGATGCCAAATATTCCATAAATTTCAAATAACTCTGAGCCTTTTACTTTTGACCAATCGTTATTTTTCCATACCATCAGGCCATGTTCTCTCATCCGAACAACCAACTGATTATTCACCTTGAATGAGGTGTGTGCTGTCGAGGGCATTTTTATAGCGGATACTTCATCATTAGACAGTCTAAAGATTTGTTTTTCACTATGGAAGAAGATATCTCCGTCAATTTCTATGATATTCCAGACCTCACCAAATGGAATTTCGTTTCTTGTAACTGAATCTACCAAAGAAGTATAATGGTACTCACCGATACTGTCCGCAATTAGTTTCCCGAAATCTCCTTGCGAACCTACATAGATAACACCATTTTCAGCGTTCAAAAGAGAGTGAGTGGAACGTTGGGGAACAGTTATTATTGATCCCCATTGACTACCGTCAAAAGTTAAGATATTACCAGTATTTCCAAAATACATGACTCCATTTTTATCTTGACAAATACCTTGGTTTTCAGGAGCGAACTCTATTCCATAGTCCTCTGTCGTATAATTTGTTATTGGAGGAAAAAAATCTTGAGCAAAACTGTTACTGAACAAGATAAGTATATTCAATATGATGAGTAGTGCGTTGAACTTTAGTTTCATAGATGCAAATTAACGAAAATCAAATGTTATTGGAGTTGAAATGGAAAAAATCTTAGTGGTTACTGGTTTGAAATGTGCGCATTGATTATTTTTCCAAAAAATTGATCAGATGAGCAAAAAAATAACATTAGCGGAAACCATTGAAGCCGTAGCAACTTTTCACGATAGTTTTGGAATTAAAAACAATTACAGGCCTACTGCAGAACTAGAAGAAGGTCAAGTAGAATTGCGACATAGATTAATGCAAGAAGAAAATGAGGAATATCTCGAAGCGGCAAAAGAGGGAGACTTGGTTGAGATTGCAGATGCTTTAGGTGATCAACTGTACATTTTATGTGGTACAATTATGAAGCATGGAATGCAAAATGTTATCGAGGAAGTTTTTAAAGAGATACAACGTTCTAATATGAGTAAAATTGGAGAAGATGGAAAGCCTATTTACCGCGAAGACGGTAAGATTTTAAAAGGCAAGAATTATTTTAAACCAGACATCAAGTCGATTCTTAATAAATAGGATGGCTCTTAACATTCGCGTATACGGACTTTTAGTTAATGATCAAAGAGAGGTTCTTCTTTCTGATGAGCGAAGGTTTGGAAGAGAGTTTACTAAATTTCCTGGTGGAGGACTTGAAGAAGGAGAAGGTATTAAAGACTGTTTGATTAGAGAGTTTCAAGAAGAATTATCTCTTGATATTGAAATTTTAGATCTTTTCTATCTCACTGATTTTTATCAAGAATCAGCCTTTAAAAATAATGAGCAGCTCATTAGTATATACTATCGGGTGACTAGTTTGAAAACTGATAGAATAGAATGTTCTGTACGACCTTTTGATTTTGTGGAAGATGCTATTGAGTCGCACAGGTGGAAGAGTATTAAGGAAATAACTCAAGAAGATGTTACGTTTCCAATCGACAAATTGGTTGTTGGTAAACTGATTCAATCAAATTTAAATAGATAATCTCTTCTGAACGTAGCTATCTATTTTTGTAAAGAATTGTTTTGGAGCGTAGGTTCTCCATGATACATCCTCCAGTTCTCCACCTAATACAAAATATTGATCGATGTGGATTTCATTGAATTCTCGAACAACATGGTCATGAAAATTGACTAGGGCAATATATCCATCTTCAAGTTCGTCAAACCATTCTTCATAATAGCTATCGTCTGAATAATGAAAGTTCAATATATTTTCACCGATCAGAATGAACTTATCCACTCCTTCATACATCAACTCTTCGGCAATGTCTCTTTTCAAGGTCATTATATCGTTGTGGATGGCGTCGTTCCATTCTCCAATCATTTCTATGATACAATACCCTTCTTCATAATCCACGTAAAGGATTTTTAGAAATAAAGTAGGAGATCCAATATTATCCCATTGAGGATGCAGCAAATAATTATAAACCTGATCCGTATATTCGAATTCATTATATTCTCTGTCATAAAAAGGAGATCTTTCATCTTCTGAAGAAACATAAAGATGTCTCCAATTGAAATACGGTTCAATTTCATGCATGATGCAAAGTTATAAGATAAATTATCCAAAGCACAATGTCTGAAACATGGATCAGGAGAAATCGTTTTTAAAACACTGTTTTATTGAATCAAATTGATAAGAGAAAGACATTTTTGATTGAAATACTTATTTTTGATGGAAATCTAATTAGAACTAAAATGAAGATGTTTAAACACCTTTTCGGAATTACTTTTCTTGCTTTTTTAATGGTTTCTTGTGGAGGGAACAACGAAGATAAAGACCTTCAAGGGTCATTTGTGTCTTTGGTAACCAACCAGAAAGATGTTGTTGGATATGGGTATCTTGATGTAGAGTCTATTTTGAATAAAGGAAATTTTACTTCTCTGGATGGGATTGGTTCAATTGTAGAAAGCAATTATATAAGAGTTGCTAATGCTATTAATGCAAAGGAAAAGATTTATTACGCCCTCACGGGTCCTTTGGAAAGAGATGGAATGCCTACGAGCTTTATTGTTCTCAGTAAAGTGAAAAACAGAGATTCTGTAAGGAAAGTATTTACTGAAATGGGCTATAGTTTTGAGCTGGAAAAAGATATGCTTGTACATTACGATATGACTACTGCTATTGGAATTGATGATAATTTCATAGTTATGGCATCTACAAACCCTCAGGGAGATGCAAAACAAGTGATGTTGAATGCATTTGACAATATGGATAAGAAAGATCGCGACGAAAGGATAACAGCGGTGATAGAGGAGGAGACAGACTACCTTGTTGCTTCTCACTTACAGAACTTGTATGAAACGTCCAGTACTTCGTTGAGTGATTTGCCGGAGGAGCAACAAAAGGAAATCGAAGCAATGGTTGAGAATAGTCATGTTTCAACAAGCTTAACATTTGGCAATGGAGAACTTGTAGTACATGCGAATACATCAAGAGTAAGCGAAGCGATGAAAAAAGCGTATTTCTTCAAAGAGGATGGTGCCGGAAAAGTGGCTCAGTCTATCGGTCCTGGAAAACCAATTGTGGCAATGGCTGGGGCGCTAGATATTGCTAAAATGGAAGAGTTTTTGAATCGATTCAGTCCAAATGCCACTAAACAACTTTACAAAAAATTTGGTTTAGGAGGTTTCTTTTTACAAGCTATGGGACCTAAAGGGGTTTCGTCTCTATTTAGTGGAGATATTGGTTTTAACCTACTAGGGGTTGAAGATGACTTCGCTACTTTTGGTGGTCTAGCAACAATCAATGGTTATTTAGGGTTTGGTGAGAACGGTGCAAATTTAAAAGACTTGATCCACTCATATGCTGAAAATGGTCAGGTAGAAGATCTTGAAGGAGGTTACTACAAAATGGATGAAGCGATTGGTTATGTGACCGACAATGAACTTTTTTTCCATTCCAATGATTCAGTTAAGGAGCGTTTTCGAGTTGAGCCAATCACTAAAGTTGATGGGATGAATGATTTTGGAGTAGAGCCTGTATCTTTTTATGTAGATATGAAACAGATCAGTAGTATGAATTTGACGAATATGTCACAAGCAGAAGCTATGTTAGAACTTGCCGATTATCTTACTTTAAATGCTAACCCTGATGGAATAACTTTGAGGCTATCAATGAAGAATCAATCCGAGAATGTATTGCTGCAAATTGTAAATGCAGCAGCCGAGCAATTTAAATCTCAGATATCTCTTATTTCCATGTAAAGATGAATTCTGGAAGTAGGAAGATTTACCTGTTTTTAGTCCTTATTATTACAATTATCTAACTTTCAAACTACAACGGATAGAAGGTGGTTTGCTTTCTCTGTATACTTGAGAACATCGAGGTGTTTTACTTTGTATCTGAGACTTAAAATTAGTATCTTTACCTCACAAGTCGCCACTCAGGTAGTTGGTTTGTACTTGAGGTTGAAAAACCGCCCATACAGTGTTATTTTGAAGCTTACAATTATTTTATTTAGTACTGTACTTGATCTGACTATGGCGGGCCTCCCTTCATCTTTTAAGGTAAGGATAACCCAGAGGATTACAGAACCAGATCGGAGGTACTAACCATGTTTTCTGAGGTTTTCAGAAATTGAGCTGTATGGGTTTCTTTTTTTTCTCTAATATTTCACCTAAGTCCTTCGTTATAAAATTCGTAATATTGCCTCCGCGTAACAAGTGCAATTGTGAATTAAATGGTCAAGCTTAATTATATCATTATTGTTTTTTTTATTTCGGCTCTTTTAGGAGGGGCAAATTCAGTATGGTCACAAAATAACTTGATACCGCAGGCGATAGATTCTATCGGAATAGATTATAGGTCTGGTGGCGTTAATCTAGATTCAATTGATGCAAGTTTTATCGGTATACTTAATCTTAGACCAGGATCTGGTGACCTTCGTCTAGTTGAGTACGACCTGCCTAGGGCTTTTGGAGTTCAACTTAATGGTTTGACTTACCGAATGAATGAATTCAGAGTAAAACCAAAATGGACTGGACTTCCCTATCTTGGGTTTCAATACGCATTCGGATCAAGATTAAATCAAGCAATGAATGTTGAACTACATCAATATTTTAAACCGAACACACATCTTCATTTTCGATATTATCGAAGAACAAGTAACGGATTTTTAAGGAATAGTGATTTTATATTAAATGATGTAAGCTTATTATTTGTACACAATAAAAAGAAGTTCTCAACACAATTGAATGCTTATTACGGAGCAGACGAACAAGGAGAGAATGAAGGCATAGTTACCGATTCATTAATCCCTATTTTCCCTTTAGAGTTCATAAACGTTAGGAATGAATCAGCGAGATCACAAGTTCGATTGCTTAATTTAGAGTGGTCTAATTACTATAGAGTTCTAGGGGATTCGATATTGGGCTCTGGAATTACGTCAAGGCATAATTTTGATCTGAGAGGTAGACAATATACTTCAAGTATTATAGATCCTTCAATTTTCGACACACTATTGATTGATACCTTAGAAACAAGAGATCAATATCAAACGGCATCAATTTCCAATGGTGCAGGTGTGTTTTTTAATTCTCGAAAAATTTCGGTTGATGCAGCTTTGAATCATAGATATTGGAGAAATCAAAACCTAGGTGCAAATGTTGATACCAATGAAGCTTTTCTTGATGCCAATTTAGTTTTAAGGTTAAATAGGAATACAAGACTGAAGAGTTACTTATATGTGAACTTTCTTGGTGCTTTAGGAGAGCTCAAAAGTCATAATTCACTATTTTTTAAAGCCTCTAGAAAACTACAGGTTCAGGGTTCATTCAATTTCGAGAATTCATATCCAAATCCATACTTGAGAAATCATATTGCAAATTATTATGCATGGAATATTCCTCAAGGTCAATTGGAGTTGCAACAAATGCTAAGCCTATCAGGATCATTTAAATATGGAGAGAAAAATCATATTGTTTCGCAGTTAAACTGGACCAGCGTTAATAACGGGAGGTATTTTATTGATGGTGCTTGGCGTCAAGACACCCTAGATCTGGTTTCCATGGGTTCAATTGGGGTTAAGGGCCAGCTTAAGATAGGAGGATGGGCATTTTACCCGGGTATAACGCTGAGGTTCCAATCGAATAACTTTAATTATCAACCTTCTTTTTCAACAATGAATAGAATTTCATATTCGACAAAAGTGTTCTCGAATAATTTAGGGATCGCTATTGGTACTGACCTAGGATATGATTCTGGTTATTCATTCCTTAACTATAATGGAGTCCTGGGGGTAATGACTCCGTTCAATGGAAACTTTGAAGCGCCAGCATTAGTTAGAGTCAATGCTTTTGCTGCGCTTTCCGTTGATGAATTCAGGTTTTTTGTCCGAGCAGAGAATATTGACTATTTCATCAACGATCCCATTTCTAGAGTGGGAGAGACTATTCCTTTGATGCCTTTCCTTATTCGTATTGGTTTAACATGGGACTTCTTTAACTGATTTGCTTTTTCGGTTTGTAAAAGTAAATCAAGAGTAAAGGAAGTATAAATAAGTCTGCCAGAACAGCTACCAAAAGAGTTATACAGATCATCAATCCCATATAGAAAGTTCCCATAAAGCTAGACATTAAGAGCAAAAGAAAACCGGAGATAAGTATTGCAGAAGTTAGTACAATAGCTTTTCCCGTGCTGATGTAGGTTCTTTTCAGCGCATAGAGTTTTGATTTCCCTTTGTTTAATTCCAACTTAAATTTACTTAGAAAGTGAATCGTATCGTCTATTGCAATACCGAATGAAATTGTAAACACAATCGCAGTTGTTATTTTTAAATTGATTCCTGCAAAACCCATAACTCCAGCGATGATAACCAGGGGAATGATATTGGGTATGATTGAAATGATCAACATGCTACCTGATCTATATAAAAGCCCCATGATAATTGCTACAGCTAGTATTGCAAAAGAAAGGCCTTGAACCAGGCTGGCTGACATATAGCTCATGTTTTTGTCTAGGAGATGAGCAGAGCCAGTTAGAGTAACATCAATTTTTTCTGTGTTAACACTCTTTCGAATAAACTTTTTAAGTTCTTCATTTTCTGATCGTGTTTTAATATTACCCCAATCTGGAATTGTGCCGCCGATACGAGTAATTGAGCCTGTTGAGTCTAACATTGACTTTAAGAATTTCCCCTGATTTGCAACCTTCAGCATACGTTTGTAATTTCGTATTTTTCTGGATGAACTAGGGACTTTAAACATATCAGTATTTCCTGCACCAGAAGCGCGATTGAGCACTTGAATTGATTGGACAAGCGAATTCTTAATATCTACTCCATAATCATCCGATAAATATCTTTCAATTTTTTCGATTTCCAAGAGAACATCCTTATCCCAAATAGTAGCAGATGTGTCTGTCAATTTGATAGATAGTTCAAAAGGACGAATCCCTCCAAACTTATCATCGAAATAATCAAAGTCCTGCTTTATCGAAGTATTTGGATCCATATCATCCATAATAAAATTATTCGATACGATTAGCGTTGCACCATAGGAGAATATACCAATTATTACAATTCCAGCCCAAGGGAGCCATTTTCTGTTTTTCATTGTAAAAAGAAAGGACCGTTCCATTATTGGACGCCAAAAGTTTTTATCGCTTCGAAGTGCTACTTTTGGGACTTTAGTATGATAGAAAAGAAAAGGAAGGGTGCAGAATGTGATTACGAATGCCATCAATACACCAAGACCTACATATATACCAAATGTTTGAATAGGCTTAACATTCACAAATACCAAAGAAAAGAATCCAATGGCAGTTGTTACCGAAGTTAAAAATGTAGCCATCCCTATTTCTTTCATCGAAGTTTTTACGGCGTCAAACTTCGGATTTCCTTCTCTGATTAGCTCAAAGTACTTTGAAACCAAGTGAATAACATCGGACATTGCCACAACAAACATAATTGATGGTAGAATGATCAATATTATATTAATTGGTTCATTGATAAGTGCCATAAACCCTACAATCCAAATCATTGATCCAACAACTACAACTTGAGGAACAAGTAATCCCCAGACAGAACGAAAGGCAATAATTAAGAATACAACAACAAACAGCATACTAAGTCCAACATAGAACGACATTTCACTTGTCATTGTTTCGATATAAAATAGCTGACCAATTGTTCTGCCAGCCATTCTTACACGCTCAAAGTCGTATTGATTAGATAGTGCCTCTAGTGATTCAACGAGCTCGTCACTTTTAGCTTTGCTTAAGAGGTCATTGTGTTTTATAAACACAGAAAGCCCATCTCCTTTTTTATTGACGAGACTATTAACCAGCTCTTGGTTTTCATAGATTTGGGCAGAGTCTCTTTTCAGGTCTACATCTTCAAAATTGATATAAGGTCGACTCCCTTGCATGCCACCTGTGTATATGAACCGTTCCTTTTCACTTGTTATATCTCTAGTAAACTTAACATGAGGCAGTTGACTTACTTCTTCAGTATACCTTTTTACTTTTGTCAAGAATGTTGTATCGAAAATACTTCCGTCGTTTTGAATTGCAACAAGAATAAAGTCGTTATCGGATTCAAATAAGGCTCTATGCTCATAGAAGAATTGAGATTCTTCATCGTCAGCAGGAAAGAAGTCTTCAAAGTTGTAGTCTAATGAGGTATTGGGTAATTGGATTGCTAGAATAGCAGTAATAATCAATACAGCGCTCAGTACAAAATAAGACAGGCGTTTAAAAGTATTTTCGCCAACGTTTTTCAAGGTATATTCGTTTTGTTTGCAAATCTAACGTTTATGTGGATTTGAATGTTCTATACGTTACTCTAATTTTTTATACATTTGTTAAAATAAAACCTAAGAAATATGAAGAAAAATTTACTACTAGTAGCTTCTCTTATTATTGGAGCTTCAACTTATGCACAGTTTAATCAAACTGATGAACCTGCGATAGGCGCAGGTACAACATTGTATGTCATTGATAGTATGGCTCCTTCTTATGAGAATGAAACTGGAGCTTCAGCTAGTTGGGATTACAGTACTTATGGTGGATATGGTAATGATAGCCGTACTTTGACAGTTTTAGACCCTTCAACTTCAGCTTTCAGTTCTGATTTCTCAACTTCAACTGCAATGCTTGATATCGAAAACTTTTTGAAGAACTTTACAACTTCTTCTGCTACAGAAAAGGTTAGTCAGGGATTCGTATACTCGGATGCAGATTTAGGAGATATAATCGTAGTTCTTGATACTGATGATGCTCTTCAGTTTCAATATCCTTTTGCTTTAGGTGACAACTTCACGGATGCTTTTGTAGGAACGGCTACATTTGATGTCGGTGGTGGACCTCAGACAGCTCCTGCATCTGGAGAGTTGACTGCAAGTGTTGACGGAACAGGAACGCTTACTTTAGCGGATGGTGTATCATATACAAACGCTACACGTTATAAGCTAATCGACTCTACAACAATTAATGTACCTTTATTAGGTCAGTTTACTTTGCTGAGAACACAGTATGAGTATTACGACTTAGCGAGTTCAGGTCTACCTGTTTTTGTTCATACTTCTGTTTCTTTTGGTCAGGGTGGAGCACCTCTATCTGAATTTAACTTTGTCTTAAGTATAGAGGATCCTGCGTTGTTGTTAGATATTGATGAAAACAATATTCTTGCAGATACAGAAGTTTATCCTAACCCAGTTTCTGAAGAACTAAATGTTGTTCTACCTAATAATGTTGAAGAAGCTACAGTTAGTATTACTGATGCACTTGGAAAAATTGTATTTACGGGTAATATCGACTCAGTGAATCAAAAATTGAATGTGTCTTCTTTGAATGAAGGTATGTACTTTGTTAAAATTACAAGCGGTGATCTTACTACAACTAAATCAGTTGTAGTGAAGTAATTACTTGTTCAATATAGTATTCGGAGCGTGGTTCTAAAGAATCACGCTTTTTTTTGCTCTTTACACAATCATAAGTAAAGAGAATTCAGTTGCCTGGTTAGTATCTTGATAATTACCTTAGCTGATCTCCTTACAGCATATTATTCATGTCTTAAATGTAATTTATTCTTATGATGGCACTATCCATATATTATATTATGCTATTCAGGTTAGAAAAGTCCATAACTAGATACTATGTAGCTTATAGTTAGCAGTGATATTACACTTGACACGGACCAACTTATTATGAATAAAAAAAGCGGACATTAAATAGTCCGCTTCATAGTATGTGAAAATCTTATACAGTAATTAGAAATCATAGCTAAGACCTATACTTGGAAGTACAGGAAGCTGATATATTTTATCATTTGTTACTCTATTTACGTAGAATATATTTTCTCGGTTGTAAATATTAGTTACACCTATTTTAGCAACAAGAATAGATTTATTTTTAAACTCAAAATTCTTTTTAACTGTCACATCGAAACGGTGGTAAGTAGGAAGTCTTGCACTATTAAGTCCTCCTAAAAGAATACTTAAGTTATTAGTGTTTGAAGTTGTATAGTCTGTTGTCACTCCACTTGTAAAGTCTTCTCCTTGATAATAACCTTCTGTTGGGGTGAAAGGAAGACCAGAACCAAAGTTCCAACGTAAACTTAACTCAAGGCTTTTGTCCTTTAAGAAAGTGTAAGATCCGACAAGGTTGATATTGTGTCTTCTGTCAAAAACAGGAGGGTACCACTGAAAGCCGTCCCACCTTTCTGTTTTACCAAGCGAATAAACACCCCATAAGAAAAGACGGTTTTTATTGTACTCCAACAGGACATCAACTCCATAAGCATATCCTGATTCAATTAAGAAATCTTTCTTGAATACATCGTCAATATCGTTGAATTCAGCAACATCATCATAGAGTTTTCCGATGTTGATATTCGTTAATTTCGGGAAGTATTTGTAATATCCTTCTACGTTAAGTGATAGATTTCTAGTGAAGTCATACTCAACACCAAATATACCGTGCCAAGAGGTTTGTATTCCATTTTCCGGTTGGATATCATTGCCAGAAGGGGTTGTGAAGTTTGATTGAACATCTGTAGGTGCTGAAAGGAAGCCGTAAAATAATGTTACAACATCCCTATCAGATGCAGCTGAAGTAAAGTTTTGTGAATAATAACCTCCAGATGCTTTGAACCTTAAATTTTCCGTTGCATTAAATTTCAGACCTAATCTTGGCTCAGGAACAACCGCAGGAACGGATGGGTACGCTTGAACTCTAATTCCTGGATTAATCACCCACAATCCTTTAACAAGGCGATAGTTTAAATAACCACTAAGTTCCGTGTTGTAATTTTGTCTTTGAATAACTCTATCGACTTCATTAACCGTTCTGAAATCTGTTGAGAAACCTCCGATGTTAATACCATAAGTGATCTCGGATTGATTCTTAAGGAAATATGTGAAATCAAATCCCAGATCAAATCCAGTAATAGAACTTGTTCTAGGTTGAGAACCATTTTCTTCTTGAAAGAAAATTTCATAATTCGAAGCGTTCAGGTGACCTTTTATAATAACAGGGCTTGAGCTAGGAACGAGAGTAAAGTTCATACCACCACCGAAAGACTTCCAGTTCAATTCAGCTATGTTTGTATAATTCACAGCATCGTTATTACTGAAACCAAAAGCGGAGAATTTACTGCCTTCAGGACTTTTAATAGTAGCTTTACCGTAAATATCAGTAAAAGTAAAAGGAAGACCATCTCCATTGTTGGCATACGGGTACACTTCTCTCGATGTATAGTCCAGTAGTGAGTGTTTCGCAGAGAAAATATATGAACCACCGCTTCCAGGGGCAGATTTATTCTTGAAGATTGGACCTTCAAAAACTGTTTTACCCATAAATGGAGAAACAGAAACTTTACCACCGTGCTTTTTCAAGTCACCATCTCGATAAGTAATATCCATTATGGATGATATTCTTCCTCCAAACTCAGAAGAGAAACCTCCAGTATAAATGTCAGCACTTTTGATCAATTCTGTTTCGAATACGGAGAAGAAACCAATGGAGTGAAAAGGATTGTATATTGTCATTCCATCAAGTAAAATCTTATTCTGAATAGGCGTACCTCCTCTAACGTACAGCTGACCTCCTTGGTCTCCTGTGCTGACGACACCGGGAGTAACGGCAAACGCTGAGATAACGTCGTTTTCTGCTCCAAAACTGGGGAGCCTCTCTAATCCTTTCTGGTCTAATTTGTTTACAGACATGTCGACATTTGTCTTCTTAGCTCTGTCTTCTCCAAATACCGAGACTTCTTCCATCTCTTTGACCTCCTCTTTTTCTTTCAGTTCATAACGTAGTGTGAGGATAGTTCGATCACCAACCTCAATCTCATCTGTTAAATCTTCATGCTCCATACTTCTTACTTCAACGGTATAGGAACCAGCTTTTACCTTAGAAAACTGAAAGAATCCTTCATAGTCTGTTGAAGCTCCAATTATTGGGTCTCCTTCTTTAAAGTTCTCAGGTTTTAGGATTACTTTAACGAAACTTAGAGCTTCACCGTTCCCTTCGTTGTAGAGGAAACCTCGTACTGTATAGTCTTGCGCAACAACCGTAAAAGAAAATAACGCGACAGTGATAAATAAAAGTAAATTTCTCAACACTAGTGTTTTTAGGATCATTTGAATACGCATAGATAGTGATTTTTTCAGAGTCTTCTTCGGAAAAATCTTTAAAAAGTATAGATTGTTGAGTGAACGGCGAATTAACCCGTTGTTTGCTTCGCCTTATTCCAATATTTATCCATTTGCTCTAGATCCATATCATCAAATGACTTTCCTTCCTCTTTGATGGATTTTTCCATATGCTGGAATCTTTTGATAAATTTTTTATTGGTTCTTTCTAAGGCTGTCTCAGGATTGATATTTATGAATCTCGCGTAATTAATCATTGAAAATAATACATCACCGAACTCATCCTCAATCTTATCACTACTCTGTTTGACTTCAATTTCTAATTCTTTAATTTCTTCCTTTACTTTATCAAGTACCTGAGACCTCTCGTCCCAATCGAAACCAATTCCCTTAACCTTATCTTGTATTCTTCCTGCTTTTACCAGTGCCGGTAGAGATCTTGGTACGCCGGAAAGAACAGAATCTTTCCCTTCTTTAAGTTTCAGTTTTTCCCAATTCCGTTTTACTTCTTCTTCATCATTTACTTCCACATCACCATAAATATGAGGGTGTCTATGTACAAGTTTATCACAGATACCATTCAGTACATCTGTAATGTCAAAAGCACCTTTTTCACTTCCTATTTTACTGTAAAAAACCATGTGAAGCATGAGATCTCCTATCTCTCCTTTAAGTTCATTCAGGTTATTGTCGAGAATTGCATCTGCCAACTCATAAGTTTCCTCAATCGTTAGGTGGCGAAGTGATTCTAATGTTTGTTTTTTATCCCACGGGCATTTTTCACGTAGCTCATCCATTATGTTCAGTAAACGTTCAAATGCAACTAATCTCTCATCCATTTTAACCAGTTTTTTACAAAGTTACAAGTATTATGTGATCTCTCAACTCCTAGGGGGCTGTACTTTTGGTAATTAAGCTCCACGGATTAATAGAAATAACACAAAATTCTCAGTATTTTTGAAGTAGAAATGAAAGTTTTTATCAGAAATATAATACGCTCCTGTTTCGTTCTATCGATACTATTTATTGGTCGCTTTCATGTGAGCTCTCAATTGTCGGAGAGTTTTACAGGGATTCAAGGAAGCGTGAGATATGGTTTTCTTTTGCCTCATCGATCGACAATGGAGCATCTTGTTCAGGGACATTCTGCAGCTGTTGAACTGGGAGTTACATATCAAATGAATGGGAGCAGATCATGGCACCAAGATTTTAATCTACCATCTGTAAGTTTTGTATTGAATTATATGGACTTTGGAAATATAGATGTGCTAGGTTCTGGAATTGGTAGTCAGATCACAACTTATCTGCCTTATTTTCGAAAGAATGGATTAAGTTTTGGCAGTAGACTTGGTGCGGGGATTGGTTTTGCTTCTAAAAAATTTAATCAGGATAAAAATGCAAAGAACAACGCTATAGGTTCTCACTTAAATGCTCTTGTTTCCTTTGGATTTAAACTTGAAAAACAGTTTTTGAAAAATAGTTTAGCGCTGGAGTTGAACATGACTCACTTTTCAAATGGTGCATACAAACTGCCTAATTTGGGGCTCAATTTACCATTTCTAGGTGTTCAATTTTCTCATTATTTTAACGCTTTACAATATAATGAGGTAGAAGAACTTGACACGCCATTAATTTCTACAGAATTAGCTCGTTGGAGTTGGTATTCGCAATTAATTGTCTCTACAAAACAGATATATCCTACTGGTGGTAGTAATTACGGAGTAATGAGTTTAACTAATTTTGTTCAATACCTTATAGGATCAAAGAGTTCTTTGGAAGGAGGGATAGATTTGATCTATAATCAATCAATAATCAGAGCGGTTCCTGGCGATTATGGAGGAGAGAAGAATTTTCAAACAGGTGTTTACTTAGGTTACGTATTGAATGTTCATAAAGTAGATTTTGTAGCAGGAATGGGAAGGTATATTTATAACCCGCTTAAGCCAAATGGCGATTGGTATCATAAATTGGGCACTAGAATTCAGTTGAGTGATAATTTGAGCGCCAATATTATGATTAAAGCGCATTGGGCAAAGGCTGACTATTTTGAATATGGAATAACGTATCAATGGTAAAATACTTTTTATTCATATTGACAATTGGATCAGTTTTCTCGAGCTGCAAAAAGTCGGAGGATAGAAGCTGTTTTAAACGGACTGGTGGGCTAAAATCAATTGATTACACTTTTGATTCATTTGACACTATAAGTTTGTATGATGATATCAAATACACCTTAGTTCCTGACACAATATTTAAAGTTGAGGTTGAAGGAGGTGAGAACTTAATTAAACACGTGAATGTTATCAATGAGAATAATGCGTTGAAGGTTACGAACGAGAATAAATGTAGCTTTTTAAGGAGTTTCAAAGAAAAGGTAAAAGTAAAAATCCATGTTGAGGACTTGAACTATATTCATTTTGAAGGTTCTGAGTATTTAGTTAGCAATGATACTTTGCATGCCTCGGAATTAAGATTTTTCATTAGAGACGGTGCGGGAGATGTTGACCTCACGATTAAAAATGGATACACGAGTGGAGTCGTATCACATGGTTGGGGGAATTTTACATTGAGAGGGGAAACAATTTTTGCGTATTTGAACTGTAATACGAATAGCTCATGTGATTCAAGACGATTAAAAGTTACTAACGAACTTAGGGTGAATTCAAATACTCAAGGGGATATGTATGTCGATGTTTCTGGGACTAATATTTTTGAAGGTGTCATTAATCAAAAAGGGAATATATTCTACGAGGGAACCCCTGTTAATACATTCTTTACATTTAATAATGATGGTGACATCATTGATTTGAATAACTAGCTATAATTAGTTAATTTTGTACGATAATAAATAATAAGGACAATGGATTTAATACTTATAGCTATAGGATTGTTGGCGCTTGGATTTGCAGGAATTGCTATTAAGATTTGGGCAAAGAAAGATGGAGAATTTGCTGGAACTTGCGCAAGTAATAATCCTTTAGTTCAAGAAGAAGGTGGAAGCTGTGGCATGTGCGGAGCAAGACCTGAAGAGAAGTGTAAAAGTGACGCTGCCTAAATTATTTAGGTTTTATTCTTAAATTACAATTGCTTTCTCGTTTTATTTCTAAAATGAGAGTTTTCTAACTTTTATAATTCTCTTATTCCTATTAATTTTTCTAAGTTTGTAGTTCTCGGTTAAACACTTTTTAATGAGACTGATAACTACACTAACACTACTGCTATTTTTACTGTTTTCTTTTGGTAAGCACCTGTATGGTCAGGTGAGTTCGCTCTACCTTCCTGGTCCAATTAATTATGTTGAAGCAGGAGATCTTGATGTAACAGGAGATCAACTTACGGTAGAAGCTTTGATTCATTACGTTGGACCTTCTGTTAATATCGTATCCAAACACACTGGTCCTGCCGATGTCAATTATCTCCTTCGTATAGGAAGTTTTGAAATTACCACAACAAGTGGATTCGCTAATTTTGGCGGAGTTGCTGCAGCCGGGGTTAATCTAGTTCAAGGAGAGACGTACCATCTAGCAGCTACTTATAATGGCCAATTTCTAAGATATTATGTAAACGGTTGTCTGACTGGAGAGATGCCTTGGACTGGAGACATGGTTCAAAATGATCTTATCACAACGATTGGAGCAAGAGAAAATTGTAATTGCGAACAGTTTACAGGTTACATTGATGAGGTAAGAGTTTGGAATGTAGCGCGAACACAGCAGGAAATCGCTGATAATATGATGAACCTTCCAAATCCAACGATTACTCCTGGTTTGTTAGCGTATTATAAATTCGACAATAATTTCACGAATGTACAGGGAAATGCTATTTATGACGGAGTTATTGAAGGAAATCCTCAGTTTCTATCAATTCCTGCACCGCTACCAGATGAAATAAATTTGTCGACAAGCTCTTCTAATCCTGTATGCAATTCAGATAATAACGCGGTCATTGAGGCTCATGCAAGCGGAGCGTATACACCTTACGAATATTCACTCGATGGAGTTAATTATAGTCCAAATGGAAACTTTCCAAATTTGATGGCAGGAACTTATGACGTTTACGCACGTCCACAGAATAATCAAAACTGTGTGGCAACACAGCAATTAGTAATATCTGATCCAACTCCAATAGTTGACAATACGGTCACAACGGATGTGCTCTGCAACGGTGGGGGTGATGGTCAAGCAGCGGTTACCCCTTCTGGTGGACATGGGCCTGATTATCAAATAAACTGGAGTTCAAGTGCTTCAACAGGGACCACTGAAACGGGTTTGGCCTTGGGAAGTTACAACGTGGTGATTTCTGATACATGTGTTGCGGCCGGAAATGAGCTTGTTGAGAATGGTCATTTTCAGGATTACTATCAAGGGTTTTCTACGGATTACGGTATTGGTGTTCCTGGTCCAGATATTGGAGGTTCTAATATCGCAGTAACCTATGATGCTAACCTGTATCACACTGGTTTCGTAGGGAATGGGAATGGGAATCAGGGCACAGGTAATTTCATTGTTGCTAATGGAAGTACAGCGGCGAATCAGAGTGTTTGGTGTCAAACAGTTACAGTGACACCGAATACAAATTATAATTTTTCGATGTGGTTATCCTCAATGTTCAGTGTGTCACCAGGGCAGGTGATCATTGAGTTTGATGGTGTTCAAGTAGGAGGGACTATCACAGCACCTTTAGCTACAGGAGTATGGGAAGAGCACGAAATCTTTTGGAATTCTGGAGGCAGCAACCAAGTTGAGATCTGTATTATCGGTATTAACCTGGATGATGTTGGTAATGATTTCGGAATAGATGATATATCACTTAAAGAATGTGTGTCTTGTACCGAAACGTTTCCTTTTACAATTAATGAGCCTACAGCATTGCAATTAAATGCGAACACTACATCTGAAAACTGCAGTGGAAGTCAGGATGGTGAGATAGAAATGATTGTTAGCGGAGGTACAGGAACCTACGAGTTTAGTATTGATACGGCATTAACCTTCCAGCCTAACCCAACTTTTGCTGGTCTTTCAGGAGGTACTTACGCAGTTATTGTGCGGGATCAGAACAACTGTCTAGATACTTTAGAAGTGACGGTGAATACATTGGCGAATTTGACCTTTGATGTAAACCAAATTGATGCCTCTTGTAATCTAGGAGCGGATGGAGAAATTGAAATAGTCAATCTTCAAAATGCAGTGAATCCGTTTCAATACAGTATTGATAATGGAGTCAATACTCAAGTTAATAATCTATTTTCCAATCTAAATGCTGGAACCTATGATGTTTGGGTAGAGGATGATAATGGATGTGGTGCTGTGGAACAAGTGGTAATTGATCAGCCTGACGCACTAGCGGTTGAGTTTAATGTAGAAGATCTATCTTGTTTTGGCGCGAACGATGGAGGAGTGACGGTTACAAACACAGTTGGAGGAACTCCTATTTATCAGTATAGTGTTGATGGAATTAACTTTCAGGGGAATACGGTTTTCGGTGGTCTTTCAGCAGTAAATTATACGCTGACTGTGCAAGATCAGAATGCTTGTCTATTTGATACTACTTTTGTTGTCAACGAACCAGACCAACTCGTTTCTGATAAACAATTATCTCCTATTAGTTGCTTCGGAGGGCAAGATGGAATTATCGAATTTCAAAATACATCAGGAGGTACGCCAACATATTCATACAGCATTGACGGAGGAATAAATTTCAATGCAACCCCGGTGTTTACAGGACTAATCGCAGGATCTTACATTTGTGTAGTAGAGGATGACAACGGATGTCAATATTCTGAAACTGTAGATTTGGCTCAACCTCAATTATTAAGCCCTTCTGCAATAGCGGTTGACGCTCTGTGTTATGGAGACTGCAATGGTGCTTTAGTGGGTGAAGCTCAAGGAGGAACACCCCCTTATAACTTTTTGTGGTCTGGAAATGGCTTTGATCAACAGGGTGCACAACAAAGTGATCTATGTCCAGGGAATTATACATTAACCGTGGTTGATGACAACAACTGCATAGCAACCTTTGCTATCGTCGTTAATCAGCCTGCTGAAGTTATCGCCAACTTTTCTACTGAAGGTAATGAATGGACGATTCTTGATCCTACTGTAAACTTTGTTAATCTTTCAGATGAAGCTACGAATTATGATTGGTCTTTTGGAGATGGAAGCTCTACCGGAGATGTAAACCCAGCGTATAATTATGGTGAGAATGCTGGGGAGTATCTTGTGACGTTGATCGCTGGCAATGACTTTGGATGTGAAGATACTGTGCGCAGAATCATTACTATTGCAAATGAAATTCTTTTTTATATTCCCAATGCATTCACGCCTGATGGAAATGCTTTTAATGAAACATTTAAAGTTGAATTTTTCGCTGGGTATGAGCCCGAAGATTATAGCTTTTTAATCTTTAATCGTTGGGGACAATTGATTTTTGAAGCTTCATCTCCCGATAAAGAATGGGATGGAACGCATGAGGGTATGCCGGTACAAGATGGTACTTACATTTGGAAACTAGAATACCGTGAAACGATAACAGATGAACGATATATCCAAACAGGTCATATCAATATCATTCGCTAGTTAAGATGTATGGCATTTGAATCTTTAGAATAAATTATAAGACAAAAAAAAGCCGCTCATCGAGCGGCTTTTTAAATATTTAAATGAAGGATTATCGATTATCCTTCAAAATTTTCTGCTGGTACTAGAATTCTACCACAGTGCTCACAGATAATTATTTTCTTCTTTTGAACGATGTCCAATTGGCGCTGCGGTGGAATACGGTTGAAACAACCTCCACAAGAATCACGATCTACAGGAACTACCGCAAGACCGTTTTTCGCACTTTTACGAAGACGCTCATAAGCATTCTGTAAATGATCATCCAATTTCTTTTTCGCTTTTTCTGACTTCTTAAGAAGTTTCTCTTCGTCTTTTTCAGTTTCAGCTACAATCTCATCAAGTTCAGATTTCTTTTTCTTAAGATCACCTTGACGACGATCAAGACGTTCTTTCGCTTCATCTAAAACTTCTTTTTTGTTCTCCAAACGAAACTTGGCCTCCTTGGTCTTCTTTTCATGAAGTTGGATCTCTAACTCTTGATATTCGATCTCTTTTTCAATTGATTCGAATTCACGGTTATTACGAACGTTGTTTTGCTTTTCTTTATAAGAGATAATCGCAGCTTGAGCATCTTTCTGCTCATTTTTACGATCGCTAATTTCTTTCTCTATATCGTTTAACTCTTCAGTGAGTTTGTTTACTCGCTTATCGAGGCCTTGAATTTCATCTTCTAGATCCTCCACTTCTAATGGAAGCTCTCCACGCACAGTCAATAGTCTGTCGATTTCAGAATCAATTTGCTGAAGATTAGATAGTGCATCTAATCGTTCTGCTACTGTTGCACTTGCCTTAGCCTTTGATTTTGTTGCCATAAACGCTAAAAATAATTAATAGGATTTGTATTCACCTTACTTAAATGGAACGCAAAGTTAATAAAATTTTTCTTCAAAATACCAAGAAGTAAGTTTGGTGTGAATTGTTCGCTTTCGTAATGGCCGATATCGGCGATAATAATGTCATCTTCTGCATCAAAGAATTCGTGATACTTGAAATCTCCAGTTATGTATATGTCTGCTTTTTTGCCTTTTGCTTCATTCAATAGGAAGCTTCCAGCCCCACCGCAATACGCAACAGTTTTTATTTCTTTTTTAATCAGCGGTGTATGACGAATTACCTTACAATTAAATTCCTTCTTTACATCATTAAGAAATGCCTCGGTTCCTTTGGGGTTTTCTAGCTCTCCAATCATTCCAGCCCCTTCATAATGATTTTGATTCTCTAATGGAATAATATCATGAGCAACCTCTTCATAAGGGTGAGCTTCGGTCATTGCTGAAAGCACCTGACCAAGTTTATGTGCGGAAACGATCACTTCAATTTTATGCTCTTCTACCTTTTCTCTTTTTCCATGTTCACCAATTGTAGGATTGCTGTTCTTGTTTGGTTTGAACCCTCCAGTTCCTTCTGTCTCAAAGCTGCACTCATCGTAATCTCCTATATTTCCTGCGCCTGCCTTAAATAGAGCTTGTGAAACTTCTTTTGTGTTTTCCGTAGGACAGAATACAACTAGTTTTTTTAGCTTGTTCTGAACAGGAGAAAGAATGCTGAAGTTTTTCAATCCTAATCGATTTCCAATTTCACGATTCACACCAAAACGATAATTGTCTAAATTCGTATGAATCGCATAAATCGCAATGTCATTTTTAATCGCTTTGATTACAGTTCGCTCTACATAGTTCTTACCATTTAGTTTTTTGAGCCCTTTGAATACAATAGGATGGTGAGCAATAATGAGATTTACTCCTTTCTCTATGGCTTCATCAACGATTTCTTCTGTACAGTCCAAAGAAAGTAAAACACCATTTACTAAATCATTTGGGTTGCCGACAATAAGTCCAGAATTATCGTAAGATTCCTGACTTGAAATTGG
>CBFHXS010000017.1:0-33333 GCA_965659845.1 Brumimicrobium sp.
TCAATTCAGAAGGCGACTCAATTAAGGTTGTTTTTGTATCCATTTGATGTGTAATTTTTTAGTAACCTTATTATAAGTTAGCAAATAATATTCTATAAATCCTATGCAATTGACCACATTTTTTTCTGTTGATTTTAAAATCAACAAAACCTCAAACTTATTGTAATTTTGTCAAATGGCCGGCATTTACATACATATTCCTTTTTGTAAACAAGCATGTTCGTATTGTGATTTTCACTTCAGCACAACTTTCAAAAAATATAGAGGTGAATTAATCGATACAATTTGTCAAGAGATAAATCAAGAAAACGAGTATCTCGACGGGCAAGTTGTTGAAACAATATACTTTGGAGGGGGTACTCCATCATTATTAGAGCCTATTGAAATTAACAAAATTCTGACTTCCGTTTTTAATAATTTCGAACTAACAAAGCAGCCAGAAATAACACTTGAAGCTAATCCAGACGATATCAACTCAGCGAACCTAGAGAATTGGAAAAAATCAGGTGTAAACAGATTAAGCATTGGATTACAGTCTTTCCATCAAGAAGACCTCGAATGGATGAATAGAGCGCATACTGCGGAGGAATCCAACGACGCAGTAAAGATGGCTAGAGCTTTTGGCTTTAACTTAACCATCGATCTTATTTATGGTCTACCAAAAAGTAACTTAAGTAAGCTTCAAAAAAACCTGGAGATAGCCGTGGGACTTGAACCAGATCATATTTCAGCATACTGTTTAACTGTTGAGCAAAGCACAGCGCTCCATAAATGGGTTGAAAACGGCAAAATCGTGCCTACTGATGAGGACGAACAAGCTGATCAATTTTCTTTTTTGGTCAATTTCTTATCGGAAAGCGGGTTTCATCAATATGAAATTTCAAATTTTGCAAAAAATGAAGCTTATTCCAAACACAATTCTAACTACTGGAGAGGTGTTCATTATTTGGGCATTGGACCATCTGCACACTCTTTCAATAGTACTTCAAGACGTTGGAATGTTTCTAATAACAAGAGATATATCTCAAAAATACGTTCAAGTGATCAACACTACGAAACAGAACGATTGACCACAGAAGATCAATTCAACGAGTATTTAATGACTGGCCTAAGAACAACTTGGGGTGTAAATGTAAAGGTGCTAGCAAAAATCAAAACACTAAGCAAAGCTTTCTCAGATCAATTAGGCACATTTGAGAAACAAGGATTAATTGAACGCGATAAAGATATTGTCCGATTGACAGCCTCAGGCAAGTTACAGGCAGATGGAATTGCAGCCGCACTGTTTACTTAAGATCCTACTTGATTAAAGAAAAATGCCCGATATGTTCTTCCATAATGGAAAGATGGTTTCTGTATCTTAATCTCCAAACATATACTCCGTCAGGGGCTAACATCCCACCTATTCTTCCATCCCAACCTTGGAGCGTTTGATTTGATTCAAAAATCACTTGTCCCCACCGATTGAAAATTAAAAATTCATAATCCTTAACATCATAGACAATTGGACGGAAAACTTCATTTGTACCGTCAGCATTCGGTGTGAAAGCATTAGGAACATATGATGTTGTTTGGGGTTCTACATATATCTGTCGTATAGCGGTATCTTTACATCCAAATTCGTTGGTAACTACTTGATAGGGGTAATGATAGCCTCCTTCAATAAAGTGATATGTCAAATTTCGTTCAGTAGTATCCGAGTTTGCATTCAATTGGTAAAAATGTTCTTCACTGTCAATACTAAAGTCTGTTAAAGTAATCTCAGTATTGAAAACGTCAGTAACCGCGGGACTAACCGTAAAATCAGCTATAGGCGATGGAAAAACTTCTATTAAACCAGGTTTGTTTAGGGTGAGATCTGCTACACATCCTTCAGTTACCTGAATATTCAAAGTTACATCATATACCCCTGGATCCTGGTATATATGCACAGGGTCAGATTCTGTGGATGTATTTCCATCTCCGAAGTCCCAATTGTAGGTAATAGGAGCATCTGACGAACTACTATCGACAAAACTGGCCACAAATGGTGCGCAATACAAACCTGAATCTATTCCAAAATTGATTTCTGGCTCTCTGTATACAAATACTGAGTCCGTGTAGGAACCATCGCAAACATTCCAATTTACATCAAACGTTATAGGAATATATCCACTGGTATCGAAAACAACATTTGAAACATCTTCATTTGTTGAGTTTACAATACTGGCATTCGGACCAAAATTCCATTCAAAAGTTGCTGAGTTATCATAACTTCCTTGTCCTTGGAAATCAAACGAATTTCCAACGATACATTGGGCAGACGGAGGAATAAAACTAGCATCAAGACTTTCATAGACTTGAAAAGTCCTAAAAGAAGTATCTGTGCAAGGCCATCCGGGATTTACAATCAACATCACATCATATTCGCCTTCACCAGGATAGGTATAGCTTGGTTCAAATAAAGTACTATTTGGACCTGGATTGTTTACATCTCCAAAAAACCATTCATATGTTGATCCTCCAAAGCTTTCGTTCTCAAAATCGATCGTCAGCCCGTCACAGTAACTATTAAAATTCTCCAGATCTTCTTGCGCCACCGCTTCTGCTTCCAGTGAAATATTACAATTGAATACAACAAACTGAAAATCTCTTCTTGTAGTACTTATTAAGTTGCCATTTCTATATTCTTTTGCACAAACTCCGACTACAAACTTACCTAGTAATGTTGGAGACGCTGTCAACAAACCCGTATTTGGATCTAAATTAATTGGACCTGAAGCACTAAAAGGTTGAGTCGCTGAAAAACCATTTTCCCACGCAATGTTATTGAATGGTGGGTTGTTAGGAGGGTTTGGTGCTGGATCAAATTGTGAGCCTCCATCAAAAGGAGTACAAAGTTCATACTCTATAACGTCACCATCTGGGTCCGTTGCTGAATGATCAAAAACCAGTTCCTCATTGTTGCATAGAAGTAGAGGAGGATAGTTTGTAAACCTAGGACTACTATTACATGTAACACCTGAATTCGTTCCTGGAACAGTTGCCGAAAGCGTCAGTCCTTGGCCATCTGGATTCGTAAGGTTAACAATTGAAGGCCCCCTACAACACCTCTCATAAACTACTGTATAGCCCTCGGCTGTTTCTGGCAATGTAATCAATACTTGGTAAACCGCCTCCTGTACACATATGTTGTTTGGTGGTTGAACACATGGATTACTGAAAACCACAGGTAAAACGGAACTACCTGGATATGCAACATTAACTGTATTGTAGAGACTATTATCCGAATTTCGGAAAATTCCGAGAGGTAAAGGAGAGTCGAATTGGGCCCCTGAACTGTTACAATCTCGATAAACCTTAATTGTAAACCTGTATTGATCATTTCCTAAACAATCATAGTAAATCTCACCGCCCACAATATGCTCTCCAAAGGCAGAGAATTGAATCAAAATAATAGATATGAACAGTAACAGTTTTTTCAAAGCATTTCAAAATTAATGAATTAGAGCGGTACCTCCATGCATTCATACAGGAAAATCAAATGGATCATCATAAATATAGTTATAACTCAGTTCCTTTTTTGATGCTTGATTGTTTATAATCTTGCCGTCACCTTTATTTGAAATAAAATTTGGCGGTGCTAGATCGTACTTAAATGCCACCTCAGTATAGTACTTTTCTTTTGATGGATGTTTCGTTGAACATACGTTCAACGTTTTCCCCCAATAATTATGTTCTACTGTCCTTTGAATAATCCCAATACAATCATCGCGATGAACTAAATTTATTGGTTGATCAGCTCCCTTTATATCCCTACCTGACATAAACTTTACGGGGTGTCTATCTCCTCCAACTAACCCTGACATGCGCAAAACTGTTAGTCTATCATCAAGAAGCTTTTGGAGCTCCTTCTCGGCGGCACTAATAGCCGGACCATTTCGCTGAGTTCCAGTTGAAGGAGTATTTTCATCTACTTCTTGATTATTGTTAGGATAAACTGATGTTGAACTTACAAATATCACCTTACAAGAGTCTTTGACTTGTCTGGCAACACCGGCCATCGCTTTTGCATAATTTTCACCAAACGAACTTGGCGGGATATTTAACACCAATATATCTATTTCTTTCAACCAATCAGCCTGCTTCTGAAAATCTTTCATTGTGAAAAGATGCCCTGATATTCCGAGGCTCTCTAACACATTTATTTTCTCAGGGGTACTCGTTGTGCCATGAACAGCAGCTCCTTTAACTAAGATCGATTTTGCCAGCTCTAAACCGAGCCAACCACAACCTACAACACCCCATACTTTATTCATTATCATTTCTATTAAATACAAAAGTTCAACGCAAATACCGAGCAAATTGTTGTCAATAAACAAAAAAAGGGCACAGATTTCTCCATGCCCTCCTAAACGATATGCAGTTTACACTTCTTCCGCAGCGGAAGAAAGCGCTTCTTTAATCTTCGTTTCAAGCTCTTCCATGAGCTCAGGATTATCTCCAATAATTTGCTTAACCGCATCTCTACCTTGGCCTAATTTAGTATCGCCATAAGAGAACCAAGATCCGCTTTTATTGATAATACCGTGGTCAACACCAAGATCAAGTAGCTCTCCTACTTTGGATATTCCTTCTCCATACATGATGTCGAACTCAGCTCTTCTGAACGGTGGAGCCACTTTATTCTTTACGATCTTCACCTTGGTTCTGTTTCCAATCACCTCGTCACCATCTTTAATTTGGCTCGAACGACGAATGTCAACACGTACAGAAGAATAGAACTTGAGAGCATTACCTCCAGTTGTTGTTTCTGGGTTACCAAACATTACTCCTATCTTATCACGCAACTGGTTGATGAAAATACAGCATGTTCCAGCTTTATTGATAGAACCTGTCAGTTTTCTAAGTGCCTTAGACATCAATCTTGCCTGAAGTCCCATTTGACTATCACCCATCTCTCCTTCAATCTCAGCTTTTGGTGTTAAAGCCGCAACTGAATCTACAATCAGAAGGTCAATTGCACCAGAACGGATTAAATTATCCGCAATCTCAAGAGCTTGCTCACCGTTATCGGGTTGAGAAATAATAAGTTCACTTGTATCTACGCCTAATTTTTTAGCATAGAACTGATCAAATGCATGCTCTGCATCAACAAAAGCCGCAATTCCTCCATTCTTTTGACATTCAGCGATAGCATGAATGGCTAAAGTTGTTTTACCAGAAGATTCCGGACCATATATTTCAATAACTCTACCTTTTGGGAAACCGCCTACTCCGAGAGCGATATCTAAGGTAACTGAACCTGAAGATATAACATCAATATCTTCTATAGCACCATCACCAAGTTTCATTACAGACCCTTTTCCAAAGGTCTTTTCCATTTTGTCCATAGTAAGCTGCAAAGCCTTAACCTTGTCAGCGTTTACTTTTTCTTTTTTGTTTTTCGTTTCTGCCATATCGTTTATTTTTTAGCAAATTTAGGTAGGTAGGCCGTAAACTTTTTACGATCTGAAAATTTTATTGATTTAACTCTAAAAAAGTTCTAGTATTTCTTCTGCGTGTGCTTTCGTTTTAGGTTTTTTGATCACATCGTGAATTTCACCTTTTTCATTGATAAGGAAAGTGGTTCTGTGAACTCCGTCATACTCCTTACCCATAAATTTCTTAGGTCCCCAAATTCCGTAAGCGCCGATTACTTCTTTGTCGGGATCTGCTAACAGGGTAAACGGAAGCTCGTACTTATCGATAAACTTCTGATGTCTTTTTTCTTCATCCGGGCTTACACCAAGAACAACAATACCTTCCTTCTTTAAAGCATCAAAATTATCGCGCAAGTTGCAAGCTTGATTCGTACATCCTGGAGTCATATCTTTCGGATAAAAATAAAGCACAACCTTCTTTCCTGAATAATCAGATAGCTTTACTTCATTTCCATTTTGATCCTTTGCTGAGAATGTTGGAGCTTTATCTCCTTTGCTTAACGTTGTCATTTTGTTGTTATTTTAATCGTTATAGTGATTATTATTTAATCAAATTTAATAATTATTTCAATTCATCCTAATTAAAGCTAGAATTATTTATTACTAACACTTGAAATCCAATACCGTTTATTTTAATTTAAGAAAAAAGATGAAGCTCTAGCTTTCAAAAAGATACAATAACTAAAAGTTACTAACTTTAAGGCATGAAAATTGTCCTAAGCAACGAAAACTAATTATTATGAAATTCAAATCACTACTTTTAATTCCTCTAACTGCCGGAGTAATAACCTCCTGTGGTGTTGAATATCAAGCCATATCCTTTGACAAAAAAAGGACTCCACTTAACCCTATTGCGCACAAAGGTGTCGTAAATTACAATACGAATGTCGTGCTTTCATACGCAGAGGCGGCTAGACAAGCACAACAAGAATATGAAACTACAGTTGCAAGAAATACGCAGCAATATCAAACAGCTCTCGACAAATACAATAACGCTACAGTTGCTGAAAGAATTCTTCAAGGGTTGACAAAACCAGAGTTAATTCTTCCTCCTCAGCCCGAAACACCGTACTTGCATAATGAGACTCAACTTGCTCAGCAATTAAAAATCGATGGAATGACTCGAGGAACTGAAAATGCCATTGAAGTTACCGCTTTCTATCTTGGGTACGAGGTGCAAAATCCTAAAGTTGAAAAAACAACGAAAAAAAGAAAAAAAGACGGCGTAGAATATTTAGATACTGTATTCGTTGGTCAAGCTAATGTTAAGAATCCAGTTCGTCTGCATGCTGAGGCTGCAGGAAGACAAGAATACAATCAAATGGTTTCTGAAACTACTGGCTTCAGAACGATCAAAACAAGGACATTCCCAGATAGTATGAGTGCTCAAATAAAATTAAATTCTCAAATTGAGCAAACAGAACAGTCATTACCACAAGGTCATATTACGAACATTAATAAGCTTCTTAATAGTCAATTTGGAACAAAGGATGTGAACTATAGTGTTAAGCTTTTTAAATATAAGACCAATAAAAATCATAACTATTCAGATTTAGATAATGCTGTGATTCAGGCGCAAATGGGTTTAAAATTATTAAATACTGAGCCTAATAAGGCTTATGAAAAGCTAGCAAATGCTCACGGAATATGGACGTCTGCGCTTGGAGAACATGATAGTTATAAGAAAGCCCGCATTAACGATGAAGTAAAACAAGGTATTCTTGTTAACCTATATGCTTTATCTATTTTTACAGACGACTGGGACGGTGCATTGAATTATATGACTCAATTAGACAATATGAAACTTAAGTCTGCCTACTCTGCCGAGTTCAATCGCCTTCGCGGAATTTATAATGACCTTAAAAAACGTTACGACGCATTAAGCGAGTAATACCTTAATATGAAACTGCTTCTTCCCGATTACCTCATCATATTTGGATTTTTTGCCATTGTTTTGATGATAGGCTTTTTCGTCTCTAAAAAATCAGGCAAAAGCAGTAGCGAATATTTTTTGTCAGGAAGAAATATGCCTTGGTGGCTCCTGGGTTTTTCCATGGTAGCAACTACATTCTCAACCGATACTCCGAATCTCGTTACTAACATAGTTCGAAAAGATGGTGTTTCTGGAAACTGGGTATGGTGGGCATTTCTTTTAACCGGTTTACTTACTGTTTTTGTCTATGCGAAGTTATGGCGTCGTTCAAATGTAACCACGGACATGGAGTTCTATGAGTTGCGTTATGGCGGAAAACCAGCGTCTTTTCTCAGGGGATTTAGAGCGGTATATTTGGGAATCGGCTTCAATATTATGGCGATGTCTGCCGTTACTCTTGCTGCGATAAAAATTGGTCAGATCATGCTTGGACTTTCTCCAATTGAAGTCGTAGGTATTGCTGGATCAATCACAGTTGTTTTTAGTGCGTTAGGAGGATTTCGAGGAGTCATTTATACAGATTTTCTATTGTTTTTTGTGGCCATGGCTGGAGCGATTGGAGCGGCATACTATCTTGTAAACCTTCCTGAAGTAGGAGGTGTTAGCGCCATGCTTGCTCATGAAAACGTTCAAGGTAAAATGGACTTATTACCTGACTTTAATGATCCCTCAGCCTTGATAGGCATATTAATTATCCCGTTGGCTGTTCAATGGTGGAGTGCTTGGTATCCAGGGGCAGAACCTGGGGGCGGTGGATATATTGCTCAAAGAATGCTCGCGGCTAAAAATGAAAATCATGCGGTTGGAGCTACTTTCTTTTTTAATGTTATGCATTATGCACTTAGACCTTGGCCATGGATTATTGTTGCACTCGCTTCTTTGGTCATTTTCCCTGATATTGCAAGTATTCAAGAGGCTTTCCCAAATATTGCTGAGGACAAACTGGGTGATGACCTGGCCTACTCAGCTATGTTAACTATGTTACCCACAGGACTATTAGGTTTAGTTTTAGCTTCTTTAGGTGCTGCATATATGTCTACCATATCGACACATCTCAACTGGGGCTCATCATATATTGTGAATGACTTTTACAAACAACATGTAAACAGCAAAGCGAATGAAAAAGAATTGGTAATGGCAGGAAGATTATCAACTATAATTCTAATGGTTGTGAGTGGCGTGTTTGCACTAATTTTAAACGACGCAAAACAACTTTTTGATATCATTCTGATGTTTGGAGCAGGAACAGGGTTAATCTTTTTACTGCGCTGGTTTTGGTCAAGTATCAATGCTTGGAGCGAAATTGCTGCAATGTTTTCTTCAGGAATCATCTCATTATTGGTCAGTTTCACGCCTTTAGGTGGTGTACTTTTTGGAGAGAAAAACATTGAGGGAGAGTTAATTGCCGAAGGAGTTTTTGCAGACTGGTTCCAGTACCCATTTGTTGTTGCTGTGACAACACTTTGCTGGGTGGTTGTAACATTCTTAACACCTTCTGAAAAGGATGAAACCCTTGACAGGTTCTATAAAAGCACTCAGCCCGGTGGTCCAGGTTGGAAAAAAACCATCGCTCGATTGAAAGATAGTAATGAGGGAAAAGTCAATGCAGACTGGAGTGTTCCACATGGGGTTTTAGCAATGCTACTAGGAGCCGTATCCATTTACAGCGCCTTATTTGCAACAGGAAACTGGATCTATGGCGAACATACCCTCGGTGCTATTCTAACTGGTGTTAGCCTATTTAGTGGAGTTGCACTCTTGTTTGTTTGGCGAAAATTGAAGCGAAAAATTATTTAGAATCGTAAACGGACGCTATTGCTTTTTTAAGTTCTGTGTGTTCGAATTCAAATCCAGTGTCTTTGATCTTTGCATTACTCGCCTGCAAACCATCTAAAACAACAGTAGCCATTTCACCAAGCAATATTTTCATGACAACGGAGGGAACATTTGGCAACCAAAGTGGTTTTTTATGATACTTTGCTAGTTCTTTGGTAAACTCTTTGTTGGTATGCGAATTTGCCATCGCATTGTAAGCTCCTTCAAGTTGATGTTCGACCACATGGACATAGAGACTGACCATATCGTCAATCGTTAACCATGGCATCCATTGTTTACCAGATCCAAGTGGAGCTCCAACAAAGCTCTTAATAGTTTTCGCTATTTTCTCCATTGCACCACCATTTGAATCGAGAACGACACCCGTTCTTATTTTCGCAACTTTATAATCAGCATCAAAAAGATCTGCTGCCTCTTCCCACCTTTTAACTACTACAGAAAGAAAATCTGTTCCAAAATCATCTGTTTCGGGATGCTTGCGGTCCGGCTGATCATATCCGTAACAATTTATTCCCGAAGCACTGATGTATTGATTTAATTCCGGAATCTTATCGCTCAAATTGTAAAGAAACTTAGTCGTTTTTACCCTCGAATCTATAATTTCCTTTTTTCGTTTCTCTGTCCACCTTTTATCTGCGATACCTGCGCCGGCAAGATTAATAATAGTATCTACAGCTTTCAACGCATCTTCGTCGATCATTTTTTCAGAAGGCGACCATTTGTATTCACCTGCTTTCTTTGGGGACCGTGTCAAAACAGCTACGCTATGCCCACGTTCTTCCAACTTATCGACCAATTTTCGGCCAATTAGCCCTGTACCTCCTGCAATTAATATAGTTCTTTGTTCTTTCAAATTTCACTTATCTTGTAACTCTCTAACACCAAAGCATTATCAAAAGTTTAAACTTTACCACTGCAGCAGAGATGAATTTAGGTCCAAAAATAGGATAAAACTAACACCTTCCTTATCTTTGGGTAAAACAAGTTAATTATGAAAACATTTATAGCTCTTTTTACCGTTCTATTGATTTCCTCTTCATTTGCGTTTAGTCAAATAGCAACTGAAACAGAACAAAATAGAATAGAAAGAATTTCCAAAGAGGAATTCAAAGAAAATTTATCCTCAAATGAATACATTGTTTTTGATGTTCGTACCGTTGAAGAGTATCAAGCTGGACATATAGAAGGATCCAAGTGTTTAAATATCAAGGGGGAAACTTTTGACGCTACACTTGAGCAACTTCCTAAGAACTATAAATACATGATATACTGCCAATCTGGAGGCAGAAGTGCTAAAGCTTTAGAGAGAATGAAAGAAGTTGGATTCGTTCATGTGCTAGAGCTAGAAGGCGGATACAGCAAATGGTAAATTAGTTGAACATTCAAACCTTTTCAAGCGATTCATTGTTATTCTTTGGTAATTCAACGTTATGATTCGCGCAGCATCTTTTCAGGAAAGTTTTCAAAGGTATAAGAGTCTTATATTAATTCTCCTGCTTATAATTTTTTATACGGTAGGAACTGTGGGCCTTTTGTCTAGAAGTCGGGACTCCTTTCTTGAGTTAAGTTTCATGAATCTTGCCATATCATTTGGTATATTACTAATTGCTCGGATTTCTCATTCGATCAAACTCTACCTGTTCATCATTGCTGGATTTTTTATCGGAATGGGGGCAGAGTGGATTGGAGTGCATACTGGCTATTTATTTGGTGATTATGTTTACGGAAAAAATCTCGGCGTCTTATGGGAAGAAGTTCCCTTAATCATCGGGATTAACTGGGTGATGCTTACAATCATTACTGCGGCTGTCGTTGCACCTTTGAAAATGCACTGGCTTTTAAAAGCGATTGCCGCAACACTTTTAATGTTGGTATTGGATCTACTTATAGAACCTGTTGCAATCAAAAGCGACTATTGGACATGGAATGGTGAAATACCTGTTTCTAACTTCGTAGATTGGTTTATCATCGCGCTTATTCTCCAAATTTTATACTTTGGTAGCCGGTTAAACGAACCAAACAAAGTTGCTGTTGTTCTGTTTTGCATTCAAGTATCCTTTTTTACAATTCAAAATATATTTTAGTTATGTACTGGTGGGGACCTTTAGTTTTAATTGGAACATTCATCCTGATGGAATTCAGTGCTTGGGCAATGCACAAGTATGTAATGCATGGTATTATGTGGAGGTTCCACAAAGATCATCATGTTCCTGAAGAGGGCATATTCGAGCGCAATGATATTTTCTTTTTAATCTACGCCATACCTTCTTGGTTATGCATAATGTTAGGAATCATGAATGAGGCATATGTTTCTGTATGGATCGGGTTTGGAATAGCTGCTTATGGTTTTGCTTATTTTCTCTTTCACGATGTTTACATTCACAGGAGGTTAAAATTCTTGAGAGACATAAATCGACCTTTTTTCATGGCAATAAGAAAAGCGCATAAAGTTCATCACAAACATAGAGGGAAAGAACATGGTGAGTGCTTTGGAATGTTAATCGTACCCTTCAAGTATTACAAAGAAGCAAAGCGCTCTTACAGAATGAAACATCAGAAATCATGAGTCTATATCTTTGGATCAATGTACTGAGTTTTGCGGGTCCATTCTTTTTGAGTTTTGACAAAAAGGTACATTTCTACACACATTGGAAGACAATTCTACCAGGGATATTCATTATTGGATCAGGGTTTATAGCATGGGATGTTAACTTTACAGAACACGGTATTTGGGGATTTAATCCTGATTACTTAAGTGGAATAACCATCTTCAATCTACCTTTGGAAGAATGTCTATTTTTCTTTACTGTTCCTTATGCGTGTTTGTTCATTTACGAGGTCGTAAAAACCTATTTTCCTTCTTTTAGACCCGCTCGATTTTCATATTACTTCTCACTAATATTTACATTAACAGCTTTAGTTCTGGGTATCTACTTTCATGAAAACTGGTATACCTTCTATGCATTATTAGGCGCTGGAATTATCAATTGGGTCGTTTATTTTGGTTTTACTCCAAAGTGGTATCCATACTTCATTGTAGCTTTTATTATAACTCAGGTTCCGTTTTTAATCGTCAATGGGATATTGACTGGAGCTGTAACGCCTGAACCTGTTGTTTGGTATAGCGAAGAGCACATCATGGGACCAAGAATATATACCATTCCAGTAGAAGATATCTTCTACAATTTTTTCATGCTTTTCCCTATTGCACTTATTCATGAATGGCTGAAGAAAAAATTCAATTCATCAGTCAATCTTTGACTTGTAGTGTTCTAATATTTTGAGATTTAATATCTTTGGAGAAAAGAAGGTGTTATGTCTATTAGCAAACTTACCATTGCAATATTCTCCATAGTAAGTATTGGACTACTATCAGTATCTTTTTTTTTAGACCACGAATCGGAACTGTATAGACTCTTGAATTATTATGATTGGGGGCTATGTGCTTTTTTCTTATATGATTTTTTCGAAGAGCTGTTTACATCGAAAAATAAAGCAAAGTACTTTTTTACTGTTGGCTGGTTAGACTTACTTTCTTCAATTCCTGTGGTACATGAATTTAGGTTTGCTCGAATAATTAGAGTAATCAGAATCATAAGAATCTTCCACTCTGCCAGATTACTCATAGAGTATTTGAAGTCGAATCGTAAATCTAGTCTCTATGGTGCAATTGTAATGGTCCTGGTTTCTATAATCATATTATCCTCATTCTTCGTACTCTGGGTAGAACAAGATGTTGGAAATATCAATACTGCAGAGGATGCACTTTGGTGGACATTCATCAGCGTAACAACCGTGGGCTATGGCGATTATTATCCTGTAACGAATGAAGGAAAGTTACTTGCTTCATTACTGATCATGTCTGGTATTGTTGGCTTTGGTACTGTTGTTTCCTTTTTATCTAGCAAATTCAACAAATACAAAAACGCAGGCGAAGAATAAAAAAAGCCCACATCCAATTGGAAGTGAGCTTCTTTGTCAGCTAAACTGCTTATCGATTTAGGTGTTGCGCGATTTAGGCTGACTTGATTAGGTCGTTAGGTTAGATGATCAAGAAAGCGCTACTGCTTTTTTCACCTCAATTGAAGTAAATTTGCGGCTTGCGCCTTCCTTAGACTTATACTCATTTGTTACCAGTTTTCCGGTAATTGCTATCTGAGTTCCTTTTTTTCCTGACTTTGCGATGTAAGAAGCAGTTGGTCCCCAAGCATATAAGTTATGCCAGAAGGTTTTGTTCTGCTCTTCACCCTCCTTGGTTTTATAGCGCTCGTTTGTTGCAAGAGTAAAGCGCACTTTCTTCGCTCCACTTTCAAAGTTTGTGATCTCTGGATCGATTCCGATATTTCCGATTAATTGAACTTGATTTCTCATATGTATTTGATTTAGGTTAACTATTTATAAAATGACCATGTCATTGATCTCTACTTCGGTGAATGACTGGCGCTGACCAGAGGGCTTATTGTAGAATCTCGATCTTAATCTTCCTTCAATAGCAAGCGCTTGTCCTTTCGACCCTAGTTGTTCCAACACAGGAACCCATTTTCCCCAGGCTGTCACACGGTGCCAATTATTTATGTTCTTCGTGTTGCCCTCGTCATCGAGATACGTTTCACGAGTTGATAATGAAAAGCGAGCTATTCGTTTTCCGTCTTTTAATTCTACAAATTTTGGATCAGACGACATTTGTCCGATCAGATTTACATGATTCATTTCTTGTACTGTCATATTTCAATTATTTAGGTGTTAAAAAAAGGAGTGAGTTTGCACCCACTCCTTGGTGGTTGTTAGGCTGATTTCTTTTCAGTTTTCTCTTTATTTAAAAGCATAAACTCTCTCATGTTTATTTGGGTTCTGTAACGCTTTTCTCCTTCCTTATTCGTGTAGGAATCATTAGTGAGCTTTCCTTCTAGCACTACCTCTGCGCCTTTCTTCAGCAGTTTACCGCACAGTTCTGCGCTTTTACCCCAGGCAATCACATTATGCCACTCTGTACTTTCGATCCACTCACCGTCCTTGTTTTTATACGATTCATTTGTTGCGACTGAAAAACGTGCAAGTGTTTTACCTGAGTCGAAGTTTGTGATTTCAGGATCCTGTCCCAAATTCCCGATTAAACTAACTGTGTTTTTTAATGTGTTCATGTCTGTAAATTTTAATTAATAATAGTTTGAACATTTGCGTCTTGCTGACTTTCAGCGATTGACACTGCAAAGGTGAGACATGAAAAAAGCTTGAAACGGTTGTTTTTCGTTTGTTGTCGATTATTTTTCGTTTGTAGTCGTTTTTTATCGGCTTTGGGTATGTAAAAATGGGGAGCTAACAGAAAGTTGAACTCGGAAATATTTATATAGAAATAACGGAGTTTTGTCGAAAAACGTATTCATTTCGTCGAATTGTTATGCATGCATTATAATTACATCCGTATTTTTGCCTAGCTATTCAGTGAAATACACCTAATATGTGCGCAATGAAAAAACTTATACTTTCTCTTCTTGCTTTTGGAATCCTTTCAATGACGAATGTTTTTAGTCAATACACATTTACGGCAAACATTCAAGGTCAAACAGGTATAGATGTTGATGTAACCATCACATTCAACCAAGTTATTGTTAATTCATCCGATTGTAACTATGGTTTCAACTATCAAATCCAGTATGATTACGATGTGAGCTATAATCAGTATGGAAATGGTAATGGCAACAATGACTTAAACACACTCAAGGGAAGACTTGCTTGTGGTTCAAACCAGAGCTTTTTTAATTTGCCAACCGGTGGAGGAATCGGAACTTCTCAAACAGCCAATAACTGGACTTCTCAAACAAATTGTAATGGCATAAAAGTGCAAGACTTAATGTGTAACGAAATCGACCTTACTTTTCAAGGGCCCGGTATCGGTTACAAAACTATTCGTTTGGAAGCTATTTCTTCACTGCCTGTGGAGCTTATCGATTTTGAAGTAGAATCAATTAAAAATAATAATATATTAATTTGGTCTACTGGATCTGAAAAGAACAATGATTACTTTACAGTTGAACGCTCTTCAGATGGTGAAAACTGGGATGTAATTAAAACTATAAGTGGAGCTGGAACAACTTCTGAAAAGTCTGAATATTCAATAAGTGACGAAAATTTCCATGAACTGACTTATTACCGTTTAAAGCAATTTGATTTTGACGGTTCTGAAACTGAATTAAAAATAATTTCAGCGAAAAGCATGTTCAATGAAAAAGCTACTGCTTATCCAAATCCAGCACAAAACATAATCTATGTCAAAGGAGCAGACGCGAAAAACTTTCAAATTATTGATGCGAAAGGTGCTGATCACTCTAAAGCTATCAAACTTAATAACGTTAGTGGTATATTGGAAGCTGATCTCAGTAACTTAAATCGCGGTGTCTACTTTTTATTTGCAAATGGTCAACAGATAAAAATAATTAAGCAATAACGATTCTTCATAACCGTTAAGGTTTCATCCCCGCTTTAAAGTAGCAGTCTATAAAGCGGGGATGTTTTTTTATTCCGATTTCCAAAAACGATCCGCCCAATTCATACAACTCAGGTTTTCCTCCCATTTGCCATTCAACTGATCCAATGCTTCTGGAGCAACATGTTTCTGAATCAATTCAAAAAGCTCCCGTTCTTCAAAACGAATGTGTTTTCTGAGCAAATCAGCAAAAAAGCTACAGTCATCGAGTGTTTTTAACTCCTCTACGACTTTCCTGATCTCTGAATGCTGTAATTCTGCTTGTTTACGGTATTCATTCACTTTCGGTAAAAACGTGAATACCTCCGTTTCTTCAAATCGAAAGTGCGGCTCCAATAACTCCACAAAATTTACATTGATGTATTTGGCAATTCGACTGAACTCTACCTTCTTTTTAATTCCTTTATCCACGTTCAACGCCACGATCAATCCTTGGTGATGTTCGCGACTTAAGGGTTGAAGTCCTTCGTGTCTCTTCAGTGGTTGGGGACTCATGAAGAAGCTACCTTTTCGGGTAAAATAGCACTGATCTCATTTAGTGCCTTCTCAATACTGTCCACATCAGAATAGATCAAACGGAGCTTATCATTCTTTTCACTCATCTTCACGTTTGGTGGATTCCCTTGAATGTAATTCAGTACCTGCGTGAAAATTGGACTCTGATAATACGGATGCTCTGGATTATTTAAGAAATACCCAATCATTTTCCCTGATTTGATAACCAGCTTTGTGAAGCCTATATCTTGCGCCAACCAACGCAATCGCATGGATTGAATCAATATATTCACCACGTCCGGCATTGGACCAAAACGATCTTTTAATTGTGCCTCAAACTGACTCAATTGTTCTCCTGTTTCGATATTGTCCAACTCTTGATATAAGGCTAATCGCTCAGCAACATTATTTACATAATCGTCTGGGATTCGAATTTCCAGATCTGTTTCCAAAATACAGTCTTGCACATATTTCTGGAAACTATCCGAGTTTCGATCTTCAAATACTTCCTTGAATTCTGACTGACGCAATTCATCAATCGCTTCATTTAGGATCTTCTGATACATGTCGAACCCAATGTCTGCAATAAATCCACTTTGTTCTCCCCCAAGTAAATTTCCAGCTCCTCGAATGTCTAAATCTTTCATTGCAATGCTGAATCCTGCTCCTAAATCTGAGAATTGAACCAGCGCATTTAACCTTTTCTTCGCTTCTGAGGTCAGCATGTTGTAGCGTGGAGCGATCAAATAACAGAATCCTTTTTTGGTCGATCGACCTACTCTACCTCTCAACTGGTGAAGATCACTCAACCCAAAGTTGTTCGCGTTGTTGATAATGATCGTATTTGCATTGGAAATATCAATTCCCGACTCAATGATCGTCGTAGCAAGCAAAACGTCATACTCATGATTGATAAAGTCCATCATGATCTTTTCGAGTTTCTTCCCTTCCATCTGACCGTGACCAATTCCCACGCGAACTCCTGGACACAGGCGCTGTATCATTCCAGCGACTTCCTTGATATTCTCTAAACGGTTGTGTACGAAATAGACCTGTCCTCCTCGCGTAACTTCATACGAAATTGCATCTCGGATGATTTCTTCATTGAACTCAACAACTTCAGTTAATACTGGCTGTCTGTTTGGTGGAGGCGTATTAATTATACTTAAATCTCTCGCTCCCATCAATGAAAACTGCAGGGTTCGTGGAATTGGCGTGGCGGTCAATGTTAAGGTGTCTACCGTCGCTTTCAACGTTTTCAGTTTGTCTTTAACGGATACTCCGAACTTCTGTTCTTCATCAATAATAATCAGTCCTAAGTCCTTAAATTTCACATTCTTACTCGCGATTTTATGCGTACCAACAAGAATGTCAATTTTGCCTTCTTCCAAGTTCTTCAGCGTTTCCGTAATCTGTTTTTGGGACTTGAATCGATTGATGTAATCTACAGTAACAGGAAAGTCTTTTAAACGTTCTTTAAAACTGCGATAGTGCTGATGAGACAAGATTGTTGTCGGAACTAAAATCGCAACTTGTTTTCCATCCGTGGCTGCCTTGAATGCTGCACGAACTGCAATTTCTGTTTTCCCAAAACCAACGTCACCACAGATCAATCGATCCATAGGCGTGTCTTTTTCCATGTCTGCCTTTACCGCTTCTGTTGCTTTCAACTGGTCGGGAGTATCCTCATAAATAAAAGAGGCTTCCAACTCATTTTGCAAGTACGTATCTGGAGAATAGGCATAACCAGGCTGACTCTTACGTTTTGCATACAGCTGAATAAGATCAAACGCAATTTCCTTAATTTTCTTCTTGGTCTTCGACTTTAATTTTGACCACGTCTGCGTTCCCAGTTTATTCATCTTTGGCGCAGTGCCATCCTTTCCAGTAAACTTAGAAATGCGGTGCAATGAATGAATCGAAACATACAGTACATCATTGTCCTTATACACCAATCGTATTGCTTCTTGCGGCTTTCCGTTGACGTCAATGGTCTCCAATCCACTAAATCGTCCAACCCCGTGATCAATGTGAGTTACAAAATCACCTTTCTGAAGATTATAGATCTCTTTTAAGGTCAATGCTTGTTTCGCTTGACGGAACCCTTCTTTCAACCTGAAACGGTGATAACGTTCAAAGATCTGGTGATCCGTATAGCAAACGAGGTTTAGTTCTTTGCAAATAAATCCTTCGTGAATCGCGCAATTGACAGAGGTGAAATCAACATTTGCTTCAATATCTCTGAATATATCATGCAGTCGCTCAATCTGCTTTGGTTGATTGGAAAAGATGAGAAGATCAGATCCTTGCTTTTTGCGTTGTCTAAGGTCTTCTGTCAACATTTCAAAATTCTTATTGAAGGCAGGCTGGGGCTCAAACCCAAACGCTATGACCTTCGCATCGGTATTTGTATAATCGGGTCCCCACTCTATTTGATTAAATAAGGTGGATTGCTTCTCCCAGTCAGAAGGGTGATAGTATAATTCCGAGGGTAAGCTATGTTTTACTCCTGTGTCGGGAAGACCGTCGTGAATCTTAACTGCTTTTTGATATTCTCTATCCAGCTGAGCCTTTACTTCTTTTAGTGAACTCACCCACAATGTGGTTTGCTTTCCTAAAAAAGAAAGAAATGAACCGTTCTCTTCGTTCTCCAAAGAACGTTGAATATTGGGCACAATGTTGAAAAAGGCATGTTCTCGATTCGACAATTGAGAAACAGGATCAAAGGTTCGAATCGTTTCCACCTCATCGCCAAAAAATTCTAGTCTGAAAGGCTCATCATGTGCGTAAGAAAACACGTCTACAATACCTCCACGCACTGCAAACTGACCAGGCTCATAAACAAAATCAACCGTTTGAAAACCGTATTCCAATAATAACTCATTGAGAAAATCAATAGCATAATCCTTCCCTCTTTCAACTTTGAACGAATGATCGACCAACTTTTGTTTTGTAGGTACACGCTCAAATAATGCTGTTGGATAAGTCACCACCCAAGTGTTTGGAGACTTAGAGATTTTGTCTAAGGCTTCAGCGCGTGCAACAACATTTGCGTTATCCGTATCTTCAACTTTGTACGGAACTTTGTAGGACGCTGGGTAAAAAACCATTCGGTCCTCATCATTCGGATACAAACTCTGAAGGTCATTGAAAAAATAAGCAGCTTCTTCTTTGTCTTGCAGCACAAAAAGATGATATCCCGGAACTTGTTCTGCAGCAGCAGTAGCAGCGAATGATTTACCCGCCCCTAAAATACGCTTCCATTGAATGCGAGAATTATCGTACTGAAGTTGGTCAACGGTATCAACCACTCCTTGTAATTTTTGAAACTTTTGTCGGATCTCCTTAATGTTCATCTAATCGTATGGTCTTGCTTATGCAAAGTTAACGGATATTTAGGAGAGTTGTTCATGTAGGTTTGTTTGATCTTGGAAGAAGGTAGGATTAGGCTGAAGGCAGGATCAGTAGATCCTGCGGAGAGCTAGAGAATGAGCATATTATTTTCATGTTGGGCTCTCGATACAATACTGATACTTCGTTTCACTTTGATCAGTATCACTCGATCACCTTACATTTAAGTGAGATAATTTATATTAGGGTTAGGCGATCGAGTGTTTCGAACAGCGGGAGAAATGTATCGAGATCCCGGTGTAACAATACTTGATTTTGCGATGCTCACTATTTCACGATCGCACGGCGTAAAATACCTGAACCAGTTACTACTTCAATAATGTAGCTTCCTTTCTCTAGCTCTGAGGTATTAATTTCAATTGTACCATTTTGGATATTATAGAATTTATTAAGTACTATTTCTCCTAATGAATTATAGAGCTTTATTTCGTTGATAGACACTTCAGCATTTTCAATTTCAATAGTCAAGTTGTCCTCCATTGGCACTGGATAAAGCTTGCCAGATAAATCTATAGCATTTTGAGAATCTACTGACAAGGATTCTATATCTAACTGAATAATCCATCCGTCCCAATCGCCAAAGTTTGGCACTGTTTTATCTCCTGAGATAACTGAAGCAGAAGAGCCTGCAATCACCAAGGTATCGTTTGAAACAACAACTGAACCAGAGGCATCTGTGAAATTCCCACCAATAGTCTTTTGCCAAAGTAAAGTTCCGTAATAGTCAAAATATAGAAGCCACATATCACTAAAACCTTTACTATCCTCAGTTTTATCAATAGACGCGTCGGATTGACTATTACCGGCAATAAATATATTGTTATTTAAAACGCAAATTCTCGAAGTTCCATCAAAATCATCTCCTCCAAAATTGAACTGATCAATTATTTGACCATCAAAATTAACTTTAACAACCCAAATATCACTTGACCCTTTTCTCGGTAAAGTTCTATTTCCAGAAACACCAGAGCCACTATTCATAGGTAAGAATAAAGTGTTATTCAGAATAGAAAATCCAACAATACCAACATCATATGAATCGCCCCCAATCGTTTTGTCCCAAATAATGTTTCCCGTTAAATCCGTTCTAATCATCCAAACATCACTCAAACCAAAGGACGGTTCAGATTTATCGCCATTTTGTCCGCCATTTGATTCTCCAAAAATGTAAATACTAGAATTATTGACTTTCAAACCTAAAGTCTTGTCAGCTCCATCAGAACCAAAACCTTGTTGCCACAAATAATCACCTTCTGAATCGATAGAAAACAACCAGTAATCTCCAATACCTTTATTATCAGTTATCTTATTTCCATCATTCGATGAATTAGAAGTTGCCAATACCAAAAGATCAGAACCTAGTAACTCGAATTGCCCCCTGTAATCTGCATCGCTTCCTCCGTAGGTACGATCCCAAATTTTATTTCCATCTAGATCTGTTTTGACAATCCAAATATCAGAATCTCCATAATTAATAGCGCTTTTGTTTCCCGATACTGGTGAATCCGAAGAACCACATAGATATAATGCCTGGTCTATTAATATGAGGTCATTAACATAGTCTCGTCCAGACCCACCAAAAGATTTCTGCCAAACAATATTAAAGTTATTATCGTATCTAATCAGAATGTAATCATACCCATCATAATTTGCAAAAAAAGCATTACCAGTCCCACTCTGTGAAGTTGAAGCAACCGCAGCATAATAGCCATCGGCAGTTTTAACAATTTTACTAAAGACATCATAGTCTGCTCCACCGTAAACGGCTTGGTTTTGAATAGAAACTTGCGCAAAGGAAAAATTGAAAAAGAATAAACAACAAAAAGTGATTTTGATCGAAATGGTCATAAATTGTGTTTTCGTAAAGTGTAACATTAATCTTGTTGCTTTGCAAGTAAATTGGGAAGTTTTCAGTGCTTTAAAGGTTAAATGACTGATAATTAACATGAATATATCTAAAAGGATATTTAGGAGAGTTGTTCATATAGGTTTGTTTGATCTGGGAAGAAAGCAGTATAGAAAAAATACGCAGGATCAGGAGATCCTGCGGAGAGTTGAGAGATCCTGCGGAGAGCTGAGAGTTGTTCAAGCGATCTGCATGTTTATAGGTAATGTATTTATGGTGGAAAGAATCCGTATATAAAAAAATGACCGAACCTTTCTGACACAACTGTGTATTACGGTAAAATAGCAGAATTATGAAGTTAAGAATTGTTTTAGTTGCGATGTTATGTAGTGTATTATTCTCTCATGCACAAGAAAAACCGCAAGAAGTGAAATCACTTACCAAGGAATTTCATGAATTTGAATGGTATACTAATCAGTATTCTCTCTGGGAAAAAGAAATCAAAAAGGACAGTAAAGATGAGGAGGCTTGGATTAATCTATATGCTGCAGCTCGTTATGCTAAATATATGGCTGATGATGAAAAATCAGAAGAGGCATGGACCAGCAAAGAACTGGACATATTACCAAGGATGAGTAAAGCGATAAAAGGCACATTTGCCTATTACCGAATTCTAATCTGGCACAACTCTATTTGGAACGCCAAAGACAAAGAAGAACAAGACAAGTATATAAACTATGCGCTCAAAGCGTATGAATTAGACCCGTCAAATCCAGATATATATCCAAACCTGATGAACATCTATAAAATCTATTCCCCAGATGCAGATAAACTCAAAGAGGTTGCTCAACGATGGAAGGAGTCGGGAGACTTTACTCCCAATCTAATGGCACTTTCGTATAATGCTTTGATGAACACCAAAAAGAACTCAATACTAATTACTGGCGGTGATAATGATACCTATCCTTTGTGGGTTGCACAACACGCAAATCAGTTCAGACAAGACGTTAATGTCTGGAATATCTATTTGATCTCTCTACCCGAATATCGAAATAGGATGTTTAAGAAGTTGAACATTCCTCCGTTAGAAGGTGACAATCTGGAGCAGTCCCAAATCATAGATCACATCGCAAAACATAGAGGAGATCATTTACTTTATTTTTATAATAAAGGAATTATTGCCAAAGATTCCACTTTACACGACAAGCTATACAATGTAGGACTGGTTTATCAATACTCAGAAGAGTCGTTCGATAATTCAGCACTTATAGTGGATCATTTTGAAAATAAGTTTTTGCTCAATCATATGAAATATAACTTTTATCAAAGCCAGTATCCGCTTTTGGACCAAAGACATAACTACTCCTACTTGTCTGGGTTAATGTTCTTATATCAACACTATATGCTTGTTGAAAATTCTTCCAAAACAGAAGAAACAAAGGAATTAATTCTACGTTTGGGTGAGGGTTTTCGATATTTAAAAGAAATTAAACAAGAATTAAATCTTGACTAGTTTATCAAACCTTTCAGATGAATTGCTGATGTCGTCTCTCCAAAAGGGGGACGAATCAGCGTTTAATATTTTGTATGATCGCTACAGTGATCGCATATTGTATTACATGTACAAAATGTTGCGTCAAGATGAATCTAAGGCTCAGGATTTTACACAAGATGTGTTTCTTAAAGTTGTTGAGCATTCTGAAAAATTTGATACAAACAAAAACTTTAAAACTTGGATTTTCACCATAGCCGCAAACCACTGTAAAAACTATTTTAGAAGTACCAAACAAATGGTTGAATTGGAATCTTCTACAGCCACCAAGTTATTTCAGGATTCGAAAGAGGATGAATATGATCAAAATGAGTTTCGAAACCGATTAAATGCAGAGGTCGACAAGTTGAGCTACACCTATAAAGAAACATTCATTCTCCGCTACAAAGAAGATTTGAAATTAAAAGAAATCGCGGAAATCATGGATTGCCCAGTGGGAACGATTAAATCAAGATTAAATCATGTCACTGGTGTTTTAGCTGAAAAATTAAAGGCATACAAAACATTAGTTAACCATAAAACGAATTAAAAAATGGAATATAAACTGACGGAATTAATCGAGCAGAAGACATTTGAAGAACTTTCCGAAATGGAAAAAAGGTTTGTTCTACAATATGTATCAGAGGAAGAGTATCGTGAGAAGTCTGAACTGATCTCGAAAGTAAAAAAAGAACTAACTTCTGAAGGGCAAAAACTAAAAGCTCCTGAGCACATACGCACCAGCGCTTTAGAAGCATTGCGTTCGAAAAACGAAGAAAAAAGTGCACGATCAATACCACTGTTTTTTCAATACAAGGTGCCCTTATGGACATCAATTGCCGCGATTCTTTTGGTTTTTATACTCACAACTCCTTTTGTTTTCAATAATGGAATTACAGAGTTGAAAGCTACGGAGCAATTGACAATGACAGACACGATATACGTTGAGAAAATAGTAAATGACACAATAGAAGTCATTCAACCGGCTGACACCATTATCAAAACGGTATACAGGTCCGCTCCCAGCACCTCCCCAGTGAATAAAGATTTGTCGAATCCCGTTTTTTCAAATGAAAACAACTCCCTTATTCAGAAAGAGTTCAACTCATTTAGCACTCATGAAGATTATACAAACCCAATTGATCTCAACAAACCTAGTTCTGGTAAAAGTTTGTCCAACGATCCTCTTGGAAAAATTGTGTTAGGTGTTGCTGAAAGATAGGTTAAACAGCACATAATTGATTCAGCGAAAACTGACAACAGTCATTTTTGTACCCAGGTAACTAATCTACCTTTACCTCCATGAACAAAAACAAAGTTTTACGCTTCGTGTTCGTATGTATAACATGTATCGGACTGATTACAGGCGTAGTACTAGCTGTTCAGTATTTTATAAACTAAAAACAAAAAGTTATGAAAATCAATATGGGAGGTGCAGACCGCATCATAAGAGTGTTAATCGCAGTTGCTATTGCAATTTTGTTTTTCACCGAAGTGATAACTGGAACATTAGGAATTGTATTGTTGGTTGTTGGAGCTGTATTCTTGTTAACAAGCGTTGTTGGATTTTGCCCGTTGTACGCTCCGTTTGGAATTCGGACATGTCCAAAGAAGTAATACTAATTTTTAAATAGGTCGAGATAATTATCGGAATGCGCAGAGACAGAGTAGTTCTTTTGGACACGCTGTTTTCCTGCCTTTCCTATTGACGTTCTCAACGCTTTATCTTCGATCAGTAGACGTAAATTCTTTTCCCAGTCTGACGTTTGATCACAGAATATTCCGTTTTCACCATCGCTCACTATATTATTGTTCACTCCCACTGGCGAAAGTAATGTTGGAATGGCTAGTGCCATATATTGTAATGCCTTAAATCCACACTTCCCAGCCGACCATTGATCTTCAACCAAAGGCATTACCCCTATTTGAATTCGTGCTAAATCCTCTATTTCTGTCTCACTTTTCCAGGGAACGAAACGCAATGATTTTAAGTTAAATTCAGGTTTTTCGTTCGAAATCACTCTAAATTCAAAATCGTATTCTTGTTCCAGCTTCTGGAGCACGGGGATAATGACTGACAAATATCGCATGGTGGTGTGTGTGCCTGTCCAGCCAATCACTAGGGGTTCGTTTTCCTGATCAGCAGTCAGGTTATGATGCTTTTCAAGATCAATGGTTGTAGGGATCACTTTTACGTTCTTGTTGTATTGCCTTGCAAAATCAGCTAAGTATTCATTACCTGCTGTAATCTGTGAAGCCCACTTCATACAGTACTTCACCTTCCAGTAAGCTTTTACTCGCTGAAAACGCGCATTGACCTCACTGTAATTCGGGAGCCAGATTGCATCGTCGAAATCATAAATGTATTTTACTCCTATCACCTTTGCTGCTATCCACTCAAATAGTGGTGGCCCAATATGCGCCATCTCACGATGTACAAAAACGTAATCCGCCTTTTTCAATTTGAACATCAACGCCCATCGTCTGAAAAAACTAACTAGCACCTGAAGTGTCTTTCCTCCAAAGTTTCCGCGCTGATAAATTGTATCCCATGCTTTTTCCGAAAGGAAGCTGTAAAAGTTCACCTCATAGCCCTCTTTTTCAAGCAAATCAATATACTGCTCAAAACGAAAGCGTTGTGAAGGCGCTTTACCCTTGGGATAGGGTGCTAATATGAAGATCTTTTTATTCATGCATCCTGAAGTGCAGTACAAATGTAGTTAAATCCTGCTGTAGACGGATAAAGGTCAATTTCTCGCTTTAGAGCTTTTAGTTCTTGTAGCTAAAGTTTACATTTTAGTTACACACATAGTTGATATATAGGTAACTGTTACATATATTAGATTGTTAGCACACATTAACACACTTAAAGAACACGAAAATGAGAACGATTAAAATTGTATCACTTCTGTTATTTATCGGATTAATATCTTGTAACAAAGAAAAAATAGACGGTAAAATTAAAACTGACCCTCAACTGGAGGCAGAATTGAAATCATCACCCGAAAATATAGTTTTAGGGAATAATGAGTTTGTTTTGACAACATATTTATCGCGAGATTTTATGCCTATTGCTGAAGAAAATGGTAGTCCAATGATGTGTTTAAACACTTTGACTGAAAAAGATAGTTTGACTATTTCACACTCAATTGAATTAAAAAAACAATATGTTATTAAGGGAAACGAAATTTGGACAGCAGACTATTCAGAAATTAAAAAACCTAATGACTACACTTTTGAAGGTTTTGTTCGTGAAGGACCTAAGTGGGGACCTAATATAAATGTTGACGTAGTTTGTGAGTTTGAAATTTCTGGAACAACTTATAGAGTCTTGGCAAAATCACAAGAAATCAATAAGACAAGTTGAAAATATAAAGGTGTGTTAACATCGGCTATAAAACACTGCAACGATTGCGCTTCGAATGATAAATCATCCTAGCTCAATCGTTCGCCCTCAAAATTATCATTAACTTTAAGGAACAGCAGCGTTTTCATAGCCGTGGAACGTTACATTAGATAAAAGTCCGAACGAAGTTAATCCGGTTAATCTACCGCCACATATTCAAAACGAAGCATGCGACCATAACTTATATTATTCCATATTTCGGGTTGATTTAAAGCGAGAGCTTTTCCATCCTTGATTAATTTGACTTCCCAATTTAAATCCGAAATTTTTGGTTCTGAAGGTTGTTGATAGACGCAAGCAAAAACTGTTTCAGACTCACCAGGTTGAATAGAGAACTTTTGACGATTGTCGCAACAACCAGCATAAACGGTTATGGGATTTCTACTATTATTTGTTACAATCTTTTCATGATTATAACCTTTTAAACAAGATGATAAAATAAATAATATAGCACAGGAAGATAAGTAAATGGAGAACTTCATAATATGGAAATTTAGTTAATACTAATACTCAGTCGAACTCAAAATGCAATAGGTTGGAAAAGTTTATATGTTAAAAGACAATTGCTCTTCGAAAAATCAATCTTCCCTAGCTTCATCAAGCTCCTAGGAAATTACTATTTAATTTTAATAAAAGCAGTGGTTCTCTAGCTGAGTAACTTTATACTCCATTAGAGCATGAATAAATAAAATTTACGACATCACCTTTCTTCTATTGTGCAGTCTGCTCTTGTTTGAATGAGCACCCAAAACCCAAATTTCTACTCAACCCTAGTAGCGTATCAGAATTATTCGAAAAATACTAGATTTAGGATTGCAAGCGTGGTAGCTATTTACGTGTCGTAGTTTTATGTAATTGAAAAATAAAGCCTTACATTGTCAGTGTACAAATAAACTATACACTTATGAAAAGAGTTCTATTTTTAATTTCTTCTGTTTTTCTAACTGCAGGAGTCAATGCACAGCTATTTACTGATGATTTTGAAAGCTACACTGTCGGTCAGTATGTTGGGTCCGCTTCAACAGATTGGACAACTTGGAGTGGAACAGAAGGTGGTACCGAAGATGTTCAAGCAACAGATGCTGAAGCGAGTAGTGGTTCTAATTCAATCTACTTGTCGTCAACAGGAACAAATGGAGGACCACAAGACATTGTTCTTGAATTTGGGCAACAATTTGTGGACGGAATTTTCACGTTCGAGTCCAACTTCTTTGTAGAATCAGGAAAAAATGCCTATTTCAATTTTCAGGCAACTGAGACAATTGGAACAACGTGGGCAATGAATTGTAACATGGATAACGGTGCAATCACAATAGATGATGGTGTTACTCCAGATTTGGCAAGTGGAACTTACCCTGATGATACATGGTTTAATTTAAGAATTGTCGCTAACCTCACCACCGGCAGATGGCAAGCTTTTATGAATGGTGACTGTATTGGTGTTTGGGCAAATTCAATCAATGAAGTAGCCTCACTGAACTTGTATCCCATATTAAACAGTGGGTATTACATAGACGATGTGGTATTTGATCATGCTACTTATACGCCATCAGCACTAAATGCGTCTGTAGTCTCTTTTGATATTGGAGGTGCTATCGCAGGACTTTACGTTAATCCTTCAGCAACAGTGGTAAATGCGGGTACAGATGCTATTAATTCATTTGACCTAACATTAGACTATAATGGAAATCAATATGTAGAAAATATTACTGGGCAAAACTTGAATGCAGGTCAAACCTATGATATAACTTTTGCTACGGCAGTTAATCTAGTAGCAGGAGCAAATACAGCAACTGTAACTTTAAGTAATGTCAATGGTGGTGCAGATAGTGACCCAAGTGACGATGAAGGTTGTGCATTAGTGAATCCTGTTGTTCCAGCACCAGGAAAGGTGGTTGTTGGAGAAGAAGGAACGGGTACTTGGTGTCAATGGTGTCCTCGTGGAACTGTCTTCATGGATAGATATGAAGAGGAGTACGGACAGTTTTGGGCAGGTATAGCAGTTCATAATTCTGACCCTATGGAGAATGCTGTTTATGATACTGGAATTTCTTCGTACTTTGGTGGTTATCCGAGTTCAATTGTAGATCGAGGCGCAGAGGTTGACCCTAGTGCAATGAGTACACAATTTTTTGAACGCCTCCAAGTGGCGCCAACTGCAATTATCACGAATACACCAAATTGGAATGCAACTACACGTGAACTAGAGGTTACGGTAACAGCTGATTTTCAGTCATCTGCAAATAATAATTACAAATTAGCCTGTGTACTAACTGAAGATGGTGTAACAGGTACATCGAATGGTTATGCTCAGTCAAATGCTTATGCAGGTGGTGGAAACGGTGTAATGGGAGGATATGAATTACTACCTAGTCCTGTACCGGCTTCACAAATGGTATACGATCACGTGGCAAGAGAAATTCTTCCTTCATTTGATGGAGATGCATCAAGTTTTCCAGCAACTGTAAATGCAGGTGATCAACACTCAAGAACATATACCTTTACTTTACCAGCGAGTTGGAACGAGAATAATATACACGTTATTGGTTTATTAATCGATCCATCCGGTAGAATAGACAACGCAGGTAAATCAACAATATTTAGTGCTACGGGACTAGAAGACATAAATACATCTGCAGCTCAAACATTCAACATGTATCCTAACCCGGCAACTGCGTCAACTAAAATTGAAGTAGTTATTGAAAAGGCTTCAGAGGTTGAATTAGCGGTAGTTGATATGTCTGGAAAGCAAATTGAATCTAGAGCTTATGGAATCATGACAACAACATCTACGATTGAATTAAACACTTCGTCTTTAGATGCTGGTGTTTATATGATTCATTTGACGATTAATAATGTGAAAATGGTGAAACGTTTGATTGTTCAATAAACTCATTTATTAAGATACAAAGGCGACATTTGAGCGATCAGGTGTCGCTTTTTTGTTTTCGCGTGTAATAGCCCTTCTGCAAAGAATGGACTCTTAATAGCGCGTATTTAAAAATGTATAGAAAGGAAATTACTAATTTAGGATGAATGTACATTTGCGTTGAAATTTTGATTGTATTTTCACTAGCATTTGTTGAATTAAGAATTGCAAAAAAGGACTTGTAATCAAAAATTAAATTTGATGAACTATAAAATCCCAACAGCATCAAGAGGTCTACTTTCAAATAGTTCGTTCAGTTGGGCGCTCTTTGTTTGTCTTTTTATATATGCAGGTATGCGAGCCTGGTTCGTTGCACCAATGTTGGATGAGTTGGCTACATTTTTCGATTATATCCGCACTGGACATTATTTCAACTCAGTCAAACATCTTGATGCAAATAACCATATATTAAATTCTTTCTTTGGACATCAATTTTTCAAGCTTTTCGGAGATCATTTTTTCTTGTTTCGTATATCCTCTTTATTGGCTTTTCCATTCTATTTCTTTTCATTAAGATATATTGTTCAAACAATTCTACCAAGAACGTTTCAGGTAGTTGTATTTCTTTCGGTCATCTGTATTCCTTGGTTGTTTGAATACTTTAGTTATTCAAGAGGCTATGGCATGGCAATAGCCTTCTTTTTTGCAGCAATTGCTTTTACGCTTAGATGGAAGTCATTTAATCACTGGAATAACTTCATAGGGATTTTTGTCTTCCTACTTTTATCCATTGCATCGAGCTTAACTTATCTTCTACCAAGTTTAATATTACTTGGCTATATCCTGGTTATGTTCTTTATTATCAAGGACTATCGAAAATCAAAAATTCTTTTCACTTCGCTTGTAATACTTGTATGGATTTCGGCAATCACTCCTTTTATTCTATACAGTTTAAGACTAAAAGAATCCGGAGCGCTTTGGTGGGGTGACCAAGTTGGTCTCTGGGAAAATACTGGTAAATCTTTGAGCCGTCTCGTATTATTTACTGATTCATTTTGGGTTTTTTACCTAATCACGGCATTAATACTTATTTGCTTCGTTCTATTCGTAAATGCCTGGAAACAAAAAAGCTTTTGGCCCCTCTTAGCGCAAAATGACGCAATGATGTTCACGCTATTCATAGGAACATTAGTTGGAATTGTTTCCATGCGTTATCTATTGAATATGAATTATCCTGTAGATCGTGTTGGGATGTATTTAGTGCCCCTTTTTATTCTATTTATCAGTGTATTTTTGTCTAAGGTTAAGCGTTTGAATTATATGCTTTTTGGACTCCTTTTCGTGCCAGTTTCATTCATTTATCACCTAAATCTTCATACATCAATATACTCACCTAAAGATCGAATTCCAACCTATGTAACAAGTCTTATTAAAAAGGACATAAATGACGAAAATACGTTAAGTGCTGAGTACGTGACTCACTTATCTTATGCTTATTCGTGTCGAAATGATGAAAAAGTCCACGTGGCCTACACTGTTGACAAAGAAAAGGGCGATTTTGGTGACTACCACATTCCTTGGTTGGGATGTGAGCCCGTTGATGGCTTCAGTTCACTAACAGAAAATTCCGGTTCTACACACTGCATCATAAAACGGAGTACAAGCGCATCAAAAATAGCAATAGTAGATACCTTACTCGAAGATCTAAATATAAATGATCGGTACTTTACAATATTCAAACGACCCATCGATAGCCAGTTCCAAAATACATCAATTCAGGTACAAATAAATGCTGACATAGAATTTAATAAACCAACGAGTAATTTCAATATTTATCAAACTACGCTGAATGAAAGTAACGATGTTGTGTCAACAACCAGTCCTATACTTAGCTGGTACTTTTCTGACCGTAGAGATGTTAATTTTGTTTTTACGAATAGAATCTTTAAGCTAAGGCCAGAAGATCGGCAGTTCCACTTTTATTTGTATAATAACGATCTTAGAGAGATGAATATTAGCTTTATTCGAATTCAAATCTATCAAGTAGAATAAAATTATACTTACTTAATGATTCGACTTTTGAACAACGAAAATATATGTTAGCTATTGACTCCATTGGAGTTCCGAATTTTGTGATAGAATTGATGACTACCAATTCACAATCACCTTGCCCGTCGATTTTCCTGACTCTAAAAATGCATGAGCATCAGCGATTTTATCGGCAGAATAGGATGCTCCAACCTTCGGTTGAATTTCATTCTTCAATGCTTTTTCAACCACAGACTTCAAACAAAACTCCATTGTGAATGGCTTATGATCACCTATCTTGAGCATATTTATGCCAATTACACTTTTAGACCTCATCATAAGCGTGATCGGTATGACAATTCCCATTTTTCGAACAAAATTCAAGGTAGAAAGGATTCCCCATTTCTTTCCAGAGCGTTCACTTCCTCCAAACAACAGCAGTTTTCCTCCGTTTCCGAGAAGCTTCCAATCTTTTTTAAACGTTGACCCAGCAACTGGATTGAATGAAATATCGATACGTTCACTTTTTAGTATGTGTTGAATCTGTTCGGCATAATCGTGTTTGTTGTAGTTAATGATGTGATCCACGCCCATTTCTTCCAGGTATTCTTTTTTGCTATCGCTTCCCGTTTTCGCAAATATGAAAACGCCCTTGTTTTTTAAGAGTTGAATTAATGCGGTTCCAACACCTCCTGCTGCCGCGTGAACTAAAATTTTATCGCCCTTTTGAACGGTCGTAGCAACATGCGACATATAAAATGCAGTGACGTATTGAGTTGCCAAACACAGTGCTTTTCCTCCGTCGTAATCACCAATTTCAGCTACACCAAAGTGTTTTGCATTGACATGCTTACTATAGCCTCCAAAACGAGTAAACGCGACTACCCTTTTACCCACTAATTCTTTAGGTGAATCGTCTCCAGTTTCCACTACTTTGCCCACTACTTCATATCCAATAACGCATGGCATTGGAGGAGCCTCACGATACAAGCCGTTTCTCGCCATTACGTCTGCGTAGTTCAATCCAAAAGATTCAACTTCGATTCGCACCTCATCCTCTTCTAATGATGGCAGTGTAATTTCATTCTCCTCAAATGCCTGGTGAGCATCTCCATTCCGAACCAACTGAATTGCTGTTGTTTTCATTCTTATTTCTTAGCGTCAATAACGATTACAATCTCCCCTTTTGGCTTTTTCTCTTCGTAATATTTTAATACCTCCTCTGCAGAACCTCTTTTAAACTCTTCATGTAGCTTCGTAATTTCTCGCGCAACACAAATCTGTTGTTCAGGACCGATATATTCTACGACTTCTTTCAATGCCTTCACTAATCGATGAGGAGACTCATATAGCACCACTGCTCTTTCTTCTGCGGCAATGGTCTTCCATCGCGTTTGTCTACCTTTTTTATGCGGTAAAAAACCCTCAAAAATAAAACGATCACAAGGGAAACCACTTCCAACAATTGCTGGTAAAATAGCCGATGGCCCAGGAAGACAAATTACTTCTATGTCATTCGCAATGCACTCACGAATGAGCAGAAATCCTGGATCAGAGATAGCTGGTGTTCCAGCATCAGAAACAACGGCAGTTAATTCTCCTAGTTTGATTCGTCCAACTACACTTTCCAATGTCTTATGTTCGTTATGGATATGGTGTGATTGAAGATTACTTTCTATTTCGTATTTCTGAAGTAATTTCTTAGTGGTCCGAGTATCTTCGGCCAATATCAAGTCGACTTCTTTGAGCACATTTATTGCGCGTATTGTAATATCTTCAAGGTTTCCAATTGGAGTTGGAACAACATATAGTTTACTCATAGGATCATTTATCTTGTCAGTACAACATAATCATTCAGTACTGTCTTCAAAAACTTGAGTCGTTTTTCTGGGACTTCAGGAAGTTGAAGATCATTCGCTATTTTTTCTGCAAGTGATATTGCTAGCTTCTTGGTGTTTTCGTTACGATACTTTTCTACCCTTGTAATGGTGTTTTTAACCAACATCATATCCTCATCTGTATACATCGTAAC
>CBFHXS010000018.1:0-30514 GCA_965659845.1 Brumimicrobium sp.
TTTAAAGTGCACGAAGCACGAAAAGTTATAAGAATAGCCTCTCAGGAGGATGTTGACAAGTGGGTTGCTGCTCGAAAAAGGGAAGATGAGGTAATGCACCGCTCAAGAGAAATGGCAATTAGATTAAATCTTGCTATGAAAATCTCTGATGTTGAATTCCAGGGAGATGGGTCGAAAGCTACGTTCTATTACACAGCTGAAGGAAGAGTAGATTTCCGTCAGTTGATAAAAGATATGGCTGACGCGTTTAAAGTTCGAATTGAAATGCGCCAGATTGGAGCTCGTCAGGAATCAGCACGTTTAGGAGGTATTGGCTCATGTGGTAGAGAATTGTGTTGTTCAACATGGTTAACAGATTTCAGATCTGTTTCTACAAGCGCAGCAAGATATCAGCAATTATCTTTGAACCCTCAGAAATTAGCAGGACAATGTGGAAAGCTGAAGTGTTGTCTAAACTATGAGTTAGATATGTACATGGATGCTTTGAAAGATTTTCCTTCTACAGATATCAGGTTGAAGACCGATAAGGGAATAGGGATTCATATCAAAACAGATGTATTCAAAGGGTTGATGTGGTATCTTCATCAAACTGAAGCGGTTTCTGGACCTAGTTTAATAGCCTTGTCTCCGGAAAGGGTGAAAGAAATTATTGCTCTAAATAAAGACGGCAAGAAGCCGTCAGATCTGAAAGATTTTGAGATAAATGTTGAGGTAGAGACGCCTGATTATTCAAATGCTGCTGGAGAAGATGATCTTAACCGTTTTGATCAAAACTTTAAAAAGAAAAAGAAAAGAAAAGGGAAGCGTCGCAAGCCAAATAATAGCAAAGGTAGACCGACTAACCAAAAGTCAAAGGGTAATTCGAATAAACCTAAAGCTAATACTTCCGACGGGGAAAATAAGAATAACCCTCCTAGGAAAAATAAACCGCAAGGAAATAAAAAACGAAGGAGACCACCACGTAAAAAGGAAGGTGGTAATGGAAAACCAAATAGGCCAAATGATAACAAGGAAAAATAGTGTTCTCTTTTTATTGATTTCCGTTATCCTAACTGTTTTTTCTAGTTGTGGTGAGAAGGCATACTATGATGATGTATATAGCTTTGATAATCAACAATGGGAAAAGTCGGATACCGCGGTATTCACTGTTCCCGTTGAAGATACAACGAATAGATTTCAATTTAACGTTTCGTTGAGAACAACTACGGATTATGCCTACAGTAATCTGTGGGTATATATTCTTTCAACAGCACCAGATGGATCGACTTCTAAAGTAGCTCAAAAGCTTCCTTTAGCAAGACCTGATGGCTCATGGATTGGAAATGTTTCTGGTACTGTTGTTCAAACTGAGGTGCGATTCGCGGCTAAGCACTTTCCCTTGAAAGGAGACTATACATTTCAGTTTATTAATGCGACACAGCAAGAAAGAATTGACAATATACTTGATATAGGGTTAAGAGTGAAGTAGTTGATTAAAGACCGGTTCTATAATCTTCTCGGTCTATTTCAAACTTATGACCGACACTCAAAATGTGAAATCGTCCTGGGTTTCCAATATTAAACTCGTAGTCGTATCTGTATTTTATGGATAATTCGTGATTATTAGGTAGGTTTACATTAACTCCAAAGGAAAATCGATACTTCACGAATTGTCTTCCATCTTGACCTTGATTGGTATTGTAGTACCATTCGCTCTCAATTTGAGGATCTACCTTGAAATTATCAATGTTGTATTTTAAAACAGATTTTATTCGAAAAGCATTGTCGAAATCAGGTTCGTAGCGAGAGGAACCACCAAAGCGTCGAAAGCTATATTGAAGCCGCAATCGTGTTTCAAATTTAAACCGTCCGAACTCCACCTTGGGCTCGGTGTTAAAATTCATTCGGTGGCTTCGTGTTCGCTCATAACTGACTCTGGATTGATTAAAGACCCATCGATAATCGAGACTTGCATCCAGCCAATCTGCTATTTTATATTTAGCAGAAAATTCAGGAAACAACTTATCATATCTCCCATGATCGTAGAAGCGACTGTTGAAACTTGCCTGAAAATCAAGGTCTTTTGTAAAAATAGAAGTTTTAATACCAGTTGAAAGCCATAATCTATTTTGTGAATAAATTGGAAAACAAACCCCAATGATCAATATTGCGAATACTATTCTTCTCATTTCTCAATAATCAAATCCGGAGCAACTACAGTGGAGTTGTTGTCATCTACAGTGATTACTTCTATTACAGCTTCCTCTCCCGATGGGCAGCTATTACATTTTTGGTAAACAAATACCTGATAAGTTCCTTTTGTTAAGAACTGAAACCTGTACGAGCCATCAAAACTTGTATCATAATCATCATCATAATGATTTGTTTCAGTACCATAAATGATATGTACTCTTTCATCCTGAGCAGGGTATTCAGCAATTAAGTCTCCAAATGCATCATAATCTTTAATAATAACTTTGCCAACAATTTCCGTAGACCCACCTTGCCCTTCAACCTTTTTGCATGAGTAAACGAACGGAATTAAAAGCGCAAATAAAAGTAGATAGTTCAATTTCATATTCTTGTCGTATTAATATTAGTTATTTAAAAAAAAATCTGAGCATGACGCAACCTTAGGAATCTAAATTTAGTCAATAATTGGGTAAAACATTAAATTAATGTTAATTTTAAATAAATACTAGTTAAATGAAGTTTGTTTTTCTTCTTCTGCTTTCCGTTACTTTTTCAATTCAGGCGCAAGTAGTAATTAATGAAGTTTCTTGTTCAAATAGAACAATCGTACAAGATGGTTTTGGTGAGAATGAGGATTTTGCCGAGTTATTGAATGTTGGAGCTGCATCCGTTGACCTTTCGGGATATTATTTATCTGATAGGTCGACTAACTTGACAAAATGGCAAGTTCCGGCTGGTACTTCTATTCAAGCAGGAGGTCGTTTAATGGTATATTTTTCTGCTCGAAATACTACACTGCCAGGAGAGCTACACCCTAGATTTAAACTTTCACAAACTAATGGAGAATGGGTTATACTTTCAAATCCAGGAGGTAATGTCGTAGATAGTGTTCACTTAGCAAATAAGTTAACGAAAGAAGACCACTCTTTTGGCCGAACTACAGATGCGGCAAATACCTGGTCACTATTTACCATGCCGACTCCGAATGCTCCAAACGCTGGCGGGACAGATTTCTATATGGACCGTCCGGCTTTTATCCAATCACCTGGTTTTTATGTTGGACCTCAAAACATTGAAATCAATGTGCCAGTAGGAGCAGATGTACGATATACTCTTGATGGTTCAATTCCAACGGTAGCTTCGACATTGTATTCGGGACCTATTAATATTACGAATACTACGGTTATTACAGCGATGAGTTTTGGAATGCAAGAACCGAGTATATCTGTTTCTAGAACATATTTTATCGATGAGACACACGACTTACCCGTTGTTTCTGTAGCGGGTATGGGAGTGTTTGATCTTGTTGCAAATGGGAATGGTGGAAGCTTCGAACCAGCTGGTCATCTAGAACTTTTTGAGGAAGATGGTTCCTTCATTGAAGCAGCAATTGGTTCTTTCAATAAGCATGGTAACGATTCATGGGCTTATGATCAAAGAGGATTTGATTACATCGTTAGAGATGAGTTCGGCGATAACCATAAAATCAATCACCAGCTCTTTCCAAATAAGGCTAGAACAGACTTTAAAAGAATCATTTTTAAACCAGGAGCAAACGATAACTACCCGGCAGAGGATGGGGCTTATATTCGTGATGCTTTTGTGCAAACATTGTCACAGCATGCTGGGCTAAGGTTAGATGAAAGAACATGGAGACCTTGTGTTCTGTATTTGAATGGAGAGTATTGGGGAGTATATGAAATCAGAGAAAAATATGATGACCATAATTTTATTGAACATTACTACGATCAAAGTGAGTTTTACGGTCAAAATGAACAAGGAATTCAGTTTTTGAAAACGTGGGGTGGTACGTGGACAGAATATGGCGACCCTAATGCTCAGCCTGATTGGGATGCACTGGTGAATTACATTCAGAATAATAATATGGGAGTCGCTGCTAATTTTAACTACGTAGATAGTCTTTATAATTGGCGCTCACTTGTTGATTATTTTGTGTTAAATTCATTCATAGTATCGAAAGATTGGTTGGACTGGAATACCGCTTGGTGGAGAGGTAGAAATCCAGCTGAGACTAAAAAGAAGTGGCGCTATACCCTTTGGGATATGGATGCTTGTTTTGGTCATTATGTCAACTATACAGGGATTCCAGATGAGTCGTCATCCGCTGATCCATGTAATGTTGAAAATCTTCCAGATCCCGGAGGGCAAGGTCATACAATGATTCTTTCCAAGTTGATTAATGAAAGTGATGTGGTTTCTCAGTTCTATAAAACTAGGTACATAGATTTAAATAATACCTATTTTTCATGTGACTATACCATTCCTTTACTGGATTCCATGCTTAATACATTTGCGGCTGAAATGCCTAGACAAATCCAGGTTTGGGGAGGAACAGAGCCAGGATATGCTGCTGCTGTTCAAAAGCTCAGAGATTCTATTTATGCTAGATGTCAGGCGATTAATGACGGACTAGTCGATTGTTATAACCTCGAAGGTCCATACGATCTTACGGTAGACGTTACTCCAATCGGTGGGGGAGAAGTAAAAGTAAATTCGATTTGGGCACCTGGATTTCCTTGGAATGCTGAGTATTTTGGAAATATAGAAACCTTGCTTAAAGCTTCTGCGAATCCTGGTTTTACTTTCAGTCACTGGGAATATGATGTTGGGCCGTTAAATGCTCCCGATGTGGAAGACACAAACAGTGTTGACTTACAAGGCCCGGATTACATTACAGCAGTTTTTATTGAAGATGAAGATGCAGTTATAGAGGGGGTGGAAGGTGTTCATTTACCTAATGCTTTTTCGCCTAACGGAGATGGTCATAATGATTTCTTTTCAGGTAAGATTGGTTACAATGTAGCTGGTATCTCAATACGTATTTTTGATCGCTGGGGTAACGAAGTCTATTCATCTACTGAGAAGAGTTTTTCTTGGGATGGAATGTTCAATGGTAACTATCTAAATACAGGAGTCTATGCATATTCCGTTCTGGTCACCAATGATGATGGAACCGAAAGTCAAATTAGTGGAAATGTAACGTTGATAAGATGATGAAGTTTTTATTGACCATATCATTCCTTGTTTTTTCTGTCTTTCTTTCGATGGCTCAGGATATTCATTTTTCACAAACTGCCCAAAATCCATTATGGATTAACCCGGGAGCAACCGGTGTTTACAATGGTTGGGAAAGAGTGTCTATTAGTCACAGATCTCAATGGTTGGGTTCTAACACGCAGTTTCAGACCACAGCTATTGCCGCAGATGTGAATTTCTTTAAGTCAAGAGCAAACGATAAGGCTCATCTTGGATTAGGTGTGATGTTTTGGAATGACATCGGAGGAGATGCGAATTACGGAAGAAAGCAGGGTATGCTCAGCCTTTCAGGTATTCTACCGATGGGAGGAGGACATCAGTTATCCACAGGTTTACAGGGAGGTATTGGTTATAGAGGAGGGGACATGAATTCTTTGGTTTTTGCTGATCAATGGAATGGTGAGACTTTTGACCCGACTTTGGCGAATGGTGAGTCTACCACATTGCAATCCAATAATTATTTCGACATGTCATTCGGAATAAACTACTTATATAATGCGAATAATAGCACATTTGCTCGAAATGAGGATCTTCAGATTCAAGCTGGTTTTGCTGTATTTCATGTCAATCAGCCCACTGTTAGATATAATGGACTTGCCAATGATTTTATATATCGAAAGTTTGTCGGGCATGCTTCCGTTGTTAAAGATATAAGTGGTTCTAAATGGAGTGTTGATGCAAATGTAGTTGCTATTTTTCAAGGTCCACAACAACAGATTATTCTAGGAGGTCTGGGGCGCTACAGGTTGTCAGAAGGTACAAAAACTACTGCGTTAAAACAAGCTTCATATTTTGCTGCTGGAATTTATTATAGAGCTAATGATGCTATTATACCCACTGTGATGTTTGATTGGAAAGGTTTTAAATTCGGTTTATCTTATGACGCAACCGTATCTCCTTTGAGGAATTCTCATCGTGGAGGAACATTAGAGTTTTCAGTAGTTTATAGAAACTTAAATCACGCCTTGTTCAAAAAGCGACGATACTAGTTGGTGAATTTGTATTTGATGATACACCAGATAGCTCTGAAACCATCTTTCCATCCAATTTTTTTACCTTCTTCATATGTTCGACCGTAGTAAGAAATACCTACTTCATAAATCTTAATACGTTTGATTTTCGCCAACTTTGCAGTGATTTCAGGTTCAATTCCAAATCTATTCTCTTTGATTTTAATCTCCTTTGCAATTGATGCTCGAATTAATTTGTAACAGGTTTCCATGTCTGTAAGATTCAAATTGGTCATCATATTACTTAATCTAGTAAGGAATTTATTTCCAATCGAATGCCAAAAGAAAAGAATCCTATGCGGCTGATGCCCCATGAATCTCGAGCCATATACTACATCTGCATCGTCCATAAAAACGGGCTTTAACAAATGATTGTACTCCTCTGGATCATATTCTAAGTCCGCATCTTGAACAAGGAGATAGTCTCCCGAGCACTCTTGTATTGCTCTATTTATTGCTGCGCCTTTACCCTTGTTTTTCTCTTGAGAGAATAGTTGAATATCGACTTTTGGATTTTCTATAATGAATCTTTCAATCAGCTCGACAGTTTTATCTTTAGAGCAATCATTGATAATGATTATTTCTTTTTGAACATCATCTCTCAGCTGAACTTCAAGAACTTTCGTCAGAATAGCTATTATTGTATCCTCCTCATTGTATGCCGGGATAAGAATGGAAAGTTTGTTTATCATCTATCAAGTTTTACCTTAAATATTCATTTTTGGAATATTACCTTCCACAACTAAATCTCCTTCTGTAGCAGCTTCAATTTCTTCAACGCTAACTCCTGGAGCGCGCTCGAGTAAATAAAACTTTCCATTTCTAACTTCAAGTACAGCTAGGTTTGTAACAATCTTAGTGACACAGCCAACGCCCGTAAGTGGTAATGTGCATTCTTTGAGAAGTTTAGAATCGCCTTTTTTATTGGTGTGCATCATAGCCACTATTATGTTTTCGGCAGACCCTACGAGATCCATTGCACCTCCCATTCCTTTAACCATTTTACCGGGAATTTTCCAGTTGGCAATATCACCATTTTGAGCAACTTCCATTGCACCGAGAACTGTAAGCTGAACATGATTACCTCTAATCATGGCAAATGAAGTCGCTGAGTCAAAATAAACAGCACCAGGTTTAGCAGTTATTGTCTGCTTGCCAGCATTTATTAGGTCAGCATCTTCTTCTCCTTCAAAAGGATAATTCCCCATGCCAAGGATACCATTTTCGGATTGAAATTCTACTTCCATGTCATCTGGAACATAATTCGCAACGAGAGTTGGAATTCCAATTCCTAGGTTTACGTAATATCCATTTTCTATTTCCTGAGAAATTCGTTTAGCTATTCCTATTTTATCAAGTGCCATAAAGAGTGCATTTCAGTTTAATCTTCGCTCTCAAATATACATTTTTTATAGCTACCTGAGACATTTATACCTCAAAATGGAACTGAAAGTAACAAGCATCAATCAAGAATTTAGGTGTGTTTCAAATGTCTATTCTAACCATGTATTCCACACTCTCTATTTGCAAGGGCTTTAGTAGGGTCGTAATATTCGAATTCATTGGGGAGATTATACTCTTTAAGGTATAGATCCAATTCTTCATCTGAATAATTGTAAAAAGGGCTTACTTTCAAGACTCCATCTCCACCTAAAGATAGTATGTCAATAGAATCTCTAAAAGCAGTCTGACCTTTGCGTAAATTTGTGAACCAAATATCTGGGTTATGTTCCTTCATCGCTCTTTGAAAAGGTTCAAGCTTCACTTGATCTGAGAATATCTTGTGTTCTGCAGTATCTACCTCAGGTATTCCCAATGTTATATTTCTGTAACCAACAGATTGTTGAGGAACGTAAATATCAATATTAAGATTTAAGTCTTTAATCAATTTATGGGCATGCCGATAGGTTTTAGGAGTATTGTAGCCTGTGTCACACCAAATAACCTTTATCGCTGGATCTACTTGGGTAACTAAATTTAGAATGGCAACCTCATAAGGACGAAAGTTTGTAGTAATAACAGCCTTACCTTTTTGATTTAGTGCCCATTCAACTATTTGCACTGGACTATAATTCTTTAGCGTGTTATTTAATTCTTGAATCTCCATATTTCAATTATTTACCCCATTTTACTTGATTCCATGCTCTCTCATGGAAGAAATATAGGATCATTTTTGTTAATAGTTCAATAGAGCCGATTGAGAATGCCAGAGCCATTTCTCCAGACAATAGCCAAGATATAGTGATTGTATCTATAGTGCCGACAATTCTCCAGCTTACTGTTTTTAAAACACTACGAATTGGACGATCGCTGCCGTCTTTTCCTTTGTCTTTAATTCTTTTTTGACTTATGAACTGGTCTAAAAACATTGTTAAAATTATAAACCCTATCGGTTAAGTAGGGAATACAAAATTAATAGAATATTTCTTTAAAGAAAGCAGAACCGCAAAAGAATTTAATTTGACTCTCCAACTAATTGTTTTAATGATTTATTCTTGAGTACATTAAGGGTACTGTCCCTAACCTCAAGCATTAATCGATGAACACTGCATTTGTCTTCATCTGGGCAGTCTTCGCACTTTTCATAAAAATTTAAACTTACACATGGTACCATTGCAATAGGTCCTTCTAACAAGCGTATTATGTCACTCATGAGAATCTCACTAGAGTCTTTCAGTAAATAGTATCCACCTCCTTTGCCTTTTTTTGATCCTAATATTCCAGCTTTTTTCAAAGAAAGTAATATAGACTCTAAGAATTTATGAGATATATTTTCACTATTCGAAATCACTGCAACCTGAACAGGAGTGTCATTTTTTGACCTAGCCATGAACGTTAGCGCCTTGATACCATATTTAGTTTTTTTTGAGAGCATGACAGCAAAAATAAGAAACCTTAAGAATTAAACTTTTACCGCTATGATACAGATGTCATCTACTTGCTCATGACTGCCTTTCCAATTCGATAATTCAACTCGTATTCTTTCGCGTTGCTCGTTCAGCGGTAATTTATGTATCGATAAGAACAGACTTCTCAGACGTGTAGGTTTGAATTTTTTGCCCCTTGGTCCACCAAATTGATCTTGAAGGCCATCCGTAAAAATATAGATTGTATCACCTTTCTTCAATTTTATGCTATGCAGAGTGAAATCCGTCGGTTTACTGTGTCTCCCTACTGGCTGTTTATCAGGTTTAACTTCATTAATAATTTCGTTATTTTCTTTAATGATCCAAAGCGGGTTATTAGCGCCAGACCACAGAAGTTCATTCGTTTTTCTATTCAGTGAACATAAAGATATATCCATTCCATCGTTCATTTCATCTTCACTTTCTGCAAACTCTTCCATTACTAATTCTCTGGTTTTATTCAGTATAAGCTCTGGCGATTTTAGGTTGAATTCTTTTACACTTCGGTTTAGTGCATTATGACACATCACACTCACCATTGCTCCGGGCACTCCGTGACCAGTGCAGTCGGCAGCAGCGAAAAGAATTCTATCTCCTATATGTTCCATCCAATAAAAGTCTCCTGCGACAATATCTTTAGGCATATAAAGTACAAACGAATTATCTAGATAAGACTTCACCAGTCTTTCGGGTGGTAAAATCGCACTTTGTATCCGTTTAGCGTAATTAATAGAATCAACAATCTCTTTATTCTTATGAGAAATCAATTTATTCTTAAAGTTTATATCTTCATTTTTTTTGCGAAGTAGATTTTGACTTTTTACCTGTTTGTTATGACTTCGCATGATAAGGAATGTTAGGAGTAATATTCCAATAAAACCACCAGACATTAATCTTTGAGATTCATTTAATTCCTTTAGAAAGTCACTTTCTGGTAATGCTATGAGAATCATAAATGATTGATTTTCGCCGAGTTTAAATTCTTTACAAACTCCCCACCATCGTTCTCCACCAGAATCGAATTGAAATGGATCTTCACCTTCACGGTCTAGAACTATTCTTAGCTCTTCCTGTTTGATGTCATCTGTTGCTGATAAAGTTTTGTTTACTTCTTTTTTGATCTTAGAATTATGAGGGGCTCCAATAATAAAAGCTTTGTTCTTTGTGGTAATTAATACCTCACCATTGGGGGTTGGGTGAAGGTGGTGCGTAAAGTCATTGATTTTTTCAAGTGTCAAATCCAGTGCGAGAATTACGTGTAGACTATCATTGTAGGGGTCTACCCACGCTTTAGAGACGGTTATTCCTGGCAATCTGTTTGTGTTAAAAAGGTAAGGGTCTGTCCAATGTACATCTTTTAAGTGATGGTCAGCCCCAGTGAACCAAGGTCTACTTCGAGGATCGTGCTTAGCAGTATCCGTCCAAATGGAATCTATATGGACTCTATTTCCGTTAATTTTATATGCATTCCAATATTCAATGAATCCTTTACTGTTAATATCAATTTCTCGTGAAAACCACTCATCCTCTTCTCCTAAAATTATATCATGTTCGAAGCCTTCGCTTGTGGCTATACCTAGCGATGAAATCTGATCGTAATTCTCTATGATGGGAACGAAAAGTTTGTTGTAATCAGTTTGATCAAACTCTTGAATTGGCTTCATTTGAGCCTGTATTGCACTCGTAATTAGCTGTTTTTTTACAGGTATAAAAAAGTCCTCAAGTTTATGCTGTGTTTTTTCTATCGTCTTTTCTACAAGAGACTGAGCAACTTCATTCTTAGTGATCGATAATTCGTAAATAATATATCCCATTATCACAGCGGATAATACGAGCGTAATCAATGCGATATGTTTTATAATTCGATCTACTTGTGTTTTCATCAGTAGGAAAGTAAGAAATTCTTAATAACGTACATGAATGTAATAAAAATTTAGATGATTTATCTTTTAATGGTGGAGATGTTAGTATTGCAGAGGAGTTTAAATCTTATAGCAGGATATATCCTAACCCTTCTGAAGGTCAAATATACCTCCGAACGGATAAGATACAGATTGTCAAATAATTGATGTGATGGGCAATGTTGTAGCGTCTGGAAAGACCAATCAATCTCAAACTTCGATACTTCAGGTTTTCAAAAGGGAGTTTATTTTTTCAAACTAACTCAAAATGGGAATGTTAAAACATTGAAGATCATAAAGAAGTAGTTTTTATCCTTACAAAGAGAACCTTTTGCAAAATATGATGGAGAAGGTTTTTTTATGTTTTAAAAGTTTCCCGATAAACCTTTCTATCTTTGCTCTGTTTTTAAGAGAGTGAGAAAGAAGTTAGATTATTAGTAGATATGAAAAAGACAGGTGTTTTATTGTTGCAATTAGGTACTCCAGATAGTCCAAAGGTTGGCGATGTACGTCGGTATTTAACAGAATTTTTAAATGACCCACGTGTTATTGATTTACCTTGGTTAGCTAGAAAAATTTTGGTAAATGGAATCATTGTCCCTTTTCGTGCTCCAAAATCAGCTAAAATCTATAAAGAGCTTTGGGAATTGAGTGGCAATGAATCTCCTCTTTTAACATATACTGAGAGTAAGACTAAATTATTGCAGGAACGCTTGAAAGATGATAATGTTACTGTTCATATGGCCATGCGTTATCAAAACCCGTCAATGGAAAAAGTCCTTGATGAGATGCGTAGGTTGAATTATGATAAGATTATTATTCTTCCTCTTTTCCCACAATATGCTAGTGCATCAGGAGGATCAGCAATAGATAAAGCAATGCGAATCATTCGGAAATGGTGGGTTATTCCTGAGCTTTCTATTATCTCAGATTTTTATAATCACGAAGCTTATATTGATTCAATCGTAGAAAGGGCAAAGGAATTTGATATTAGCGAATATGATCGAATTATGTTTTCCTATCATGGTTTACCGGATCGCCATGTAGATAAAGTATATGATGATGGATTGTGTGAAGATCAACCATGTGAAACGGAGATCAACGACAAGAATCGTTACTGCTACAAGGCTCAGTGTTACGCAACTACTCGTTTAATTGCCGAGAAACTAGGCTTAAAGGAAAGTGATTATACTGTTGCATTCCAGTCACGCCTTGATAAAAAATGGCTGAAACCTTTTTCTGACAAAGTGATTGAAGATTGGGCCCATGAAGGTGCAAAGAAAGTACTCGCATTTAGTCCAGCTTTTGTTGCGGATTGTTTAGAAACACTGGTTGAGATAGGAGTGGAGTATCAAGAGGATTTTGAAAAATTAGGAGGTGAAAAAGTTCAACTTGTACCAAGCACTAATGATCACCCAAGATTTATTGACTGCTTAGAAGATTTGGTAAGAAAAAGATTATAAACCTATTTTTCCTTTTTGTTACTTTTCAAATTACCTTTCCAACCAAAAACTAATTCGGGGGAGATATAGCCAAATTTTTGAAAGGCGAAACTGTTTTTATCATTGGGTCGAGTTTGAACTTTGATTTGATTCATAAGCCCAGCAGATAAATTTCCTTGAATAAAAAAATGATTCACGAATAGAGCCCTCAATCCAGAGTGAAGTGAAATCCCTATACCAGAAATTGAGACTGTCTTGCGATCAAACTGTCCAGCAAAGTTAAAGTCATTGAATGAAAGAATAAAACCTGAACTAATTGATAATTGGGACTCTAACTGAAACCAATCCTTTTTACCATAGCTAAATAGTCTATCAACCCTATCCAATGAAACACGCATATAGTTTAGTCCATCTGAATTTTCGTAATGAATGAAAGAATTATTTGTTAATAGCTCTTCGTTTTGATAGTCGCCACTCCATTCCGCCCCTATCTTCTCATCAATATGTCCAGTAAGGAAAATACGTTGATTATTATTCATGACATATTTCATGTGATCGTATCCTAGAGAAACTCCCCAATGATCATTGAAGTAATAGCCCATTCGAACGTTAAACTGAGGAATAGTGACTTTTTTAGGATTAAAATAGACCTTAGGGTTAAAGCGTTCTGGATTGTCTGAGGCTTGGAGATCATTCATCGTAAAATTATAACCGTCTCCAACGCAAGTAAGGTCACTTTTTGTGTAAGCACTTCTATTATACCCCCAATATAGGTAGAAATGATTTTTTGCAGAGTAGTCCTCTTTACTCTGCGAAAGGACTTGGGATTGACCTCCTAGTAGCTGGACCATCAAAACAAGTAATGTTGACCAAACTACCTTTCTTTTATTTAATAAATCTTTTTTCATAACCTTTAAAAGAGAAGCAAAGATAACCTTTTCTTTTTTAAGGCAAATGGATAGAATTCATCGGATTTCTCTACTTTTGTGACTATGAATTCCTTTCAAGATAAGGTGGTTTGGATTACAGGGGCTTCTTCAGGAATAGGAGAGGAACTAACTCGACAATTGGCTGATGCTGGTGCTAAGATTGTTCTGTCTGCACGTAGTTTAGATAAACTCGAAGTAATCAAGAGTGAACTTCCTCACAATGATTTTCACACCATAATTCAAATGGATTTGAACAATAATGTGAGTTTTAAAGAACTCGCCGATAGAGTTATTGAAAAATATGGGAAGATTGATTATCTGTTCAATAGTGGAGGCGTATCTCAACGAAGTGAGGCTTCAACAACCTCTATGGAAGTAGATCGCAGGATAATGGAGATCAATTATTTCGGAAACATCGCATTAACCAAGGCTGTTTTGCCTCATATGCAAAAGGAGCAGTCGGGTCATATTATTGTGACGTCGAGTATTGCTGGTAAGTTTGGTTTTTATTTGAGATCTGCTTACAGTGCTTCAAAGCATGCTTTACATGGTTTTTATGAAAGTGTTTTGCTTGAAGAGGCTAAGAACAATATTTATGTTACGATTGCATGCCCTGGGAAAATCAATACGCCGATCTCTAAAAATGCGTTAACAGAAGATGGTTCAGCACATGGTAAGATGGATCATAATCAGGCAACGGGTATGTCGGCCGAAGAATGTGTGAAACAATTATTAGTCGCAACGGTTAAGAAAAAGAAAGAGGTACTGATTGGAAATAAAGAAATAAAGGCGGTGACACTAAAACGATTTTTTCCTGCTCTATTCTGGAAGGTTATTAAAAAACAGAAAGCGACGTAATATGAAGATTTTGATGGTTTGTTTGGGGAATATATGTCGTTCTCCTTTGGCAGATGGATTACTTAGAAAAAAAGTGAGTGATCATAACCTTGCAGTTGAGGTTGACTCAGCAGGAACGGGAGACTGGCATGTAGGTCAAGCTCCTGATGATCGTATGAGAGCAACTGCTAAATCTAATGGCTTGTCAATTGATGAATTAAGAGGTAGACAATTTGTTAAAGAAGATTTTGATCTTTTTGACCGTATCTATGTAATGGATCAAAGTAATTATGAAAATGTCATTAAGCTGGCGCGGAATGATAAAGATATAACGAAGGTTGATCTATTTTTAAATCTATCTCACCCTGGTGAGGATATGGAGGTTCCGGATCCATACTTTGGAGGAGATGAAGGTTTTCAGCATGTATTTAATTTAATCGATGATGCGACAGACCGACTTATAAATGAATTTAAATCAAACAATGGCGAAAGGTAGATTATTACTTGTTCCAACAACAATGGGTTCAGACAACTGGGAACATGTCATCCCTGAAGAAGTCAAAAAGCTGACGATCAATACGCGGCATTTTGCGGTTGAGAATATTAAGACTGCACGTCGTTATTTGAGAAGATTAGATAGAGCATTTCCTATTGACGAAAGTGTATTTTACATCCTCAATAAGAATACAGACCCGTCTGAGCTTCCCGCAATGATCAAACCCATAAAAGAAGGATATGATGTTGCAATTATTTCAGAAGCAGGCTGTCCTGGAATAGCTGATCCCGGAGCAGATTTAGTTGCATATGCACACCAAAAAGGTGTTTTTGTAAGTCCTTTAACGGGTCCTTCTTCAATACTTCTTGGTTTGATGGGTAGTGGTTTTAACGGTCAGTCTTTTGTTTTTCATGGATACCTTCCAAGAGATCGTAAACCACGCATTGGAACGTTTAAGGATTTTGAAAAAATGGCAACGAAAACAGGCCAAACTCAAATCTTTATGGAGACACCTTATCGCAATATGAATGTGCTTGAGGATCTTTTGAACGAATGTATGGACACAACGTTCTTGTGTATAGCATGTGATCTAACTTTGCCTACGGAACGGATTCAGACCATGACGATTGCCGATTGGAGAGAGAATGCTTTTGATCTTAGTAAACGACCTACGATGTTTCTGATTGGCAGACCATTCTCGAACGCAGGACGTTAAACTACTGACCAAACAATTGCAATAGTTCCAACGATAAAGCAGTAGACTGCAAACCATTTCAACTTGCTTCGTTTTACCAATGTGATCATCCAGGTACATGCAACTAATCCGGTGATGAATGCTGCAATAAACCCAATACTCAATTCTAAGAAAGGAACAGCGTCTCCACTGAATGCACCGTCAAGTATATCTTTTGCCATTTTTCCCAAGATCAATGGTACAACCATCAAGAATGAAAAACGAGCAGCTTTTTCACGATCTATCCCGAGCAGTACTGAAGTTCCAATTGTAGCTCCTGATCTAGAGATTCCTGGTAAAATTGCTATTGCTTGGGAAATACCTATGATCAAGGCCTTTGGGTAACTCACATTTTGATTTGTTTTCTTGGCTTTATCGGCTAAAAACAAGAGTCCTCCTGTCAGGATTAACATTGATCCAACAAGAAGAATTTGGCGATCAAAAAAGGTCTCAATCACATCATCCAGGAAAAATCCAACAAGCGCAGCCGGTATCATGGATAGAATAATCTTCATTGAAAAGTTGAAGGCTTCATTATTCCTGAACTTAAATAATCCACTAAAAATTTCAGCAACATCTTTTCTGAAGACAACTACAGTGCTTAATGCAGTTGCGAAATGCAAAACTACCGTGGTCATCATACTTTCTTCGCCCACGACATCTCCACCGAAAATAGCTTTCGCTAGTTCTAAGTGTCCACTACTGGAAACAGGTAAGAACTCCGTTAGTCCTTGAATAATTCCTAAAACAATTGTTTCTAATAAGTCCATTCGAATCAAATATGTGGGACGAAAATACTGATATTTTCGCTAGAGTGAGAGCTATTTTATATTGACTTTTTATAAAATTCATCTAGGCTTAATTTTTCGATAATAGAAATTCTATTTGTTGAATGTTCCTTTGCATGAAATAGATGTTATGCCAAAATTGGGACAATATTTAATGAGACTCGGTGTTGCGGGTACCTTTATAGGACATGGGCTTTTTGCTGTTCGCGTCGAACCGAGTTGGATCAGTTATTTAACCACAGTAGGATTTGAGTATGATGCCGCAATAGAGTTAATGCCACTGATCGGTTACATGGACTTAGTGATTGCAATTTTTGCTATACTGCTTCCTATGCGAATTATTCTGATTTGGGCCACTATTTGGGCTTTCTCAACTGCACTTATTCGACCAATCGCCGGTCTTCCAATTTTAGCATTCGTGGAGCGCGCTGCGAACTGGGTTTTACCGTTGTCACTATTGATAGTTCAAGGTTTACCAAAGCATTGGTATGAGCTGTTCCTAGTTCATGGCAGAAGAAAGCGTGTCAAAAGAAAACAGCCTATCATTCAAAACTCATAAGATGAAACTACTTCTCGTTGCTTTATTAATTTCTATTGTGTCTTTTTCACATGCATTCACTGAGCAGTATTGCCTTACCTTCAGAGATGATCCTTCATCCACAATTGTTATAGGTTGGGGCGGAGATAATGGGAGCGTTCATTATGGCGAAGTTGATGAAGGTGGGAATTACACAGCTTATCCTAATACACATCCATCAGATAGAACTGGAAATGCACATGGTCATTCAAGACACTTTGCTCGACTTTCAGGATTGACTCCAAATACAATGTATTACTTCGTTATTCGAGATGTAAATGGAGTCGTTACGGATCGATATAAATTTAAAACATTATCAGATGATCCGAATCAGCCTGTATCTTTTATTACAGGAGGGGATTCACGAGACGGATTTAAAGTACTAGGTGTTTATGTTGAAGACTGTCCGAGTGGAGATTGCTTAGAAATCAGGAGACAAGGTAACCGATTGGTTGCAAAATTAAGACCTGACTTTGTTGCATTTAACGGTGATTTTGTAATGAATCAGATTACGTCTAACACTGAGAATGAATGGGATCAATGGTTTGATGACTGGCAAGAAACGATTTCTACAGATGGTAGAATGTACCCAATGACACATACTCTTGGGAATCATGAGGATAATGATGATAATTACAATTTGTTTGACATTCCTCAAGATGAATATTACGCCCTGAACTTCCACAATGGTTTATTGAGAATGTACATGTTGAACACTGAAATGGATGCGTGTAATGATGTTGACCAGCTAAATTGGTTGATCAACGACTTACAGATTCACAGTAGTGGGAATGGAAATGATCCTTATTGGAAATTTGCTCAGTACCATATACCAACATTTGGAATGGCCAATAACTATGGTTTAGTTCAAGAGCAAATGACATGTTGGGTTAATTTATTTGAGCAATCTGATGTTCGCCTTGTATCCGAATCGCACGGTCATTGTACCAAATGGAGTTATCCCGCCGTGGCTAATGCTTCTGAAACAGATTTTGAGGTTGATATGGAGAATGGCGTAGTTTATATTGGAGAAGGTCAATGGGGAGCACCTCATAGAGAACTCGATTATGCAGGGGCGAATCAAAAACCTTACATTAGGGATCAAGGTGTATTTGACAATTTCTTTTTCATACGTGTAACCAAGGATACTACAACTATTCAATGTGTTCGATTTGATGGTGAAGGAAATGTCCAGGCCTCAACGAATGACGATCTAGGAAAAGAACTTCCAGCTGATGTTTCGGTTTGGAATCCTTCCAACGGACCTGTGTTATATTTAACGAATGATATAGATGTATCGAATCTAGAAGAGTCGTCGAAACTAAACCCATCGACTGTTTTTCCTAACCCTACTGAAAACGTTGTCTTTCTCAAAATAGACCCTGCTAAAGAAGGGACAATAGAGCTATACAATAGTCTCGGTAAAGCCTGTGTAATCAAGGATTTTCAAGGAACGGAACAAGTACAGGTTGACATGTCACAAATCTGCTCTGGCGTAAGCTATCTCCACGTTCGTTACTCAGATGGCACTGTGGAATCGCACAGAGTTGTAAAACGTTAATATTTTCTTCATACAGTTAATTGAACAGTAATCAATAGATAATAGTTGGTTGAACGATTCAATGCAGAAAGCATGTTTCTTTGCACAAACACTTTACTTATGAAACTTTTTAGCGCACTATTCGCGTTGTCTTTTGCTCTTATCACACAAGGCCAAACCAACTATTTTTCTACTACTGTTATTGCTAATTCGGATGATGCGGAGGAGAATATTGATGGAGGTGGAATTGATCTAACGAGCTCAGATCTTGAGATGACTCACGATGATGGAGTTTTGGGGGTTGGCTCAAAAGATCAATGGATTGGTATTCGTTTTACAAACATTGACATCCCTAAAGACGCGCACATCGATTCAGTATTTATACAGTTTACTGTGAAATCAGAAGACACAGACCCAGCTGTTTTACAACTCCATGGAGATAAGTTTTTCAACTCTTCTACTTTTTCAGATCTGGATTATAACATCAGTTCAAGAACTCAATCAGACACTTCTGTTTACTGGACCGTTCCAAACTGGGATAGTGAAGACGAAAGTGGACCTAAACAGAGAACACCTAATTTGGCGGGAATTGTTGAAGAAATAATAACGCAGTCGCTTTGGCAACAAGGAAATGCTGTCAGTTTTATCGTTGAAGGAAGTGGACGAAGGTCAGCTTTCTCCCATGATAATGATAGCCAAAAGGCTGCACGGTTGCATATATATTATCGAGTAAATACAGCAGGTATAAGCCAGGAGAGCAAGAATGAAGTATCTATTTTTCCTAATCCCTCAGATGCTCAATTCTACATTGATTTAAGAGCATTTGACAATCAAGAAGATTTTCAGCTAACGTTTATCTCATTAGAAGGAAAAGTAATAGCAAAACGAACCGCCGAAGGAGGAACACTTTTCAGCACTTCGTCTTTTCTCACAGGTTACAAAGGTCTTTTAACTGTCCTTATTTCTTCTAAAAACGAATCATTTTCTCATCGCCAATTAATCAGATAAATCATGCGATTTACAATCTTACTTTTTCTTGCGCTTTCTACAACGACTTTTGGCCAACTAAGAAATTCATTAAAAACCAATGAAGCTCCATTTCTCCATGGAGTAGCGTCTGGAGATCCACTATCGGATCGTGTGATTATTTGGACACGAGTTACTCCCGATAATGGAGTTACTTCAATAGATGTAAGTTGGAGAATAGCAACAGACACGAGTATGACCAATATCGTAAATCAGGGTGTTTTTACTACGGATGAAAATCGAGATTATACTGTTAAAATTGACGCTACTGGACTCAGTCCTTCAACTTGCTATTATTATGATTTTAAGGCGGATACTTCATATTCGATACGAGGAAGAACTAGAACGGCTGATGTTGGAGATAATGAATTGGTCAGGTTTGCACTAGTTTCATGTTCAAACTATGAACACGGGTATTTTAACGCGTATGAAAAGATTGCTGAACGAAATGATTTGAATGCGATTATTCATTTAGGAGATTACATTTACGAGTATGAAACAGGAGGTTACAGTGCTAATATGTCTGATCGAATTAATACGCCAAGCCATGAGATCGTATCACTAGAGGATTATAGATTAAGGTATTCGCATTATCGTTTGGATCACAACTTACAGGATCTTCATCAACAATATCCGTTCATTTGTATTTGGGACGATCATGAATCTGCAAACGATGCTTATAAAGATGGAGCAGAGAATCATACTGAACCAAATGAAGGACTTTGGAATACTCGGAAGTCAAATTCCAAGAAGGCCTATTTCGAGTGGATGCCAGTTCGAGATGTTAATGCAGATCAATCCATCTACAGGAAATTCTCTTACGGTGATCTATTAAATCTTTACATGCTGGATACACGACTAGAAGGACGAGATGAACAGGTTGGAGCTTCTTCGTCAGATGTTGATGACCCAAATCGCTCCCTTCTTGGTGCAACACAATATAATTGGTTAATAACAGAACTTTCCAACTCTCAAGCACAGTGGAATATTATTGGTCAACAAGTTATGATTTCTCCACTTGAGGCGTTTGGAGTACCTGTCAATGCCGACCAATGGGATGGTTATAATTATGAGCGTAATCAACTGCTGAACCATGTGATGAACAATAGTATTGAAAACCTCGTGGTGTTAACAGGTGATATTCATACTTCCTGGGCAAACGATATTCCGATGAATAATTATGACGCAGGAACTGGAGCCAACTCGGCAGGTGTTGAGTTTGTTGCTACGAGTGTGACTTCACCAGGATTTCCGATTGGATTTGGAAGTAGTGTTGTCCAGTCTTTTAATCCTCACATTAAATGGTTGGATTTAACGAGTCACGGTTATGTGATCTTAAATGTGGATAAAGATAAAACTCAAGCAGAGTGGTATTTTCTTGACGATATTGAAAATGAAAATTCAGGTGAATCATTGGCTAATGCTTTTTACGTGAATGACGGTGAGCGATTCCTCAGACAAGCGACATTAGCGACTGCTGGATACCTTAACTGCATTGAAGCGCCATCTGAACCATATGATATTAATGACTACCTCAATCTTTCTGAAGAAATAAGCGAAGCCAAAGATGAGGCAATTTTATTTGGTGTATATCCCAATCCTCATAAGGATCAATTAACAATACATCTAGGAGCGAATCAACGACAAAATGCATCAATTCAAATGATAAACAGTTTAGGACAGGTAGTTTATAAGAACGATACTTTTGTTATCGAGGGACCAAGTCAGTTTTTTCAATTGTATACGGAACGCCTAAATAGCGGTACTTATTACCTCAAGGTTGTTTGCGACGGAAAAGTGATGACCCGTAAAGTTGTAAAACAGTAAAGGTCTAATCAGAAAACTCTATACAATCTTCACTTGGTTGATACGTTCCAGCTCCTTGCTGGTATACCAGAGAAGCTCCCAGATGACCAACATACATTAGGAAGGCTGTTCCCGCGATCGCGAGAATAAGGGTAATTGACTTTAGCAATAAGTCGAATCTATTTTTTAACCAAATCTTTTGGGAAATGTATATTGCACTTACTATGGAAAATAGAATTGAGGTTGTTAATGCTGCATTTTCGTGATCTTTCAGTACTGTGGGGTCACATAAATTTCTCGATACTATGCCATCAGCAGCATCTCCCGTAAGCATTGAAATCCAAGCGCCAATTGTTCCAGTAATGAGTAAAAATCCAGCAGCTGGGTTGATCCAGTTTTTCTTTAAAAAAATACCAGCAAGCAATAATGCCGTAGCTAGAACTAATGCAGTTATAGGAAGGTGAACAGAAAGTGCATGCAGCACTTCTGTTCTCCAAATTGATGGAACGGTGTCCATATTTTTTATTCCTTAATGTTTACAGATAAAGGGTCAAGACGTTGACCTACTTTCTTTACTTCAACTTCAACGGTTTGACCTTCTTCAAGTGCAGAAAATTCAGCATTTTCTCCATTTTTCGTAAGAACAGTTTCATCAATGAAGTATAGCTCTAACGTTTGACCTTCAGCAGTTTTCACATAGATTTCGTCTTTGTCAGCCTCTACTTCTGTGATTTCACCCTCATACGTTCCTGACTCAACTGCATCAGTACTTTCGCCACAAGACGTTACAAAGAACATCGCTGCTACTGCAAGAATTAAAAATAATTTATTCATATCTATTAAGTTTTGATTTTACGCAAATGTAGGAATAGATTTTGAAAATTTACTTCAAGAATTGTTTAAAGGGATGGACTTAAAATTCTATTGTATCTTTGTTGATCAATGAAAACAGGACTTAAGCAGCCTACATATCGATCAATTTGGAACTTAGCGCTACCTGCTATGCTAGGAGGAATTGTTGAACCAGTTTTATCGCTTACCGACCTTGCTGTGGTAGGAAATATCGGTAGTCAATCGTTTGATGCTACCAATGAGAATTTATCTGCTGTTGCCGCTGTAGGACTTGCGGGAAGTATGCTCTCCGCTTTGGTTTGGATTTTTGCTCAGATGAAAAGTGCGATTTCAGCGGTAGTTTCTCAGGCTTATGGTGCTTTGAGGATGAGAACCGTGGCCTCACTTATTCCTCAAATGATTTATTTCAATGCAATTGTTGGGGTGATCGCTATGCTGGGAACGTTTGTCACTTCAGCTTGGATCTTTGAACATCTTTTGTCTGCAACTGGTCCCATTTTAAGAGATGCTGTCAGTTATTACGATATCCGTGTTTTAGGATTCCCTTTTACATTGATTACGTTTTCAGTTTTTGGTGTTTTCAGAGGAATTCAAAATACCTGGTGGGCAATGGTAATTTCAGTTGTGGGTGGAACTACGAATATTTTACTTGACTTTATGTTTGTATTAGGTTGGGGAGGTGTCAATGAGCCAATGGGAGTAGAAGGGGCCGCTTATGCCAGTTTGATCGCTCAGGTTATCATGTTTTCGATGACGATTTACTTTCTCATCTTTCATTCTAAAATTCAGCTTTTCAATACAATTAAACGAATTAACCCAAAGTTCCCGGAGTTGTTATTGATTGCGGGAAATTTGGTTTTACGAACATTAACCTTAAACATCGCTTTAATTCTTACACATAAATTCGCTAATATTTATGGAACGGTTCAAGCCGCTACACATGCAGTACTTTTGAATCTTTGGTTGTTTTCAGCATTCTTCCTTGATTCTTTTGCTACAGCAGCTAACGCAATGGCAGGTCGGTTTCTTGGAGCCCGGGATAAAGAAGCAATGGAGCGTAACTTGAACCGTAACCTAATGCTAAGTGTTATCGTTGCGTTTACATTGGCTGCTTTGATTTTACTTTTTGATCAATCAGTTATGGGATTATTGATTGACAATAATGCGGTCTGGGAAATTTATCCGGACGTGCTTCCTCTTTTTGCACTTTGTTTACCAATCAATGCAGTTGCTTTTGCCTTGGATGGCGTTTTCAAGGGGATGGGGAAAGCGAAGTTTTTGAGAAACGTTTTATTTATCTCTACGTTTCTTGGTTTTATGCCTGTTCTTTTCATTGGACACTATTTATCGCCTGGATTGGAAATCGTTTGGTATTCAATCATAACGTGGATGGTTTTGCGGTCTATTATTCCTTATTTCTACTTTAAATTTTGGCTCAAAAGATTCGATCCTTAGATAGTAAGATTGTCTTAATTTCGGATTAACTTTCTGGTATGAATCCAATCTATATTAATGCGTTGTGGTTGAGTATTGCTTTTCTCAGTGGGTTAGCCATGAAGAAAGTAAGCCTTCCACCTTTGATTGGGTTTTTAGCTACGGGCTTTTTCCTGAATTACTTTGGGTTTACTGATGGCAATTTGCAAGAAGTGATCGAATAATTCAAAAAAAAGTCATTATTAACTAACTATAGTATATTTTGAAATTTTTTCTAATTGTCATACTTTTTATTGGCTTTAATCATAAAGTTTTTTCTCAATTCAATCTGCAGGCTGGGTATGATGTAGGCTTCTATGAGATGACTTACAATAGCGAATATCTCTTAAGTGAAAAAAAGGGTCGCACCTCTTACAACGAGCAATATTAAAAATAGAATACCAATTCAAAAACAATTTACTTTTTGGTATAAATACGGGTATTGATTTTCATGATTACCGCCATGAGCTAATGTCGATTACGGAAGGAAATACTTATATAGAAAATCATTCAAAATCAATTCATGAGTCAATATTTCGTGCTAATAGAGTTGGCTTATCATTTGGTTTCAAACACCATATAAATAATAGTTCGAGCCTATTTTTTACTCTGAATTATGATCAGTAGTGTGAAAAATAAAGAAAGCCTTCGTATTGAAGAGAATTACTTATACTCTGAATCAAGTGGCAAATATCTAGCTTCTAAACAGAAAGCTATCAAACGATGATTAAACTGGATGAGATTGGATATTATCAATAGTTGAATTTCGATAATCGGCACGTGGTATTTTCAGTTGGATATCGTTATCAAATCAATGACGTTTTTTTTAGTTCTTCGTTGAAGTTTTCACCTTTTAATAGAAGTTTTGTTGATCCTATATTTATTAGCCCCACGAATCAAAATATTTATCTTTTTAACTTAACGTTTGGTTACACCTTCCCACAAAAATCAGAAAAAGATGAAAAATAGATACAACGTTGCCTTAATTATTTGCTGCTTGACCCAGATGTATGGTTGCAAAAAAGAAATTGTAGGGAACCCAGTTAGAGTAGAAGTATATTCTAATGTTGCGCCAACAACTTATTTTGGTCTGTATAATTCCTGCCAGGCTGGCCCTGGGGGTTATCCTGATTTCGCTCCAGAACCCCTTACGGATAATGGTAATGGAAATTATTTGTATCAAATCGATGCGGGTTACTCTCCAACGCAATGTTTTACTATTGGAGGAACAATTCCTGCTAATAGTGATACCACGGGTAAAACTATAGTTGATATTGATGTTTTTTATAGAGAAGAGGGAAATGTAGTTGGTTTTCAAGATATAGAATTACAGCGTCCGCATGGTGCGTATGCTATTCGTTACGAGTTTCGGCCGGATACTTACGTGGAGTAGGAGTAGTGTGTCGCAGGATCGGGAGATCCAGCGAATCAAGTGAATCAAGAAGGTTTAGAAATTGACCCTGAATGGGGTGAATATGTGCTCGATGAAGAAGGAAATCCTATTGTAATTCAAAAAGCAGAGAAACGAAAAATTAAGCGCTTAACAGATTGAATTACTTTATTTAGTTAGGGACTTGAATACTGCCTCCAGACTTTTTTCTTCTTTACGCAAGGTCAAAATAAGTAAATTCTCTTTTTGGGCATATTCTGCAATCGTTTTCCGGGCATCGATGTTTAAAGGAGTTTCTAAGAGGAAACAGTTTTCTTCAACTGCTTCTACCTTTTTAACTCCTGGTATTTTACCTAATTGGTTGCGGGTCACTTTTCCATCAAACTCTACATAAACTACTTGGGTTTCTTGGTCGGACTGCAAGTTTTTAGCAGTTTCGTTTGCAACCAATTTTCCATTTTTAATGATGATTACGCGATCACAAATTGCCTCTACCTCTTGCATAATGTGGGTAGATAACATAACTGTTTTTTCTTTACCGATTTTTTTGATCAGTCCACGAATTTCATCAAGCTGATTCGGGTCAAGTCCAGATGTAGGCTCATCCAAAATCAATACTTCAGGATCATGTATTATGGCCTGAGCTAATCCAACTCGCTGTCTGTATCCTTTTGAAAGTGCTCCAATTACTTTGTGTTGTTCTTTTTGGAGTCCAACTTGCTGTACTACTTCATCTACGCGCTCCTTAATGTTCGGGAGTTTGTAAATTTTTGCAATAAACGTAAGGTATTCTTTAACGTACATTTCCAGGTAAAGCGGATTGTTCTCTGGAAGATACCCAATTCTCTTGCGAACCTCGATCGATTCTTTTGTGATATCCATTCCACATACTTCAACACTGCCTTCAGTTGAAGGAATAAATGTGGTAATAATCTTCATTGTGGTTGACTTACCGGCCCCATTTGGCCCTAAAAAACCAAGGATTTCTCCTTTTTTGGCTTCAAATGAAATATTGTCAACGGCAGCTTGCTCGCCGTAATATTTAGTAAGGTGTTTGACAACTATAGACATATGTTCACGATTATTAGACGAAGATAGAATATTGCCATGAGCTGGCAACAAATCGTTGTTAAAATGTGTAAACAGTTAAAAGTGGATAGCAAATGGTCAAGTTAAGCGTTTATCACTCTTCTTTAGGACGCACAAATACTTTGATGCGTAGCTTTTCCTTTCTCCTGGCGTTAGAGTAGATTTCGATCTTTCGATCTTGCATGTAGAACTTTCCTTCAGTATTGAATGTAACTAAAATGGAATCATTTTGCCCTGGAAGAGTAGGGGCGCTAGGGAATTGTATCTTAGTACAGCTACAACTTACTTTTGCATCATCAATGGTGAGTGGTGCATCTCCAACATTCTGATAGACAAAATAATGTTCAAGTACTACACCTTCATTAGCTTCTTCCCATTTATGAGAAGCACCCTTTAAAAATTCAAATTCCGCCGATTGGCCGAAACCAATGGCGGAATTTATTGCTATAAATATGATCGCGAAATATAGCTTCATTCAATTTTAGTTATTCGCAGGTGCTCCGCTTTTATTTACCGGTGCTCCTCCTTTAGGTGCTGCTTCTACAGTACCTTTGATACGAATAGTTTTCGTTGGTGCATTCTTAGCATTAGACTGCAATGTTACACTCTTCCCGAAAGGACCTACACGCTTAGTGTCATACTTTACTTTAATTACACCTGTTTCTCCGGGTGCAATTGGTTCTCTTGGCCACTCTGGTACAGTACACCCACAAGATCCTTTTGCATTTGAGATCATCAATGGCTCGTTTCCTGTATTTGTAAATTCGAATTCACATGAACCATCACCGTATTGTTTTACAGTTCCGTAATCGTGAGTTTGCTTTTTAAATTCGATTTTTGCTCCAGACTCAACTTCAGCCTTTTGAGCAAATGCTCCGTTCATTCCAACAACTGCTGCTAGCAAGAATGTTAATGTAAATAGTACCTTTTTCATTTTATTCGTGTTTTTAAGTTTCTTAAACAAATATACTTCAATTTATCAGGTCGCTGTAATTTTTAACAAAGCGTTAACACCTATATATTTTCAACCTTGACTTCGCTTACAGAATCATTTTCCTGCATGCGAATCATGATAAGTTCATCAAATGTTTTATCCAAATGTTTTAATCTAAATTCGTAGTCTTCTCTTTTTCCTTCAGGAAGGTTTTCAATAGCTAAAAGCTCCTCAGTGTAATACTTGATTTTATCAGGATTATAGTTGTCATAATCGTAATAATTCATTTGCATTTCAAGTATTCCAATTTTATTTTCATTTTCAGGATAGTTTATCAGGATAGAGTCTCTCCATTTTACTGCTTCTGAATCTACTCCAATCTGTAGATACATAGATGCTATTTTCTCTAAAGATTTTTCTGCCTTTTCATGTTCCGGATATTCTTTGTAAAAGGCCTTGTTACGATTTATAGCTTCATGATAGACAAGTTTGTCAATTATAAATGTATCTATGCGCATTCTCTTCTCAACGAGTACTTTCAAAGAATCGTCCATTTCCTCAATGGAGTTAAGCAAACTCTCTGGGGTTTGCTCTGAAGTCTCTTCTTTACTTTCTGTGCATGAAGAGATAATGAATAATGATGAACAAACAATTAAAGTGATCCAAGTTTTCATTGTTTTTATTTTGATCGTTTTTTGACTGGGAATTTCATTCTGTAATTAGCTTCAACTTCTCCTTTTGAAATATTGTTTAGCTTTTTGTTTAGTAATCTTTTTTTAAGAGGGCTTAAGTGATCCGTGAATAGCACTCCATCAACATGATCATATTCATGCTGAACCACTCTTGCTGCATATCCCTCTAGAGTTTCTTCATGAAATTCAAAGTTTTCGTCATAGTAGGAAATAGTAATTTTCTCTTTTCTGTAAACATCTTCACGTACAGTGGGAATACTCAAACAACCTTCTTGAAAAGCCCAATCTTCACCAGTTTCCTCTTCGATAATAGGATTGATAAAAACTTTCTTGAAATTTTCTAATCCCTTTGCTTTAGGGTCGGGTTGTTCATCATCATTATCATCTGCAAATGGAGACGCATCAACAATAAATAGGCGAATTGACTTTCCAATTTGAGGCGCTGCAAGACCAACGCCACTTGCCTGATACATTGTTTCGAACATATTATCTATGAGCTCTTTAAGGCCTTCATAGTTTTCGTCAATTTCTTCTCCTTCTTTTTTCAGTACGGGATCTCCGTAAGCAACTATTGGTAAAATCATAGAATGCAATTCTTTTCTACAAAAATAAGAAATCTATAGGTACACTTGCAATAGCATTTAACGAATTGATCGATCATTAAATAAAACGTAACCAAAGCTTATCTGGGTTAGGAATGGTTGCTCCTGTCTAGGGAAGTAATTCGTAGAAACCCTTAATGGACCAACAGGTGAATGAAAAATAACAGAACCTCCAGCCATTAATGTTCTGGGTTCAAAATTTTCGGAATATCCAAATGTACCATCATCATCATTTACGATCTGTTTAAATGGTTGGAAGAAATAAGGATCTATGCGAATATCGATAAGGTCGTTAATCGAGAATACTATATTCAAGCCGGCTCCTGCATACTGTGGAGCTCTGTATTCTTGTAAAAAGAGTGTTCTGCTATCCGGGAGAGGTGAGAATTCAGTCGTTGCTAATATTGAAGCGGTATAATTTGAAAAGAGAGACTGTGAATTCAACACTGTTTTTCCATAGATACCGAGTCTAAATAAATCGGAAATCTTAAAGTATTTTCTTCCTTCTAGTGACAAATTAATCCATCTATGAAACTTTCTCACATCATATTCCTCTAGTAGTGTGTTTCCAGAAAGACTTTGTTCTTTCCCTTGGATATAACGGAATCCAAGTTTAACGTAGCTTCCCTCAGAAGCCCATTGTTTTCTATTCAAGGTGTTGTGATGAATAGAGAAGAGTGCTGATTCACCTAAGAATCCAGTGACGTCAGCGGTATCTGCACTAGAGAAATTTAAAGTTTGATAATACTCATCTTCGTTATCGAATTTGCGAAATTCAAGTTCTATTTTACCAGTATTATTCAAAGGCATACCGAGTTTTAAGCCATAGTAAAGTTCGTTCTGTACAAGAAAAGATGGTTTGGCATCTTCAAAGAACGTTGAAGAACTTCTAAAGTAATCCCATCGATTTAGTGTAAAAAACGGTGATACTCTAAAAGGAAGAATCGATGGCATATCGTAATCTGCATAAACCTTTGTAGATCCATAAAATTTCCCGAAGTATGATTCGGCGTATAGTTGAATTGCTCCTTTCCCTATATCTGAGTAAGATAGTCCAATATAGGCGGTATTTACTGGTCTTGAAGAGAAGTGACCGCCAACACTTAATTCAAAAGGTTTTTCTTTTCTGACCTCCAAGTTTAGCTTAAATGTGCTGTCGCTTGATTTCTTTAGCGTAGGGTACATATATTTAACCTGTTGTGTAGCATACAGACGAAAGTAGCGTTTAGTGAAATCAACCTCGTTAAGATGCGAGGGAAGTGAATCCCTCATAAAGCTACTTCGTATGAAGGAAAGATTTTCATTTTGATCATTTGTCGTAGTTATTTTATCAATTTTCAGCGGCTTCATTTTAGATCTAAATAAAGCTCGTTTTTCTTCAATCTCTGAAGAAGAAAGAGTCCTGCTAATGGAAGATTGTATACTATCGATATATGGCTGTGTTGATTCATATCCTTGGCGAATAGCTAATTCAGCACTATTGAAGTCAAAGGTTGAGATATTGGAGTTAGGCGAGATAATTATCCCCTCTTGACAGGGTAAGCTAAAGTCTGTGGGCCTCATGAGCATGTTGGTCACTTGACTAATAATGTCGTCTTCTGTTGGTGCTTTGGCGTTGTAACTTACGTTACTGCCGATAATGTAATCTACCATAAATTCATCATAGATTACATCAGCGGGGAAATTGTTATAAAGTCCTCCGTCAAACAGAAGTTTTCCTTCTATGCGAATAGGATTTATGTAGAAAGGATAAGTCATAGAAGCTCTAACTGCCGCATTTAGATTGCCATTTTTGAAAACTACACTTTCTTTTTTTCTAATGTCAGAAGCTACGCAGCGAAAGGGAACAAATAAGGAATCGAAATTGTGGTCAACAACAGCACTCGTTTTTCCCAAAATTCTGAGCATTTCATAGTCAAGATATGATGGGGTAACGAAATTCGTTGGAAGCGACTTTTTAAATATGCTGTCTTTTGAAAAAGAAACATTCAGCATAGAAGCGTTGGACTCTCTTTCTCGAAGTAAGAACTTTTCGTCTTGAGTAACTATTCCTTTGCTCATTTTTTGAAACTCACCAGACAGTATGTATGCTTTTATCTCTAACGGGGAATATCCACAAGCGTACATAGATCCGACTAATGCGCCAGCACTCGTACCTGCTATATAGTCAATTGGGATTTCGGCTTCTTCCAGCGCTATTAAAACACCTACGTGGGCTAAACCGGTTGCTCCACCACCACTTAGAACAACTCCAACTCGTTG
>CBFHXS010000019.1:0-30412 GCA_965659845.1 Brumimicrobium sp.
TCCCCATATTGATGCCCCATATCTTGAAACATTTCAACAGCATCCCGGAAATGCACTAGCGCTTTATCGTATTCTTCAAGTTCATTATAATTCGTTCCGAGATTTACTTTAGAAATCGCTTCGGTTATTACGTAACCTTTTTCTCTTGAGATGTTAATACTCTTGAGATAATATTGCGCTGCTTTTGGATAATCCCCTTGTTGATTCAAAAGGTTTCCTAAATCACTGCATGTCTCAGCGTATAGATCAACTAGCCCACTATTCTTTTCACAAATGTCAATAACATCCGTATACAATTCATAGGCTGCAGAAAAGTTACCCATGTTGAAGTAAACGTTAGCGATTTGCTTGTCAGTCATTGCCATTCCTCTTAAATCACCTTTCTCCTTCTCTATCTTTAGTGATTTCTTGTAGCTCTTAATAGCTTCGTCGTACATTGAGAAATTGCCATAAAGAACCCCCAGATTGTGATAAGCTTTTGGCAACAGGTCTTTTTGATCTTGTTTCAAGGCATAAATTATACAAGAATCAAAGTGCATTTTGGCCTTTTCAAAATAAAGCATCTCATTGTAGACCTGAGCTACTAAATTGAATGCTCTAGGAAGACCCAACGTGTCATTGACTTGTTTTGTAAAGTTTAAATTTTTAAGAGCATATTTTTCAGCTTGATCAAGATCTCCGATAAACATTTTACTTTGACCTAAATTTGAAAGTGCATTTCCCGTTTGCTCGTCGTTCTTCGAACGTTTTGCCATAACGTACTGAACCAAAGCAAGGTTAAAAGCGCTATCCGGTTTTTGAGGCAAAAATCCATCCCAGATATAATCATCAAGGGCCGTCAAGCGAACGCTATCGGAAAGATCAAGGTTATTCCATACAGAATGAAGACTATCCAACTTTGATTGTGTCTCGGCACTGTAAGAAATTAGGAGAAAAATGAATAAGTAAAAAAAGCGCATAATTCACGAAATATTTTGTGAAAGTATCTAATTCTCTTAATACAGCATTACTGCTATAAAAAAAATCCAATTTTATTGGTATAGAAAGGTGAATAAAGTATTTTAGGCATGTATTTTGAAAGTATCAATTCAAAAATAATAGTTATGAAAACAATAGTATTAAGTTCCTTTTTATTGATTTATTCCATTACTTTTTCACAAAACAATCTCGTAGTATTTACACAAGAGAGCAAACCTTTTTACGTTATTGTTAATGGTATTCGTCAAAACATGGATCCACAAACCAATGTCAAAATTGAGGGTCTTCCCGGAGAATTCTATAAGGTAAAAGCTGTATTTGCCGATGGGAAAACCGCAGACGTTGATAAATCCGTGAGTTTCATGGAAAAAAATCAAGAGTACAGTCTGGAAATCAAAGAAAAGCGTGGTACTTATAAAATGCGGTTTGCAGGAATGCGCCCGATAAATCAATCTACAAGCACGGGAACATCAGTAACCTATCATGAAGAAGAAATCACGTCCAATCCTTCTGAAGGTATTGATCAGAATAATGTTAACACTTCTTCATCTGTTAACTCATCTACAACTCAAACCAACACTTCAGTTCAGACAAATGTTTCAACAACTGGAAATTCTCAAACTTCAGGGGTGAGTTCTAACGTTGAAGTTAACGAATCTGAAAACGGTGAAAACGTTGGTGTTAATGTACAAATGAATGAACAAGGTATATCCATGCAAGTGAATGTTCCAGAAGATCAAATGGGAACAGTATCTCAATCAAATACAACACATACGAGTCAAACAACCACATCTTATTCTTTCGTTCAGACTGGTACGATGTGTTCCAGCCCAAATGTAAATCAAACTGAATTTATAGACTTCAAGTATGTCATAGAAAATGCCAACATGTTTAAGCGAGAAGAGCTCATAATTGCTTATTTCAAAACACACTGTATGCTCAGTAATCAAGTAGCTGGTCTTATTCAATTGGATTACTCTACTGTGGATAATAAAAAAATTGCTAAAGAAGGTTATCGATACACCTATGATACTCAAAACTACAATGTTGTAATTGATGCACTTGAAAATGAAACGTATAAAAAAGAAGTATTAACATTCATCGGGGCTGGAATTCATACATCAACTTCGACACAAACACAAACTAATGGAAATGGGGATAGTATAAACAATACAATTAAGGTAAATACTATCAACTCTTCATCAGTAGATGATGTTAGCCAGACACAAAACTCTTCTTCAAACACTCAAAACAATGTTAATACGAGCACTTTAGGGACTGGTTTTTCCAAACTCAATGGTTACACTGGGTACGTTAATTGTAATGGTCTTTTAATTCAGAACATCGCTGATATAAAGACAATGGCAAAAGCAGAAGCTTTTTCAGAAGAGCAAAGAAAAGTTATTGAAGATGCATGCAGAAACAATTGTTTAAGCGTCGAACAAATTGGTGATCTAGTTTCTATCTTTTCGCATGAGAGCGACCAATTATCTTTCATGAAATGGGCATTTGATAAAACATATGATATAGACAACTTCTACACGCTCAGTTCTCAGTTAACATTTAGTTCAAGCAAAGATGAACTTGATGCGTTTATTGATAAACAGCCAACGGCTCATTTTACATACGTTTACGATCCTAACTCCAATGATGGGATGTTAATCGACGCAAAGGATTTAAAAAAGAGGATGGAAAATGAAGCTTTCTCAGACGATCAATTATCATTAGCAAAACAAGCATTAGTTTCTCGTTACATTTCAACCGATCAGGTTATAAGCATATTATCTGTATTTAGTCACGAGAGTGATAAATTGCAGTTTCTAAAAATGGCATATCCGAGAACCTCGGACAAGGAAAGTTTTGCGAGTATTCGAGAACTGCTAACATTCAGTTCAAGTAAAGAGGAGTTTGATAATATCATGAAGTAATATTTATACATCAAATTCATTACTGATAAGGAGGTGTTCAGAATGCCTCCTTTTTTTATTTAAAATAACAATCGTATTCCATCCCTAAACCACCGCTGAGTTCTACACTATTTTTGATTTCATCAAATTCGATAACCAATAGACCGCAAGTTGGCAACAAAAGTGTCTCTCCTAAAAAATATGTGGCCAAATCAGAGATACCGTTGTTATGCGAAATAATCATTACGTCTTCAGAGGCCTGTTTAATTCCCCATAAATTATGCAATAGTTGTTCTCTATTTGGAAGGTAAAGATCATGATCATATGAAGTGTCAGTTATAGAAATGCTATTTTGAATAGCAACTAAGGTGGATTTAGCCCTTGTTGCAGGTGAACACAAAACTTGAAACACAACACCACTATACTCTTTTTCAAGATAATTACTTAACCCTTCCAGCTGCCTCTTGCCAAGATCATCAATTCTTCTCTCATAATCAGACATACCTTTCACGACTTGCTCAGCATGTGCATGTCTCACTAAAAATAATCGCATAGGTGTTTTTTTAGAAATATGAGAATATTTTAACTAAATACCAACCCATTCTATAATCCGCTCGTTCTATACATAAAGAAAATTGTTTCGCATTTAAAACTTAAAGCCTTATATTGCAAAGTAATAAGAACATACGAACTATCGGGAATTACCTCCATGTGGATATCACTCTATTGAAAGCTTGTAGAAAGAATAAGCGTTCTGCTCAGGAGAAGCTTTACGAAGCTTGCTTCCAATTTCTTATGCCTGTTTGTATGCGTTATCATAAAAATGAAGAGGATGCCCGAGCAATTTACAATGTTGCTTTCATGAAGATCATCAAGAATCTTGACAAAATAGATTTAGATGAGACTCCCTTTGCGGCATGGGCAAAAAGAGTGATGACAAATACACTTATTGACGAATACCGAAAGAATAAGAAATATAAAGAAAAAATAAGTAAGCGAGACAATGATCGAGAGCTCGAATATCATTCTCAAGGGGTCCGTAATGATGCCGAAAGTAACATGGGAGAAGGTGACATAATGAAATTACTTGATCAGTTGAAACCATCGACAAAAAGAGTGTTTATGCTTTATGTGATTGAAGGTTATAATCATAGAGAAATTGGGGAGATCATGGACATGTCGGAAGGAACATCAAAATGGCACCTTTCTACAGCTCGGAAAGAAATGAGGGAATTAATACGCAATCAAGAAAAAACGAATTTTTCGAATATTGCCATATGAATTTAGACGATAGAAATATAGATCAAATATTTAGAGATGCTGCCCAGAATGCATCAGCTCCTAATTATGACTCTACTTATTGGAATGAGGTTTCTTCGATATTGGATGCTGATTCTAAAAAGAAGAAGTTCTTATTAATCTGGTCTCTTGGCGGTAGTTTAGCTGTTATATTACTCTTCTCGCTTTTATTCTCACTAAACGGAACCGTTAAAAATAGAATTTTATACACTCAAGTTCAATCAGAAAGTATTAGTGTAAATAAGCACTCTCTAAATTCAAGTGAATTCAAAATAGCTTCAAGAAGTGACAAAGACGCTTCACACCAAGGATCACATTCGTCAGAATCGAAGCGTAAAAACTCATTTTACTCTAACTTCAGCAACAATCAAGATAGCTTTAATGAAAGTAAATCAAATTCTAGTCCGATTATATCTTCTCAGCAAAAAGAGCTAGTGAGTAAAGATCGTATTAATGAAAGCAGAGATTTAGTTTCCGCTTATCGTGATGTAAACTCTATTAAACAAAGTCCCCTTAATGAATCAATGCGCTCTTTGGCGATAAAACAATTAGAATTTGATAATCAATTCAAATCAAACTTATTAAATGGTGGAGTTAACAGGAATTGGAATTTAGCATTGGAGTTGGATGCTGGAATTATGGAAAATTATAAAACAAGCCGTCCATTTGAATCAGGACTTTTCAGCATAGCAGTCAAAGGCATTTACAAGAATTCAAATCTTATATTCAGTACAGGCGTTGGTCTGCAGGTATCAACTAATTCCGATTTAGTTGTCAGTCAAAGGGCAAAATTTTATGGCTTTGGCGTGGTTAATTACCAAACAGACCTATCTTATCAAAACATGTATGATGTTTACATTCCAGTTGAATTAGGCTATAAACTAGGTAAGACCAGTTTTGGAATGGGGCTTCAGGCGAATTACCTTATAAATACTTCAATGCTTATGCAGAAATATGAAGATTTTGAATTGATGAGCAGCGAAAACATAAGTGGATTTAGTAACGGATTAAATAAATTTTCTACACAAGGATATGTTTGGATATATCAACAGTTAGGAGATCAGCTCTCTGTTGGGTTGAAATTAGGAACAAGTTTCTCAAACCGCATTAAAGAAGGAGATTATTTCAATGAATCCGCCACTACTAATCCAGTATTTGGTCAGGTTTCAATTCGATATAACATTTTTAAATAATGAGGATTTCAATTAAAATATCTATTCTTTTTGCGACTTTGAGTTTTTGCATTGCATGCACCAAGGAAGAAATCACTCCGAATCCACCGAGTAATGATCCCGTATTTAGTGCAAGTGGCTCCATTGATGGCTACGATATCGACTTGGTAGCAGGAAATGCGAATACTTTTATGTACACGGATATTGCCAATGTGAATGGTGTTGATAATTATAGAGGTTCACTTGTGAATAATAACTCTGAGTTTAAAATCAATATTTCGGATGGTATGCTTGATATTCCTGACCTCAATACTGATATCATAGGAAGTTCTATTCCAATCGCACCATACGAAAATGGAACTGTTCTCGCAGTACTATCTAAAAATATGTTTTCGAATAGTCAATACATCGATGAACTTACATGGACCATAAACGGGGAAGAGCAGTCCTATGAAGAGATTTCTATTCAACAACCTGGTAAATATGACATCTGCGCTGACATTGAGTTTATTGACGGAAGTACTGGTAGCACATGCAACACTTATTTGATTGGTTATCAAAAAAACGTTAATTCAGTAGTAAAGTATCTAGTTGGTCAAGACAATCAAATCATATCCATAGTTGAAGCTCCAAATAATGAAATTGCATCTATCGAATGGTTCAGAAATGATGTTCTCATCTCACAAAACCTTACCTACAGAGATAGTATCTCGGGGCTAAACAGTTATTCTTTAAAAGCCAAAGTACATTTCGAAAATGGTAGTTTTAGAGAAAGAGAGATCTGGGTAAATCGACTAAACACCAACAACATAATTGAGGACCTCAGTAACATTGAGAATCAAAGTAATTTATCTTGGGATCACAAAGCTTCAATTACAATTAATCACAATGGAGAATGTTATGTTAGCAGTCCTGGGAACCAAGATCAGCAGATCACAGTAACAAATTCCTTTGATTACGGAACGAATGATAATAGTCAAAGCGTAACATTTTTAGAAGGAGTCTTAAATGCTACGTTTGTCAAGCAGTCTACTATGGACACTGTTAGTGGTTCTTTCAATATTCGGTTCGGCATAGCTCACTAATAAACATTATATTTGTCTCAAATTGCTAACTATGAGATCTTCACTAATCTTTATTCTACTGTTCGCCTCTTTCGGACATGCTCAATTGTCAATTGTCGAATCTGATTTCTTCTCAGCAGAAGATACTGCGAGAGTTTCCTCCACGATTGATCAAGCCATAGATTTCACGTCAACTGGAGTTAATTCCGTTTGGGATTTTTCTACGTTAACAGCGAATAGTCAGCGACTTGAAAAAGCATATTCAATTTCAAGTGCTGGTTTAATTGTAAGTTTTCAATTTGGACCTACAGCACCCCCGCAGTATATATCTTCATATTATCGTCCTTTTGATGGTATTCCGTTTGAAGACTTTACCAGTTTTCTCCCCGTAAATATTGAGGATATCAATCGTATCATAAAAAAAGATACAGATTCGTTAAGATATACTGGTTATAGTTTCAAAGTAGACGGCCAACAAGTTGGTTTCAGAAGTGATACTATTGAAACAGGGTACAAATTCCCGATGGAGTTTGGTGACGTATACAGTAGTAGAGGATATACGAATATGGATTTCAACCCTATTTTTAACGCAATATTTCGTCAATACCGTCAGAGATCTTCTGAAGTTGACGGAAATGGTACACTTGAACTTCCGAATGGAACATATAATACATTGCGCGTTCATCATGTGATAAACGAGCAAGATTCATTATATATTGACATTCAAGGATTCGCAACGTGGATACCTATCGAGCGAACAACACATGAATATGAATGGTGGGCTAAAGATGAAATGCGTCCAGTAATGCTTATTCAAACAGAAGAAATAAATGGGTCTGAGAATGTCACTTCAATAACGTACAGAGATGACTACCTTGGGTTAGATGCAAGTCTAAATAATGAATCTACATTTAAGGCGTCGATTTATCCAAATCCAAGCAAAGGGATCGTAAACATCAAAAGTGAATTGCCAATTGAAACAATCGTTATCTACGACCTTCAAGGACAAAAAATCATTGGTCAGGATAGTCAAAGTAGTTATGCACAGATTGATACTACTGAATTATCTCCTGGTGTATACACTATTGTCCTAAAAACTAGCAAAGGGAATCGTGTTTCGAAGCTTATTGTTGAATAAATCCTTAAATTTGTAGAAAGCAAATCGGCTTGTCGCTTGCGGTCTTGCACCGTAAGAGGAAAGTCCGGGCAGCACAGAGCGCCATACTTCCTAACGGGAAGGGTTCGTCTTTGATGAATACAGATAGTGCCACAGAAAATAGGTAGCCTTGATGTTACAATTGAGGTCATAGTGAAATGGCGAGGTAAGAGCTCACCGTCCTTTGTAGTGATGCAGGGAGCAGGGTAAACCTTATGGGCTGAAAGATCATGTAAACTGAGGTTTGAGGGCTGCTCGCCTAACTCAGAGGGTAGATCGATTGATGCTAACGGTGACGTTAGTACTAGAGAAATGACAGGCACCAGTTTTATAATTGGTACAGAACCCGGCTTATAGATTTGCTTTTTATTTATTCAAAATTAAAAAATGGAGTTTTTAGAAGAAGCACTTGAAGAATACGTTAATATGCATACCTCACCAGAATCAGAGGTTTTGAACGATTTGAATCGTCAAACACATATCAATGTATTACAACCGCGCATGCTTTCTGGACACTTGCAGGGACGTGCATTGAGCATGTTGAGTAAAATGATTCAACCTAAAAGAATTCTCGAGGTTGGAACATACACTGGATATGCTGCAATCTGCATGGCTGAAGGACTTAGAGAGAATGGTGAATTAATAACTATAGACATCAATTATGAATTGGAAGATATGGTGAACAATTATATCAAAAAAGCAGGGCTGGAAGATAAAATTAAAATGAAAGTTGGGAATGCCTTAGAAATCATCCCGACACTAGAATCGGATTTTGATCTCGTTTTTATAGATGCTGATAAGACAAATTATTCGAATTATTATGACTTGTTGATAGATAAAATTCCTCAAGGTTCTTTTATAATAGCTGATAATGTTCTTTGGTCTGGCAAAGTAACGGAACCTGTTAAAGAGAATGATGAAGATACAAAGCAATTACAGATATTCAATAAAAAAATCCAATCAGACGAACGAGTTGAAAATGTACTTTTCCCAATTCGTGATGGTCTGATGATAATAAGAAAAAAATAATTGTATGCGCATAGATTTCAGATCGGATACAGTAACCAAACCAACTCCTGAAATGAAGGAGTTCATGTTCAATGCTCCAGTAGGTGACGATGTTTTTGAAGAAGACCCAACGATCAATGAACTAGAAGCGTATACCGCAAACCTTTTCGGTAAAGAAGCTGCACTCTATTGCCCGTCTGGGACTCAAACAAATCAAATAGCGATTAACGTCCATTGTAAACCTGGAGATGAATTAATCTGTTCAAAAGAGGCACACATTTACAAATATGAAGGAGGAGGAATCGCAAGTAACTCTGGAACTTCAGTTAAACTTTTAGATGGAGATCGCGGGAGGATTAAGGCTAAAGATGTAAAGGAAGCCATTAACGATCCTGACAATGTTCATTACCCATTGACTTCTCTAGTTTGTATAGAAGACACAATGAACAGAGGTGGTGGAGCTATTTATGACATCAATGATATTAAAGAAATTAAATCATTGTGCGATATAGAAGGACTTCCATTACATAATGATGGAGCTCGAGTATTTAATGCGTTAATTGAAAATGGTATTGATTACAAAACGTATGCAAGCTATTTTGATTCAATTTCAATATGTCTTTCGAAAGGGCTCGGCGCTCCGGTAGGATCTGTTCTTATTGGGTCAAAAACGTTTATCAAGCAAGCGAGAAGAGTTCGTAAAGTTTTTGGAGGTGGAATGCGTCAAGCAGGGATAATCGCTGCAGGAGGACTTTATGCACTTAAAAATAATGTAGATCGATTGAAAGTAGATCATCAACATGCCCGATTATTGGCGGAAACGTTAAATAAATGCTCATGGGTACAAGAGGTAATGGATGTTCACACGAATATTGTAATTGCTAAAGTAAATCACGAGAAAACTGTTTCGGAAGCAATACATGCAATGGCAGAAAAAGATATTTACGCAATGCCATTCGGTTCTAACACATTTAGAATAGTTACTCATTTGGACAATAGTCCTGAACAAATAAATTATGCGCGAAAGGTTATCGAAAATATATAATTTAATTCTTTATATATTCTTCCTTATTTTACCGTTGTATACTATACTTAGCTGCACTCAAGAAGAGAATACAGAAACTATAGAAGTCAGCGATATAATACCCGAAGCTACAGGCGATTATAATTATACAGATTCAAGCGAGTCTCAAGAAGTTGAGCTAGACCCTTTAAGTATTGCATTATTTGATGAATTTGGAAATCGTTTTCAAGACAATCAAGTTGAAGTCTTTGGAGATTCCTGGACATTTATTCCAGATCGTGTTCAAACAGATTCTAGTTTTAATAAGGTTTTTGAACTTGATAGCTCTGCGATACAATTAAAGTCATGGTACTTTAGTGATAGTTTGAGAACAATAAATGCATTGTATAATTGGCTGGATTGTTTTGGGAGTAAATGTCAAGAAGTATCAATTGCTGACTCAATAAATGTTTCTTCGGAAAGTTTCATACTACTTCAAAACAACACTCAGCTGCATTTTGTGAGAGGTGAAGAAAACCTGAATTTCAACAATTGGAAAAAGTTTTTTGGAAAAATCATCACGGAGAAAAACTCATGGAATTTAATAATCCAACAAAGAAACAATGATATTCTAAGTTGGATAATCTCCGAAGAAGCAACGATTTAAGACTGATATAGAAAGGGTTAACAAACAATTCCTTATCAGAAAACAACCTTATTTAGGACTGTTAAAGAAAGCTAAATTTTTATTTTATTATTCGCGCATAATTTTTAAATTTACTGTCAAAACTCTAAAACAGATGAAAAAATTTAATCTACTCGGTCTTTTATCACTATTACTAATTGTAGCTTCATGCAGTGAAGGTATCACAAAGAAAGTAACTTCCGAAAGTATTGAAATGTCAGAAGAATATGCATTTGCAGGTTCCAATACACTTACTGGAATTTGGAACGTTGATCTAGATGGCATAGATATTGATTCGTTTGATGAAGCGAAAGTAACAGCGATAAAGATAGAAATGGTTGAACCTGGAAAGTCAGATATTTTACAAGAGTGCATTATGCAGTTGGCAACTACCGATACTAAAATGCAAAGAATTGGAGTAATCAACCCTGTTCCTGGAGACAAAGAAAGTTTTGAAATGTCAGTAGCCGATGAACAAGAAGACATTTTGGAGCTACTAAAGCAAAAGGAAATAACATTTGTTGCAGATGTAAACCTAGCAGAGGATCCAACTTCAACCTTATCAATTAGAACTGTTATTGAATTCGAATTGAATAAATAAAATTTATTAATTAAATCAAGTTGTTATGAAAAATGTATTATTGATATTATTAGCAGTAGTTACTACGTGTTTTACGAATGGAACATTTGCTCAGGACGCGAAAGATGGTGATGCTTTAATTGGAATATGGGAACCAAGTCATGGAAAAGCAAGAATCAAAATTGATAAAATTGCCGGGAAATATTACGGAAGAATTGTTTGGTTAAAAGAACCAAAAGATCCAGAAACTGGAAAACCAAAAGTTGATAAAAACAATCCAGATCCATCTATGCACTCAGCTCCATTGAGAGGTTACAGAATGTTAAAGGACTTTGAATACCAAGGAGATGGTGAATGGACTGAGGGAACAATTTACGACCCAGAAAACGGAAGTACATATAGTTGTGTAATCACACTTAAAGATGAAAACACACTTGATATTCGTGGATACATTGGTATCAAAACATTTGGTCGTACAGATATTTGGAAACGATTAAAAATTAAAAGATAGCAAACATGAAAGGATTACGTCATGTAACTGTTATGTTCATCTCATTTGTTATCCCCTTGAGCTCGTATTTAAGAGCTCAAGAGGATGATGAGATTGATTGGGACGCCTATGGCGACGTTGAATACGCAGGAGGTGAGTCAAAGACTTTCGCCAATGCGAAAATTGTAGGTTTAAGTCCTGCCAGATTCATAACTGTAGGTTATGAACAGCAACTATCCCATAGCTACCAATTCACTACTATTCAACAGAATGGTTTTCCTTATGAAGAGGATGCTTCAGAGGCTTTTACAAACAACTTATCTGAAGAAGGTCAAATTGAGTATACAGGAGGATTAAGAATAAATGCCAATATTCCTGTTATCTCAAAAAATTCAATCATTTGGCAGATGGGTGCAAACTACATGCAGTCTGCATATAGATTTGATCCTGAAGGCACCTCTACTCAAGGTGGATTGCGTCAACAATTAAATGGACGCAGCTTACATACTGCAGGACTATTTACGACAGTTTATAAACCTCTTAATGCAACAAACTTCTTGCTTTTTCAAGGTCAAGCAGATGTTAGTGGTGATTATAACTTTAGCAATTTAGGAAATCAATTCATCAGATATTCGGCTGCAGCTTTGTTCGGAAGAAGACCTCACGATAGACTTCAATGGGCTGTTGGATTGAGCAGAACATATAGAGTTGGAGCACCGAACTATGTCCCTGTTTTACTGTATAATTTCACTTCTGAAAATCGTAAATGGGGAATCGAGGCTTTACTTCCAGCTCGTGCGCACTTTAGGTATTCATTCAACAAAACAAATTTACTACTTGCAGGTTTTGCACTGGAAGGAGCTAGTTATAGAATAGATGGATTATCAAACCCTACTCCAGGAGAGATTAGTAGTTTTGAATTGAGACGAGGAGAGATCAAAGCGCGTCTTGAGTACCAAAGACAACTTATTGGATTTTTCTGGTGGTCAGTACAAGCAGGTGTAAGAATTAATTACTCCTACGATGCTGATTTCCTAGATAATGGAAATGAAACATATAGAGTATTTGGAATTGCAGGTGATGACCCTTTCTCTATGAGAGGTACAGTTGGTCCTGCTCCTTACTTTAATGTCTCAATTAGCTTTGTCAGTCCATAAAAGTTGGAAAGAAACTGATAAACGAAATACCGAAAGGACGAGGATTTACTCGTCCTTTTTTTTGTTTATCCCAAATCATCTGCTTTGTAATTCGTAACTTTACAACACACAACAAACTGAATTCTATGCGTTTGGCTATCAGTCTACTTTTACTACTCACCCTGTCCTTTATCTCGATTAGTCAATCTGTAGAAACAATTGTACAGAAAGGGCACATACAGCCTATTTCAATCATTGAGTGGCATCCTAGTGGAGATTACTTTGTAACAGGCAGTACAGACCATTCAATTATCCTGTGGGACTATCATTCTGGCAAACAGATTAGAACTTTCAATCAACATACTGGCAAAATACTTGATCTCAAATTCTCGGCAGATGGAACTATGCTACTATCATCATCCCTTGACAATACAGTTACAATAGTAGACTGTAGCAGTGTAGAGTTGATCTTTATGCACACCTATGAAGAGCGCAATGCATACCCGATGTCCGTCGACTTTTCACCAATTGAAGATTTTGTATTCATAGGAGATAATCGAGATAATTTCACTCAAGTCAATATTAAAGACAAATCTATCATTAAATTAAAGAAAGGTTTTTCAGCTCGAATTGATAAGCGCAGCTGGTCAGAGGATCAGACCTTCTCATTTGAAATCGAAAATTACAAAGGAGGAAAACTAATCGATAGATTAAAGAAAGATACTACGTTAATCGAATTTGACAAACCAAATCATTACATCTTCAATGGAGAGTTTTTAGCTATCGCTTCTAACAAACTTAAAGCTACCATATTCAATATTACAGATGGTTCGATAGTTCGTGAATTTGAGTCTGAGAATAAATGTGATGGATGTAAAATGAAAATCACATTCAGTGAAGATGGTAGTCTATTCGCCACTTTTGCACGAGATGAAGGACTGAGAGTTTACAAAACTGGAAATTGGAAGTTGCTTTATCATCTCAAGTCAGTTCCTGAAGCAAACAGTATCAAATTTTCTAAGGACAACCAATGGATTACTGTGAAAGATGATGAAGAGTATACACATATAAATCTTACTAATAATAAGTCTTATAAATCTATAGAAGATGATAAGGATCAACCTAAAAGTGGATTACATCCTTCTATTCCTATCCAATTAGTTAGCAATGAACTGTTTGGTATTAAAGCAGTCAATGTGACCAATCGAAAAGTAAAGCAAACGTTCAGCGGATTACTTAACGATAAAAAACAACAAGTAGAATCTCTAAATTACTCGTCCTGGTATAGTCAAAATATTATTAATCATTTAAAGCTTCAGCCATCTGCTGCGATTAATAAGAATGGAACACTATTAGCACTGGGTAAGGTGGATACCTCTGTGGTTATTCAAGATATGGAAAAGGGCAGTTTTCTACCTCAATTCATTCATCACTCCTCTCCTATTTTCTCAATAACATTTCACCCAAAGGAATCACTTATTCTTACTGGTGATGCAGAAGGAAATATGAAGTTATGGGATTATGAGAAGCGCAAACTCATCTGGACATTCAGACCTCATGTTCGTTATATTTTCTCTTCTGCCTTCAATGAGAATGGAGATGAATTAATTACTTCAAGCTGGGAAGGAGTTGTGAAACATTGGAAAACCAAGAATATAAGTATTGAACCTCCTAAATTGATTGATGCCATAGATTTCAAAAACAATACAGGATTCGTCGTAGATTTCTCTCCTCGAGATTTGTATTTAGCGATAGGTGATGTAGAAAAAAATATGCGTTTATACGAGTCAGATACAAAGGAATACTTGAATAAATTCCGCGGCCACTCACGAACCATATCCGATTTTTGCTTTTTCGAAGTTGACGGTCATCAGCATATCGCGACAGTTTCCAGGGACGGTTGGTTAAAAATTTGGGATTTTAATACGGGAACTTTGCTTGATAAATTTTCAAATGACAACAAAACGGCAATGCTTAGCATCACTCACGTACAAGAAAATAACTTATTGATTGTGGGCAATGCAAACAGAATGATATATGGTTATAATTATGTAACACGTAAGCAAAAATTAAGTGTCAGCGCTCATTCCTCTGGGGTAAACTGGGTAGAATGGAATACCAATCAAAATGAACTGATCAGCAGAAGCACCAACGGAGAGATCCAATTCTGGAAACTATACGAGGATTCAATTGAACTAAAGCATACGTTACATGTCATAGATAAAGACGAATGGATCCTTATGTCACCAAATGGATTTTTTGACGGTACAGCTAAAGCTATGCAGTACATTAATTACGTTCAAGGCTTCAAATCTCTCGAAATAGACCTATTCTTCGATAAGTATTATACACCTAAGCTGTTCGAACAATTGAATTCTAAACAAGAACAACTTCAAGATAGAGGACTAAATCAAATGATGGATGGTGTTCCTTCATTTGAATTAAAGCTGAAATCATTTCAGGATAAATTAGTCACAGTTCTTCCCGATTCAGTGTACAACCACAATTCAAACAAACTGCAATTATCAGTAGACTATGCTAACTCGACTTCTGACCTTAAATCAATAGCTATTTTCAACAATAACAAAAGAGCATCAACAATTGATTTTAAGTCAAATCCTGTATTTAGAGGTGTTGGTAAGACAAAAGAATTTGAAGTAGAACTCGTTCCGGGACAAAATGAACTTAGGCTTGAGTTAATCACAGAAGAAAACCTTCGATCTCCTTCAAAAAGACTTTCCATAAAATATGACACGCTTTTAGGCAGAAGAGAGTTATTCATTGTTGCACTAGGCATCAATAAATACGAAAACCCTTCATATGATCTGAATTATGCTAAAGCCGATGCGCAGTCTTTTGCTCAACAATTATCTGACAACGCTGACCAACTTTTCGAGGATATACATACGCTTTCACTTTATAACAAGGAAGTGAATAAGCAAGAAGTAATAAATTCTATTACTGAATTGAAAAAGAAAATGGGGCCAGAGGATATATTTGTGTTTTACTATGCTGGACATGGGGTAATGATACCAGAGCCCAAAACCAACGAATCGAGTTTCTTTTTAGTAATGAACGATATTACCAATATGTATGGGGAATTCGATGATGTTTCCTCAAAAGGCTTATCAGGAAATGAACTATTCGAGATCGCCAAGGACATACCTGCTCAAAAGCAGTTATTCATTATTGACGCTTGTCAATCAGGAGGAGCTTTGAAATCAGGAAACTTCAGAGGGGTTGAGCGTGAAAAAGCCATCGCTAAGCTAGCTAGAAGTAGCGGAACATTCTTTATTACTGCTTCTCAGGAGATGGAGTACGCCAACGAATCGAGCGACCTCAAGCATGGGGTCTTTACATATGCCATACTCGAATTAATGACTTCAAACAATAAGTTAACACAACTATTTAGTTCTGATCAAATCATTAGCGCGAGCGAACTAAAGGCTTATGTCGAAAGCAGAGTGCCTGAATTATCAAAGAAATACAAAGGCTCTCCTCAGTACCCAACAGGATATAGTTTTGGAAATGATTTTCCTATCGTAGAAACGAAACAGTAGTCACTTATTCTTTAATGAGCTTTAACTCATAGGTATTGAACGCTTCTTTAATCCGAAGAATATAGACTCCGCTCGAAATAGAGCTAACATTAACTTTCACCTCATTTCCCTCCCCTTTTTGAGTAGATATTAATTTTCCATTCAAATCATATAAGGAGACCCGTTCAATTTTGTTTTTCGCACGAACAGTAGTGGAAACGTTTGATGGATTAGGAAACAGTCGCGGAACGCCAAACTTATCTTCACTCAATCCAGCTGTTGACATCAATCTAAAACCATCGGAAGATATAGTATCGACAAGCCCAGCATTATTTGTTGATCGAACAGAAAAATAATACCACTCTCCCCATATAAATCCTGATGATGAAACATCAAGAATAGACGTATCCAAATTATTCGTAGTCCACATGACAACATCATCCAAATTCGGTTGAGTTCCTATTGCGTACTCGTATTCATTCACCATAGAATGAGTGTCTATTGCAGACCAGTTAGCATGCGCCTGCAACACAATGTTAGCGTATATTGTGTCTTGATCTAGTCCGGCAATATCACCATCATTTAGGTAAAAGTGATGCGGAGGGCTCCAATCAACATCAATCCATGATTCATCTACTTGAGAAAGATTATTCGCATTATCTTTCACTATGGACAACACTCTTCCCGCAGATTGACTTGGGGATGAATTCTGCACTTGTATATCATCATTGAGTCCATTGCCTACATTTACATTAACTGAGGAGAATCTCGATCTATAAACTGTAAGTGAATCCACTTCAAATTCTGCATTTCCAGATCTAAAAGAAATAAAGTCTCCAGAAGAAATTGGCGATGAGTCATTCCACTGTCCTACAAGTTCATCGTTGATATAAATCCAAACTCCACCATCAATTCGATCATAGATCAATTTAAAATCATACCACACATTTTCCTGGAAATCAAACGCATTATCCACTTTAGGAGCACCGAAGGCATCATTTTCAACTTTATAGAACTGTACTTTATCATCATCCAGTCTAAACCAAACAAAGTAAGAATTGCCTCTGTTGGTAGCAACTGCATCATCACAAAAGATATGCAATCCAGCACGTCGATTCGTTCCTGAACCAGATAATTTCCCCTTCCAGTGATAGACATGATGATTCGAGAGACTCTGATTCAAATCAGTCCAAAGATTGGTATTGCCGAGCGTCTCATCGGTTTGGACCAGCGTATTGTTTGTAGATTCGGACCAAGTACCACTTTCAGCTGTCCAGTCCGGATTTATATCTTGATCATCAAAGTGATCATTCAAGAAGCCGCGATTCTCATTTGCTTTCCAAGTACCATTTATGCGGTGACCTACATGGTAGTACGACTTATGAATTCCCACTCCGTTAACGTCGTCTTCATCTGTAAATACCTGGTTAAAATCATCCGTTTGCCAGCTTGTATTTTGAGCATTAATACTCGTAGAAGGGGAGACAATATCAGTACTACATGAATAAGTCCCTTCGAATCCTCCACCTACAGTACTTCCATCAGAGGTAAATTTAAAAGTAACAGCTCCAGAAGTTGTGGTAAACGAACCAGGTATGTTTACTCCTGAAAACGGACTCCCAGCTATTTGAGTAGCATTGTCATCGTAACCATCATAAACATATAGGTAATCAAACCCTTGTTCCACATCAAAAGAAGTGAAATTAACATCAAGACTTACTGCATTATCTGGAGCAATTGTGAACGTATAATTCTCATCATCATAGTAGTTTTTGAGCGGACCTCCTCCAATATCATGGAAAGTGCCGGTACAACTTTGCTCATAGCAGGATGTAAAGTGATCTTGAATTTCAGCCCACAACTCAGTATATCCGTCATCGTAACCCAATGCCCAAATACCCATACCAGCAAGTCCTCTTTGATTGATAAACTCCATACGTTCGCCGAGTTCTTCTTCTTCAGATATAAAACACTGAACAGGATTCCCACCATCGAAAAAATTATAATAGACTGATCGACTTTCTGGCTCATAATTTCTATTGACAATGTCGTAGTCGCCGCTATTATTGTTCTTTACCGTATTATAGAATACAGCTGTTCCATTGCTCGTGGTTGACGCTGGTAAATTATGAGCATTTACCTCCCACTCTCTCCCATAATATGGCAATCCAAGTATCAATTTAGATTGTGGAACACCTCTTTCCAAATAATATGTTGTGGATTTCGACAACGTATAATTGTACGTGTTTTGAAAGTGGTAAAGCGGATCATTTGGACCCGCATTAGAACTCCCTGTCCAATAGTAATCATATCCCATAATACAAAAAAGATCTACATGTGGTACAAGTGCAGGAATATCATAAAACCCACTCCAGTCAACGGCGTGCATAGCTATTGAAACCTGAGATCCTGGTATTTGATTATGCATCTGAGTACACAGATCGATCATGAAAGAAGTATAATCAGCAGAAACTGAGGAAGACATACTTTCAAAATCGATATTCACTCCATGAGCTCCGCGACTCTGAACCAAATTAATAAGGTTAGTTATCAGAGTCTGGCGTGAACTTGCGCTGCTCAAAAAAGTCGCATGATTCGAAAAAAGAGTTACGCAAAGGTTCACACGAACACCATTATTAAGAGCGTCTGTTACGGCCTGAGCTGTTAAAAAGCCATGTGTTGTTAATGCGTTGCCAGTAGATGCGTCAACTTCATAAGAAAAGTAAGACATATCAGATAATAAGTCCCAATTGTAATTGACTTGCAAGCCATTACTCCAGAATGGGTGCCAACCAAAAACATACTTCTCTAGAGTGCAATTATTCTTAACCTGACTATTTATTTGAGCAGGAGAATTATTCTGCTCATAATATTGAAAATCATATCCTTTAGCGTTATAGCTTTGTAATTGTTCTTGATGAATTGATGTATTTGGAAGTTGTGCCTCAGCGGTAAAGGCACAATAAATCAAAATGCATAGAATAGTAGTAGTAAATTTCATTAAGCGAATTTGAAGTAAAGTTAAAAAGGCTCAAGCAACTATCCAATTATAATTGAATAACATTGGTTGTATTATCCTTGCTTCTCTTTTTGCTTTAAATACTTATTAATTCGCTTCGTAATGATCTGAAAAACAAGCTTTGCGTCTTTCTCATCAAGTTTTCTTCCAAAGCTGTAGTGCTTACCCATATATTCGAATTGAATTCTATCTGTACCTTTCACCCAAATGGAATCCTCAAAAACTTTCTGGATAGAAGTTGACTTAAATTCGTTCACTCTCAACTTAGTAAGATTCTCTAGAAAATATTGCTTGGCTTTACCATATTTACCAGTTGCTTTCTTGACGCGCAAAGCTGTCTGATCTAATTTGATAAACTCCCTTCCCTTGAAAAGATATAATAAGGCTTTTAGAACTCTCACGGCAAAGTATAACCAGAAAGCCATAAACACGAATAAAGCTATCTTTTCTTTTTCAGAATATTCATAGAAAAACTGAGTCGTGACATAGCCCCCAATTAAAAGCCATAAAACGAACCAAATTAATACAAGGTTCTTCTTGAACCCAACCTTAGGAGGATAGATTACAAATGTCACACTATCCTTGTGGTCTTTAAAACTGATTCTTTCCCCTATCCATTTCATGAAAGACAAAGATAATCGATATTTTAGATGTAAAAGAAGTTCATTCGTGGTTTAATTGCTTTTGCGCATTATTCGTTCACGAATGTCAAAATATATGATCAATAATAAATTTACATGACGACTAACTTGTTTGAATAGATAATTGAGTTGTATTGATCTCTTACTAAAACAACATAGATTCCCTGCGAACCTTTGGAAATATCAATAGTTGTACTTTGATAAAACTTCTTTTTATCTCTTACCTTTCTTCCATTGATTTCAAGAACCTCATAGGTTAGAAAGTCATTAGAGTTCTCTACTTCCAAGTTGAATATCCCGTCATTAGAAGGGTTTGGATAAGTAACTACAGAAAGGTTTGAACCATCTATTTCTTCTATAGATAGAGAAGAAGAATCTGTAGTTTTAAAAGATAGAATCCCTCCTAAATCCCCACCAACCAATAACAAAAACTCATCAGAGTTTCCTAGCGAAGAAATGAAAGGTGCAGAAAACTCTCCTACATCTAACCCAAGGTATTCGTCATCAATTAAGTTAAAGCTGTTTCCGTCCTGAAGGTTACCTTCAATGTCGTCATACACGAGAATTTTACCTGCTTTATTACCGACAAATAAATATGTAGTATCATTCTTTCTAATAAAGTTTGGTGTTCCTGTTGCTTGCAAATATTGTGGATCTAAAAGATCAATATCTCCAAGATTATCGGTAACTAAGCTAAACTCATAATTTGAAGGCGTCCCTATATTTTCGAAATACTCAATACCCTGCTGAGATTGACCAATAACGAGATCACTTAAGCCGTCATTGTTCAAATCAAAAAGCTGAGGGTAAGCTGATCCTGATACTTGAATCAGATCTCCATTTAAATCGGTCAGTGGAACTGGCAGAGTTGAGAAATTCATTGATCCAGTTCCCCCAGTATTCTGATAAAAATATAGATATCCATCTTGAAACCCAACAATCATATCTTGATCTCCATCAGCATCTAAATCTCCAAATGTAGGAGAAGCATTCAAGCCTAATCCGCTATTCGCAAAGTTGTTCCAATTATCTAAAAGCAATCTGTAAATTGGATTTTCATTCGTGTTAGTATTCAGGTAGTATTGGGTTTTTGTCTGATTTGACCCAGCATCATTGTAATTGAAATAATTAGAAACCAAAAGATCCAAAACGCCATCATTATTTACATCGACTAATGTTGGCTTACTACCCTTTCCATTCTCAATCATCTCATATTGAAGGAAGTCCCTTTGAACATAAGAGAAATTTGGGTTGTCATTTGTTCCAAGATTTTTATAAAACCATAAGCTCTCTGTATTCTCTGATGCTCCATTTGCATTTGTGCCTACAAGTAAATCCTTTATTCCATCAAAATCGACATCTTCATAAAATGCTGCAGGAAAAGTAGAAATATCCACAGGGGTTGTATTACTCGGAAAACTCTGGTCTTGGCTGATCATAAAGGCGTTATCCGAAGGCGGACCTCCTCCATTGATTAACAGGGTTAGCGTATTGTAACCGACATCACCAATGACTAAATCTTTTAATCCTGAATCATTAATATCAATAGCGAGCATTGTTCCTGCGGCATGTCTAGCAAACTGCTCATCCCTATCTAATCTGGACTTGATAACCGATCCACAAGGCAATTGCTGTGAATCTAATTCGATTAAATTCCCCGAACCACTTTCAACGAAATCACCCCAACAAGGTTCTTGAAGCACAAACTCTAAAGAATCTGCATTTCCATAATTCTCAATAGACAAATTCTTGTACCATTCAACTCTTGCGATAGAAGAGTGAAAAGTAAGGATATCAATATCTCCATCGTTATCTACGTCTGTATATGCGGGAATTTCATCACTGCTTACAAATATGCTATTCGTATTACCGTTATTATCAAATTTTACAGGGTCCTTGTATAGCGACCACTGAAGGCCATCGTTTTGATTACCTTCATTCTTGTATACCTTAACCCCACCAAAAGTGAAAGCGAAAATATCCTTTTTACCATCATTATTGAAGTCAACAAGCTTTACTCTATACCTTAAGTCTGCGGGAAAGTGTGCGTGAGCATTAATCTGAAACTTATAGACATCATTTACTCCATCCGTAGACTTCATAAATAAAGATATTTTATTTGAACTTCTATCAAATAAAAAAAGGTCTTCCTCACCGTCAAAATTGAAATCTAGGGTCGAAACTTGAGTATGATTTATTCCTCCAGTCCATGGCTGAACTAAAGTATCTAGCCCTTTAATAACTTGAATAGAATCATAATAATCGAAAGTAAACTGAGCATTTAGCATATTCGGGCTAATCATAACAATAGCTATCAGAACAAGGTGATAATATCTTTCAACAAGGCCCATATCTATCAGAATAATTACTTAATATATCTCAATATCCATACACTTTCACCTGTTTCATTTCTGTATTTGGATAGTGCATCGAATGCTTCGCTTCTTTGGTTCGTATATTTAATTATTACGTAATGGTATGTGTTTTCATTATTAATAACGACATAACTATCTGGGAACATGCCTTTATATCTATTTATTTTAGTTGAAGCATTCTCCATTGAACTGTATACTCCAATTACAACGTAATATCCACTAGGAGATGCCGTTCCATCGGTTTCTTCAAATTGTTTCCCATGAGCCTCTTTTAAATCCTTTTGTTCTTCCTTAGTAATTGGGTCATTATCAACTTTTTTTTCCTTATTCTCTTTTTCAATCTCTGCCAATCTTCTTCGTAGCTCTTCTTCTACTCTCTTTTCTACCTCCTCTTCGAACAAGCTATCCCTCTTTTCGATTTCACGTTCCTTATCCATCAACTCTTCTGCAAGTCGTTGATTCTCTTTAACAACTTCAGGATCGGGAATCATTACTTCTACTTTTTTAGATTTACGAGACTTAAAGGTATACCCTAGAAGAAATTCATGATTAAATCCTGAGTAATAATTTCTAAATGAACCAACTACATACTCATAACTGTACCCTACATGTAAATCTTGTTTAATATGGAAACCTAAATTAAACTGTACTGCATAATCAGATTTATACGTTGCAGAAAACCATCCAATATTTTTATAATCTAAATGAGCAGTAACATCATATTGTATGGGAGCTCCTGGAATATATCTTGTCAATACTTGCGGTTTAATTACAATATTATCATCAGCAAAAAATCTAAAATCATGTTCAGCACTCAACATGAAATGTCGAGCAAGGGCATAATAGCCTCTAGAATCCTCCTTACTATATTTAACCTTATTACCTATTAACTGAGGTATTGAAAGACCGATTCTTGTATTCTTTTTAAATGAATATGTCGCCCCAAAATTAAAATCATATGATCCTACATTTGGTCGCAGACCTACTAAAAACGGATCATCTAATTGAGAAACATCAATTGAAGAAGTATTTATTCTATTATCTAAATATCCTCCACTCATCCCCAGTCTCAAATCGTGATCGTCGTTAACTTTAAGATGGTAAGAGTAGCTTAAGCTCGCACTAACTTGATCGATTAAGCCAATTGAATTATGATTTAAGATCATTCCAAATCCGGAATTAGGAATAATAAAACTACCTTCTAAAGTCAACATATTATTACTCGCTCCCGTTCCATATCCCATGTAACGTTGGTTCCTTACAACGAAAGCATTCATATCACCAGAGTAGCCAGCCATTGCAGGATTATATACAAATGGATTGATAATGTTATGATTGAAAAACGGAACTTGCTGAGCACTCGAAAAAGTACATAAAGAAGCAACGAACAATATGATTAAGTATATTTTATTCATTCCCCATGATTGTTAAGTTCCCCTTAATCTCATTACTAGTACCGCCTGGAATAACAACATACATATAAGTTCCGTTTGGAAGCATTTTCCCATTTACTGTTCCATCCCAATCATTTTGATAATTTCCATTTGAATAAACTTCCTTACCGTAAATATTATAAACCGCAACAAAAGTAGATGGAAAGGCTTCAATACCCTCAATAATCCAATTATCATTATATCCATCATTATTTGCTGTAATTGTATTCTTTATGCTGAATGTTGGAAATGGAGGTTCAACAAATACAGTTACGTCATCAGAGTTCAGACAGGTATTCGCTCCTATAACCGTATACACATAAGTAGTGGTAGAATTTGGAAAAGCATCTGGAGTTTGAATAGTAGAATCAGTAAGAGAACTTCCTGGAACCCATATTCCTGTTACTCCTCCGCTCCCGGAAAGCACAGTTGTATCGCCCTCCATTATGGTAACGTCTGCACCCGCATCCACCATAGGCAAGGGTAGAATGTTTAACGTTATAATATTTGAAGAATCAGGCTGACAAATACCACTTTGAATCACAACTTGGTAAATTGTCTCTGTAGTGATTGAGCCCGTGGTGATCGTGGGTGTAGTTTCGTTTATAGTTGTCCATGTAACTCCACCATCAATAGACTCAAGCCAGTATTGAACATCTCCAACAAATCCTGTTACCGATAAATCAATATTATCTCCTTCACAAACTGAAGTATCAGGCGTTAAAACACCTCCATCCGAAAGCGGATCTACTGCTACGATTGCAGTATCTGAATACAAATCATTACACACACCTCCGTCAACAAGCACTCTATACCACGAAGTCTGACTTAAGCTATTATACGCCTCAGTAGTTGTGGTATTAAGTATTGGAGTCCAAGTTATACCATCATTTGTAGATTGCTCCCATTGCAAAACTGTTGAGCTTGCTCCTAATAACTCCAATACGCCTGTTGCATTTGAGGCACATGTAGATATTGCTCCATCTATAGTACCCGGAATAACTTCTTCCTGTACATCTACGAAAACCGAATTTGACGAATCTTTTGGACATATACCGTTTTTACTAATCACTCGGAAATATGTTGGAACTGTCAGCGATCCAGTATTATAAAGCGGAGCAGTCGTGCTCAAGGTATTCCAGTTGGTTGCATCCAATGAACTTTCCCAATCCAATATATCTCCGAAATTATTCAATAATTCTAAATTGACACTTTGACCTTCACAAATCAGTGTATCCGTCTCCAGCAAACCAGGGTCAGTTATTTCCTCAATATAAATGATAGCTGTATCCGTGTAAACATCTGGACAGACTCCTCCATCAATTAGAGACCGATACCAAGTAGTTTGTGTTAGATTCACAAAGTTTTCTGTAGTATTGGTATTCCCTACCATAGACCAAGTTGCTCCATTATCTACACTAAACTCCCAATCTAGTACACCAGATGAGTTGCCTATAACATCTATTGAACCCGAAGCATTACTGATGCATAGTGAGTCTGGAGCATTCAACGTACCAGCGACAGGGTTACTTTGGACCGATACAGTTGCAGTTGTTGACACGTCATTTGGACAGAAACCACCATCTATGAGCACTTGATACTGGGTTTCTACTGTAATATTATTAAAAATATAGAATGTATCTGTGACGCCTAAACCATTCCATGTTGAGCCATTATCCGTGGAGAATTCCCAGTCGATAATTGACCCATTGACCCAATTATCTAATACCAAAGTATCTGAACTACCCTCACAAACAAGCATATCAGCAATGATGTTACCAGGGATAACTGTACAGTCATTTTGAACCGTCCAAGTAATGGTATCATTAACTTGATTACCATCACTAGGAAGATCTATCCAGACCTTTATTTCATGAGATCCGCAAGCTGACAAGTCAGCATTTTGTGTAAATGTGAAATTTGACGTAGCATTTGGATTTATAGGTGCTCCAGGACTCTCCTGAACAAGTCCTGTTCCGTCAATCAAATAACTCAAAGTATACGTTCCTCCAAACGCTGGTAGCGTATTACTGTTATTCAATATAACTACAGAAATCTGTTCAGTTGTCGTCAGGTCACACCCGCTATTAGGCGAAATAGAAGCGGTAATACCTAGATCTTGTGCAAAAGATCTTGAATGAGCAACAATTAATAAAACTGCTACCACTAATATTTTTATGTAATCCTTTAAATTCATAAACAAGTCTTTACCTTCACATCACATTTTTCGTCTCGTAAGTCTTACGATTTCCTTTTACTGTCTTATTACTAAATTATGAATACTCTTATTCCCATTTTCATCTGAAATATCAATAATGTAAATTCCAGTTTCAACTATATTCTTCAAATCTAATACGTTTGCACCAACTTTCAATGTTTTCGTATGAATCAATTTACCTATTGCATCATAAACTTTTATTTCAGAATCAATCTCTAAATCAATCGTAAACATTCCATTATTTGGATTAGGATAGATTACAACCGAAGATTTGCTCTCTGAACTCAAGCTAACATCATTAATAATTTCACACTCCGAGGTATCAGTACAACCAGAGTTACTAATGATAAGCGCATATGATCCATTCTCAGTAACCTCTATTATTTGATTATTTTCTCCAGGAATTACTGAGTCACCAGAACACGAAAACCATTCATACGATATGTCTGGCCCCGAAGCATCAGCTGTTAAGGTAAGACCATTCCTAACAAAAGTACTCGTTGGAAGATCATACACTTCAGTAGTTTGTGAAGTTGTCGAGCTACATCCTTGAACTGTTGTTATTGTATAAGTAATAGTATTTGCACCCAATGTTGCCAGTCCTGGGTCAAATAAATCTGCTGATGTATTCCCTGTAAATGTTCCACCGGAAACAGTAGGAGTCAAAGCAACCTCAACTTCTTCAACACAGTATGTAAGATCTAAACCTGTGAATGAAGCATCTAAAACATCATAGACTACTACTACTTGACTTGAACTACTGATACATCCATTCGAGTTTGTTTGAGTATATGTTATAGTATGCGTTCCAACACCTGCTACTGAAGGATTGAAAACATTAGAATTCAATGCTGTTCCTGCGCCTGAGAAAGTACCACCGGTCTCTACTGGAATTAAAGTAGATGAAGGATCGTTCAAACAGTACTCCATTGAAAGTCCTGAAAAGCTTGGATCTACAGAGTCAATAACCTCGACAGTCTGACTAGTAGAGTTTAAACAAGTGTTTGATCCAGTTATAGAATATGTAATAATGTGTGTTCCAACACCAGCTACAATTGGATCGAAACTATTTCCTGATATACCAGAACCTGAAAAAGTACCCCCAGTTTGATTCGGGACTAACGTAACCGGCGCAATATCTTCACAATATACTGTAGCTAAACCACTAAAAGCAGCGTCCGGAAGTTGATCATCGACATCTACTGTTTGGCTAGTAGTTGATGAACAACCATTTCCATTAGTTATAGAATAAGTAATCGTATGTGAACCAACACCTGCAGCATTCGGATCAAAAGTACTACTTGTTATACCCGGGCCACTAAAAGTACCTCCCGTCTGAGAGGGTGTTAAACTTACTGAAGTACCGTCTATACAATAGACTAAAGATAATCCTGTAAAACTTCCATCAGGTAAGTCATATACCTCTACAACTTGACTACTTGTACTGGAACAACCACTTCCATCTGTAATACTATAAGTAACGGTGTGCACTCCCACTCCAGCAGCTGAAGGGTCGAAATCACTACCTGTAACACCGGAACCACCAAAAGTTCCTCCAGCTTGATTTGGAGTTAATGTTACACTCGTCTCATTCAAACAGTATGTTGCAGCTAGACCAGTAAAACCAGCTACAGGAGCACTCAGGACTTCAACTGATTGATTCGATGTGTTCAAACAACCATTCCCATCAACAATAGAATAAGTTATTGTATGAACTCCTATACCGGCAGCGTTAGGATCAAAATCACTTCCCGTCATTCCCGGACCACTGAACGTACCTCCCGATTGAGTAGTTGTCAACGATACAGTTGCTGCATCTGCACAATATGTGGCATTTAATCCAGCAAAAGACGCGTCCGGCAAATCAACTACCTCCACCGTTTGATTAGTAGTATTTGTACAGGCACTCCCATTCGTTAACGAGTAAGTAATTGTGTGAATTCCTATACCAGCAGCAGTTGGATCAAAGTCATTTCCTGAAATTCCTGTTCCGCTGAATGTACCTCCCGTTTGCGTTGGTGCAAGTGTTACTGTTGAAGCATCAATACAATATGTTGGGTTCAATCCAGAAAAAGAGGCATCCGGTAAGTCTAATACTTCTACTGTCTGAATCGAAGAACTAGTACATGCATTAATATCCGTAACTGTATAATCTATGGAATGAACACCTACTCCAGCAGCAGACGGATCAAAATCATTACTCGTTATTCCTGGCCCACTAAATGTTCCTCCTCCAACTGCTGGAATCGGCGATATTACACCATCATTAAGACAATAATCTGGATCCAAACCAGTAAAAGTTGCATCTGGAAATTGATCATCCACCTCTACTGTTAGATTCGATGAGTTAACACATCCATTACCATCGGTGATTGAATAGTTTATGATGTGAGTTCCAACCCCTGCTACTGCCGGATCAAAATCATCACCTGATATTCCAGGCCCACTAAACGTACCTCCTGTAAGCGTTGGAGTTAATGTAGTTATAGAAGCATCAATACAATAATTCGGGGCTAGACCTGTAAAATTCGCATCTGGTAATGCAAATACTTCAACCGACTGATTACTTGAATTAGAGCATCCATTCCCATCTGTGATTGTATAAGTAATTGAATGCACACCTACCCCAGCGATATTTGGATCAAAGTCATTTCCAGTTGTTCCTGGTCCACCAAAAACTCCTCCTATTTGATTCGGAGTCAAAGTAACAGCACCAGCATCAACACAGTAATCTGAAGCTATCCCAGTAAAAACCGCATCCGGTAGTGGGAAAACTTCCACAGTTTGATTCGAAGAATTTACACATCCATTGCCATCAGTAATAGAGTATGTAATAATATAAGTTCCTACTCCAGCCGATGAAGGATCGAAGTCATTACCAGTTATTCCTGTACCCGTAAATGTTCCGCCCGATTGAGCTGGTGTAAGAGATACAGTTGCTCCGTTTACACAATATGATGCATTTAATCCTGAGAATGATGCATCGGGTAAAGGAACTACATCTACTGTTTGATTCGATGTATTCACACATCCATTTCCACTTGTTAAAGTGTATGATATAGAATGTGTTCCGATTCCAGCTGTTGATGGATCAAAACTACTCCCTGAAACTCCAGGTCCACTGAGTGCACCTCCTCCTGTAGTTGGGGAAAGAACCGATGCTCCTGCATCAATACAGTATGAAGCGTTTAATCCAGTAAACGTAGCATCAGGCAAGCCAAATACCTCAACTGATTGATTCGATGAGCTAACACATCCATTCGCATCAGTGATCGAATAAGATATAGAATGAACGCCAACTCCCGCTGTAGCTGGATCAAAATCATTTCCAGAAATTCCAGGACCACTAAACGCTCCTCCTGATTGAGTAGGTGCTAAAGTCGTTGAGCCATCGTTCAAACAATAAGTTGAATTCAATCCTGTAAATGTTGCATCTGGCAAAGCAAATACTTCTACAGAGTAAGTAGTAGAACCTGTGCATCCTCCGCTCGTTATCTCATGAGTAATTGTATGAACTCCAATACCTGCAACTGAAGGGTCAAATACATTTCCCGTAACACCAGTTCCTGAGAATGTACCTCCCGATTGATTTGGAACAAGTGTAGAGGATGCTCCATCAATACAGTATTCAAGACTATATCCTGTGAAATCTGAATCAATTACTGATGACAAAACGTCAACACTCTGAATCGATGAATTAGAACAAGAGTTGGCATCAGTAATGCTGTATTGTATATTATGTGTTCCAACACCTGCTGAAGCTGGGTCAAATTGATCAGAACTGATACCCGGACCGGAAAATGTACCACCAGCAACTACAGGTATCAGCGTTGCAGCACTAGTAGTCTCGCAGTACTGGGCACTTAAGCCTGAAAAAGTCGCATCTGGCAAAGGGTTTACAGTTACTGTTATATCAATCTCTCCTGTACATGCCGAACCATCATCACCAACTACTGTATATGTAGTAGTCGTTCCAGGAGATACTGTTTTTGTATCACCAGTACCAAGGCTGTTAGACCATGTATAGGTTGTTGCTCCTGAAACGTTTAAAGTGGTTGACTCTCCAACACAAATATCCGTATCACCGGTGAAACTAAGAACGGGTCCGGCGTCAACTGTTACATTAATTTGATTTGATAGAGAAGAACACCATCCACCAATTCCACTGCTAGTTGAAACATCATAAGCACCTGCCGTTGTAACCGTAATTGATTGAGTTGTCTCACCATTAGACCATAAGTAATTAGATGCAGGAGTTGACTGAAGAACAACACTTCCACCGTTACATAGGGTAGTTGACCCTAGAGCCGTTATTGTAGGAGAGCCTCCTGTATTTAACAGAACAGTGACCGTTTCGCTAACTAAGTTAACTGTAGCCAAGTCTGGAAGTCCATCATTATTAAAGTCATTCGCAATGACTTCTCTTGGATCCATACCAACGGAGTATGATTGATCAAAAGCCAAACCATTTGCACCATCACCTACGAAAATAGCAACATTACCAGTTGATGCGATTGATACCAAATTAGCAACTGCAACATCATTATTACCATCACCATCAAAATCGTCAATTACTGCACTCAATGGTCCGGTATCATTAGATGTATAATTTGTAGAGAAAAATCCAAACAACCCTGTACCATTATTAGTGTGCACAGTAATATTATTGCCAAGCTGGTTGGTTGTTACAATCTCAGGAGCACCATCAC